>NZ_CP101283.1:310000-620000 GCF_024298925.1 Phenylobacterium sp. LH3H17 | reverse complement strand
CGCGCCTGGACGTCGACCCCGCCGGCCTCGACGCCCTGGACCGCCGCTACCTCACCGCGCTCATCGACAACTATGGCGGCGGCCCCGCCGGGGTGGAGACATTGGCCTACGCCATCGCCGAGGCCCGCGACGCGGTCGAGGACGTGATCGAGCCCTTCCTGCTGCAGCAGGGCTTCATCCAGCGCACCCCGCGCGGCCGCATGGCCTGCGGCAAGGCCTACAGCCACCTCGGCCTCACCCCGCCCCCGCAGATCCAGGCCGGCGGGCAGGCGACCCTGTTCGAGGACGAGTAGGGCGCCGATCGCCACGAACCCAGATGCTCCCCCTCTGGGGGAGCTCCCGGCCGAATGGCCGGGTGAGGGGGACTTTGACTCTCTTCGGCGCGCTTCAACCCCCTCCGGCTCTCCGCTTCGCTCCGACCCACCTCCCCCAAATCGCGCTACGCGCTGGGGGAGGATCTGTCGTCAGCGCGGCTTCGGGGGCTGACCTTGGGCGCGGGCTCGGCTAGATCAGGGCCATGACTTCAGAACCGTCCGCGGGTGTCATCGAGGGCCGCGAGCATGTCCTGCCGGTGCGGATCTATTACGAGGACACCGACTTCACCGGCGTCGTCTACCACGCCAACTATGTCCGCTATTTCGAGCGCGGCCGGAGCGACTTCCTGCGCGTCGCCGGCATCCGTCACGCGGCGCTGCAGGACCAGGACGCGGCCTTCGCCATCGTGCGCATGGAGCTGGAGTTCAAGCGCGCCGCGCGCATCGACGACGCGCTGCTTGTCCGGACCACCTATGACAGCGCCCGCGGTCCGCGCCTGTTCATCGGCCAGCAGATCTTCCGCGGCGAGGAGCTGATCTGCCGGGCCCAGGTGGAGGCGGCCTGCATCGACCTGGCCGGCCGCCCTCGCAAGCCGCCGGCCGGGATGCTGGAACAGTTGCGACCCTACTTCGCTTGAGTTGGTCCGCGTTAAGTCGCGATTAACCAAAAATGGCGGCCTTAAGATCGCCACCGCAGCGAGCTTTGAAGACCAGGCCCGCCGCTATTCCTGGAGCCCGCATGGACGCCGCGCCGATCACCGCCGACAGCTTCTCGTTCATCAACCTGTTCCTGCGCGCCGACTGGGTTGTGAAGGGCGTGATGGTCGGGCTGATCCTGGCCAGCCTGTGGTCCTGGACCGTGATCCTCGACAAGGTGTTCCGCCTGACGGCGCTCAACCGCGAGGCCGACGTCTTCGAGGACGAGGTGGCCTCCGGCCGCCCCCTGGAGGAGATCGCCGCCGACGCCGGGGAACGTCCCGTCCACGCCCTGCCCCGCATGCTGCAGGCCGCCCTGCGCGAGTGGCGCGAGGCCCGCCAGCGCGGGGTCGGCAACGAGAGCCAGGCCGCCTTCCTGATCCAGCGCATCGACCGCCAGCTCGACACCACCATCGCCCGCGAGAGCGCCCGCGTGGAGACCGGCCTCTCCTCCCTCGCCATCGTCGCCACCGCCTCGCCCTTCGTGGGCCTGTTCGGCACGGTCTGGGGGATCATGAAGGCCTTCCAGGCCATCGCCATCGAGAAGTCGACCAACCTCGCCGTCGTCGCCCCCTCCATCGCCGAAGCCCTGTTCGCCACCGCCGTCGGCTTGATCGCAGCCATCCCAGCTTACATCGCTTACAACCGCTTTTCGTCCGACGCCGGACGATATTCGGCCCGGCTGGAAGGCTTCGCCGACGACCTGTCGACCGCGATCCAGCGGCGCCTGGCCGAGCGGGGCTGAGCCATGGCGCTCTCCGCCCACGACGCCTTTTCCGCCACCGGCGGTTCGCGCCGTCGCCGCGGACGCCGCAGCCGCGGGGCGCTGGCCGAGATCAATGTCACGCCGTTGGTCGACGTGATGCTGGTGCTGCTGATCATCTTCATGGTCTCGGCGCCGCTGCTGACCGTGGGTGTCCCGGTGGAGCTCCCCAAGACCGAGGCCGGGGCCATGGAGGACGACTCCGAGCCCGTGACGGTCTCGATCCGCGCCGACGGCTCGCTGTTCATCCAGGAAGACCCCGTGCCCTTCGCCGGCATGGCTCCGCGCCTGCGGGCCATGGTCGGGGAGAACGCCGCCAAGCCGATCTATGTCCGCGCCGACGGCAGGTCCTCCTACGAGGTCGTGGCCCAGGTGATGGCGGCGCTGGCGGCTTCCGGCTTCACCTCGATCAACCTGATCACCGATACGGGCGGGCCTTCCTCGGGCGGCGACGCCCGCAAGCGCTGAGGCCGGGATGGCGTCGCGCAGCCGCGAATTCTCCCCCGCGATGATCGCCTCCCTGGCCCTGCACCTGGGCGTGTTCGGGCTGGCCTTCGTCACGTGGCCGTGGACCCGGGAGCTCTCGGTCGGCGCCTCGGTGCCGATCAACATCGTCTCCAACGCCCCCGACACCAACCTGCGCCAGGCCGTGCAGGCGCCGGAACAACAGACCGCCCAGACCGAACAGCCGGTCCCCGACGCCCCGGCCGAGGCGGCCGCACCGGACCCGGCCCCGATCCCTACGCCGCCCACGCCCAAGCCCGCCCTCGCCGCGCCGCCCAAGCCCACTCTGAAGGCGCCGGCCAAGCCCGCGCCCAAGCCGCAGAAGACCCCCAGCCTCGACCTCGACGCCCTGGCCGCCGACGTCGCCAAGGCCGCCCGCTCGTCGGGATCTCGAACCTCCTCGGCCGCCAAGGGCCCTGCCCGCCAGGAGACAGCGAAGGTCGCCCGGCCCGACATGGGCGACGGCATGGCGGCCAACGCCCTGAAGGGGCTCGCCGACGAACTGCAACGGCGCTGGAACCCCAATTGCGAGGTCGAGGGCGGACGCTCGGTCAAGGTGCGGGTGACCTTCACCCTGGGCGCCGGCGGCCAGGTGATCGGCCAGGTCGAGGCCGGCGGCAAGGAACGCTCGCCCAACGCCGTCGAACAGGCCGCCGCCGAACGCGCGATCCGCGCGGTCTACCAGGCCGCCCCGTTCAAGAACCTGCCCCGCGACTTCTACGGCGACCGCATCGCGGTCAACTTCAACGCCGCAGAGGCCTGTTCCTAGGCCTTCAGGAGAGACGACCGATGCGACTGAAATCCCTTGTCCTGGCGATCTTGGCGGTCCTCGCCGCGACGCTCGCCAGCGCCCCGCCGGCGGCCGCGCAGATCGAGGTGGACGTCAATCGCGGCGACGTCCAGCCCCTGCCCGTGGCCATCCCCGCCTTCGGCGGCGCCCGCGGCGCGGAGATCGCCCAGGTCATCACCGCCAACCTGGAGCGCTCGGGCCTGTTCCGGCCCGTCGACCAGGCCGCCTTCATCGAGAAGAGCCTGGACGTCAACGTCCAGCCCCGGTTTCCCGACTGGAAGGCGATCAACACCCAGGCCCTGGTCAACGGCCAGGTGACCGTCGAGGGTGGCCGGCTGACGGTCAATTTCCGTCTCTGGGACGTCTATGCCGAGCAGCAGCTCCTGGGCCTGCAGTTCACCTCCACACCGGAGAACTGGCGGCGCGTGGCCCACAAGATCTCCGACGCTGTCTATGAGCGGCTGACCGGCGAGAAGGGCTATTTCGATACCCGCATCGTCTTCGTTTCCGAGAGCGGCGGGCGCCTGAACCGCGTCAAGCGCCTGGGGATCATGGACCAGGACGGGGCCAATCCCAGCTACCTGACCGACGGCTCCTATATCGTCATGACGCCCCGGTTCTCCTCGACCAGCCAGGAGATCACCTACATGGCCCTGCGACCGGAGGGCTCGTCGATCTACCTCTTCAACCTTGAGACCGCCCGGCGAGAGTCCCTCGGAAGTTTCCCCGGAATGGTCTACGCCCCGCGCTTCTCGCCGGACGGCGGGCGCGTTGCCTTCTCGGTCGAGCGCAACGGCAACAGCGACATCTATGTGATGAACCTTCGCAACCGCGCCGCGGCTAAGCTGACCTCGGACCCCTCCATCGAGACCTCGCCGTCCTTCTCCCCGGACGGGACGCGGATCGTTTACAATTCCGACCGCGGAGGAAGCCCGCAGCTCTACGTCATGGGGGCTGACGGATCGGGCGCGCGGCGCATCTCGTTCGGCTCGGGTCGCTACACAACCCCGGTCTGGAGCCCGGTGGGCGACTTCATCGCCTTCACCAAGCAGGTGGGCGGCCAGTTCCACATCGGGGTGATGAAGCCTGACGGCTCGGACGAACGGTTGCTGACCACCAGCTATCTCGACGAGGGCCCCACCTGGGCGCCCAACGGCCGGGTCCTGATGTTCAGCCGGGAAACGCCTGGCGGCGCCCCGCGTTTGTGGACGGTGGACATCACCGGTCGGATCCTCCGGCCCGGCCCGTATCCCGGCTCGGCCTCGGACCCGGCCTGGTCACCGTTGTTGAATTAGTCGTTTGAGGTATTGGCGCGCCAAGCGGGCCATCACCGGATTGTTAGGCCTTCAAAAAGCCGAATAGGTGCAGGTACTCGGGACGTCTGGGAACCGCCGTCGTAAACATCAGAAGGAGAAGCCCACGTGCAGAGCTTCAACACCAAGGGCGCCGTTCGACTGGCCCTGATCGCCGCCGCGGCGCTGTCCATGACAGCCTGCGCGTCAAAGCCCAAGCCCCAGCCGACCGCTCCGACCGCGCCCGCGCCGTCGGCCCCCGCGCCGACGGACTCGGCCCCGGCTCCGGCGCCCGCGCCCGCCGGCGTGGTCCCGGGCTCGACCCAGGACTTCGTCGTCAATGTCGGCGATCGGGTCTATTTCGATCTCGACCAGTACGATATCCGCTCCGACGCCGCCCCGGTGCTGGACGCGCAGGCCGCATGGCTCGTGCGCTATCCCGCCGTTCAGGTCCGTATCGAAGGCAATGCCGACGAACGCGGCACCCGCGAATACAACCTCGCCCTCGGCTCGCGCCGGGCCAATTCGGTGCGCGAGCATCTGGTCAGCCGCGGCGTCGCCCCGAACCGCATCTCCACCGTGTCGTTCGGCAAGGAGCGCCCGATCGATCCGGGCACCAGCGAAGAGTCCTATCAACGCAACCGGAACGCCGCCACGGCGATCACCGGCGGTGCGCGCTAGTCCTAGAGCGTCCTGAACATGCGGGAGGGGGTCCCACCCGGGGCCCCCTCTTTGCGTTTCGCCTCGAACTCCCGTTTGCTGCGGGAGCCGCAATTCGGTCGCCCGAACCAGGTTAGAATGACGCCATGATCTTCCGCCGCCTCGCCCTGCCCCTCGCGCTCGCGCTGTTCTCCACCACCGCGCTCGCCCAGACCCCGATCGACCCGCTGGACGCCCGCGACGCGCGGCGTCTGGACCGCATGGAGCAGGTGATGCGCGAACTGCGCGCCATCGTCTTCCAGGGTCGCGACTCCGGCAAACCCGTGGTGATCCAGCCGGCCGAGACCGACTACCAGCTCCAAGAGCTGACGCGACGCCTGGGCGAGCTGGAGCAGAGCCTGACCCGCATCACCGGCGACCTCGAGACCGCCGCGCGCGACGGCGAGTTGGCCCGACGCGAGAACCAGGCCCTGAAGAGCCAGATTAAGAGCCTCTCCGACAAGATCGCCACGCTTGAAAACCGCGCCGCTGCGGCCGAGGCGCCGGTCGACGCCGGTCTGCCGGCTCCGGAGCTGTCCGGCGCGCCGCCGACCCAGACCGCCACCGAGACCTTCAACCAGGCACGGCAATTGATGCTGAGCGGCGACTATGACGGCGCCGAGACCGGCTTCCGCGCCTATGTCGCCCGCTATGGGGACAGCCTCAAGGCGCCTGAGGCGCGCTACTGGCTGGGCAAGACACTGTCGGCGCGCGCAGCGCACGCGGAGGCGGCTGGGGCCTATATCGGCGCGATCCGCGGCTGGCCTAGGACACCCTGGGCGCCAGACGCCGTGGTCGAGCTGGCCCGCGCCCTGATCCAGATCAAGAAGCCCGCTGACGCCTGCCAGACCCTCGCGGAGTTCTCGCGCCGCTACCCGAAGGCGCCGCCGGCCGTGCAGGGCCGCGCCGCCGCGGCGCGCAGCCAAGCCAAGTGCGCGGCCTAGCCCGCGCCCACGACGATCTCGGCTGCGGCGGCGTCCTCGACCGCCGCCTTCGCGCCGACAGCGACCGGCCCCTGGCCGTGGCCGTCTCCGGCGGCGGCGACTCCGTCGCCCTGGCCCTGCTCGCCGACGCCTGGGCCCGCGCGCACGGTCGCAGACTGTTGATCCTGACGGTCGACCATGGGCTCGGACCCCTGAGCCTTGACTGGACCCAGGCCTGCGCCAACCTCGCCGCCCGGCTAGGGGCGGGGTTCCAGGCGCTGAGCTGGACCGGCCGCAAGCCGTCGACCGGCCTGCCCGCAGCCGCGCGGGAGGCGCGACACCGGCTGATCGCCAACGCCGCGCGCCGGGCCGGAGCGCGGGTCGTGCTGATGGGTCACACGGCCGGTGATCGCGCCGAGGCTCAGGCCATGCGCGGCGCGGGCTCGACCACGCCCAGCCCGCGCGAGTGGGCCCCTTCCCCGGTCTGGCCGGAAGGCCGTGACGTCTTCCTCCTGCGCCCCCTGCTGGGCGCGGGGCGCGCCGAGATCCGCACCTGGCTCACCGCCCGCGGCGAGACCTGGATCGACGACCCAGCCAACGACGACCAGCGCTTCGCCCGCGCCAGGGCGCGACAGGCCCTGGCCGCCATGGCGCCGGTCTCACCCGATCCCGTCTTGGCGTCGGCCAGGCCAGCAGGGTTGGCCCTGGCCGTCCACGCTGATGTCGGCACGGGCCTGCTGACCCTGCCGCGCGACGCCCTGCGCCAGGGCGAGATCGCGGCTTTCGTCGGCGCGGCCTGCCTCTGCGCGGCGGGGGCCTCCCGACCGCCGCGCGGTGACCGAACCGCCCGACTGGCGCACCGGTTGCGGAGCGAGGAAACCTTCGCCGCCAGCCTGGCCGGGGCGCGCATCGAGGCCGGCGCCGCGGAGGTCCGGTTCCTGCGCGAGCCCGGCGAGATGACCCGGCGGGGCCTGGCGCCCCTCGAGGTTTCGCCAGGATGCGCGACGGTCTGGGACGGGCGCTTCGAGATCATCGCCGACCACGTGGTGGCGATCCGGCCGCTCGCGGGGTTCGCTGCGCGACTGTCGTCCCGCGAGCGCCAGGGTCTGGCCGGCCTGCCGCCCAGCGCCCGCCAGGGGCTGCCGGTCGTGGTCGACGGCGACCGCGTCGCCCTGGCCGCCGGCGTTGCCGGCGTCAGCGTCCGCGCCCTGGCCCAGGCCCGCCTGCTGGCCGCCTGCGGCGCGGTGGATCGCGAGCCCTAGGCGCAGAGCATATGCTCCACGCCCTTGACGATGGGATCGGCGAACCGTTTGCCGAGCAGGCTGGCGTGGTTGGCGCCGCGCACATGGTCCACATAGCCCCGCGTTGAGGCCAGGGCCGGGGCCACCTGCAGCCGCTTCAACGGCGCGGCGAACCGCTCGTCCCCGGCGGTGACCACGGCCACCGGCAGGTCAGGGTCGAAGGGCGCACGGCCCATCAGCGAGGTGCGCGGCCACTGCTGAACCTCCTCGGCCGCCCACTTGGTGTGACCCGCCGAACCATAGACGCGGCGCTTCTCGGCCGAGGCCTCGCCCTCCAGGCCGATCAGGTCGCCGATCACCAGGGAGACCGGCCGCATGAAGCCCGCCGCCGACCACATGCCGACCAGCCTCATCGCCCCGCGATAGGCGTTGACCGCCCCGGCCGTCGACTTGACCTCCATCGCCTCGGGCATGGCGGCGTCGACCAGCACCACCCCCAGGACCCGGTCGCGGTGGCGCGGGACGAAGACCCGAAGCAGCAGACCCGCCATGGAGTGGCCGACCATCACATAGGGCCCATGCTCGCCCAGGCGCGCCAGTAGCTGGCCAAGGTCGTCGGCGATGGCCGCCCCGTCGCGGGGCGCGGGGCCGGGATCGGAATAGCCCAGGCCGGCGCGATCATAGGCCAGGCTGGCCATTCCCTTGGCGGAGAGGCGGTCCTGCACCACCGCCCAGTCGGCGGCGCAACCGAAGGCGCCGCATTCCAGGACGATCAGCGGCCGGTCGCCGGCCGGGCCCGCTCGAACCGCGCGCAGGCGGCGTCCTCCGATGTCCACCAGTTCCCCCCGCGCGGGATGGAAGCCGGCGCCGGTCATGGGTCGATCTTGAGCATGGGGAGCAAATAGCCGAGTTTGCCCGGCGAGATCGAGGCGAGGGCGGCGGAAATGTTGCGGTTGATCCTGGGCGTGGTGCTGGGCGTGCTGGTGGGCATGGTGGTCACCGGCGTGGTCGAGGGCATGGGCCACACGATCTTCCCGCCGCCGCCGGGGGTGGACCTGACCGATCCGGCCCAGCTGGCGACGGTGATGTCGAAGATCCCGTTGGAGGCCAAGGGCGCCGTCCTCCTGGCCTGGTTCCTGGGCGTGCTGGCCGGGGCCTCGACGGGAAACCTGGTCGCCGGCCGCCGCGCCTGGGCTGGCCGGATCGTCGCGCTGGCCCTGTTCGCCTTCTCGGCCTGGACCATGTGGATGATCCCGCATCCGCTCTGGTTCATGCTCGCGGCGCCGGTGTTCGCCCTGGTCGCCGCCTACGCCGCGGAGCGTGCCTTCGGTCGGCCCCGCGCCTAGCCGGCGGTCGGGACGACCATCGGCCCCGGAGCCGAGGCGGTTGCGGTGGCCTCGACGCCGGATGTGTCGGCCGACTTGGCGGTGAAGGTCAGGGTCGCCCGCGGACGGTCCTCGGCCTCGGCCTTCTCTACCTTGCGCGGACCTTCCATGAGCGCGCGCTTGGTCTCCGGAACGAACGACACCTGGGCCACGCGCACCCGCTGCGAATAGCGGGCGGCGGTCCGCAGAGGCAGGTCTTCGGCCGTGGCGAACTCGCGCCCGATGAAGGCGACAGGGTTGAGGGGCCGTTCGTCCTGGCGAATCTCGAAGTGGACGTGCGGACCCGTGGAGGTTCCGCTGGAGCCGATCTTGCCGATCGCCCGGCCCCTCTGGACGGCGGCGCCAGGCTTGGCGTGCGGGTCGATGCGGCCCAGGTGGGCATAGAAGCTGACCAAGCCCTCGGCGTGCTTCACCTCGACGAAGCGGCCGTAGCTCGGGCTGTTCCCGGCGCGGGTGACGACCCCGTCCGCCACGGCCAGGACCGGCATGCCGACGGGGGCGGCGATGTCGACGCCCTCATGCAGCCGACCGTGCTTTTCCCACGGCATGCGGCGCAGGCCGAAGGGCGAGTTGACCTCATGCCCGGGCACCGGTTCGCCGCACTCGAACACCGCCGGCGGCGGCGGGGGCGCAACCGGGGCGGCGGCGGGCGCGACGGCCTGCGGCCGGGGCGCGCTCGGGGGCGGCGACAGGTCCGCGCCGGCCGCGTAGGCGGCGGTCACGGCGGTGAGGGTCACGCCGGCGGCCAGGGCAGCTTCGAGCCAAAAATGGCGCAAGCGGCCAAGCATGGCCGAGACAGTTGAATGCAAGAAATACCTCGTCCAGTACAGTCGAGCTTCTTATGGGTCCGCTAGAGGTCAAGCGGCCAAGCTTCGACGGTTCATCATCAAATCGGGGGGCTATGTGACGGGTCTTCTAGACCAAAACGTGGCGAAATAAACCATGCGGTCGAACGCATATTGCCGCGACCGACCATCAGGCTGGACTATACAGGCGATATTGGGCCTCAGAGTCAGAGGCTCTTGAGGATACCCTCGACCATCTTCTTGGCGTCCCCGAACAGCATCATGGTGTTGTCGCGGAAGAACAGTTCGTTCTCGACGCCGGCGTAACCGGAGGACATGCCGCGCTTCACGAACAGCACGGTGCGGGCCTTTTCCACGTCCAGGATCGGCATGCCGTAGATGGCGCTGGTCTTGTCGGTCTTGGCGGCCGGATTGGTGACGTCATTGGCGCCGATCACGAAGGCCACGTCGGCCACCGGAAACTCGGCGTTGATGTCCTCCAGTTCGAAGACCTCGTCATAGGGGACGTTGGCCTCGGCCAGCAGCACGTTCATGTGGCCCGGCATCCGGCCGGCGACCGGGTGGATGGCGTACTTCACCTCGACGCCCTCCTCCTTGAGCTTATCGGCCATTTCGCGGAGCGCATGCTGGGCCTGGGAGACGGCCATGCCGTAGCCCGGGACGATGATCACCTTCGAGGCATTCTTCATGATGAAGGCCGCGTCCTCGGCGGAACCCTGCTTGACGGGCCGGGTCTCGGCCTTGGCGCCGCCGGCCGCGGCGCTGTCATCGGCCCCGAACCCGCCCAGGATCACCGAGATGAAGCTGCGGTTCATGGCCTTGCACATGATGTAGCTGAGGATCGCGCCGGACGAGCCCACCAGGGCCCCGGTGATGATCAGGGTGACGTTCTCCAGCGTGAAGCCCAGCGCCGCCGCGGCCCAGCCGGAGTAGGAGTTCAGCATGGAGACCACGACGGGCATGTCGGCGCCGCCGATGGGGATGATCAGGGTGATCCCGACCAGTAGGCTGAGCGCGAAGATGCCCCAGAAGGCCCAGATGGCCTGGCCGCCGCTCATCACCAGCACCACCACCAGGGCGACGATGGCGAGCGCGATGAGGATGTTCAGCAGGTGGCGCGCGGGCAGCAATATCGGCGCGCCGCTCATATTGCCGTTCAGCTTGGCGAAGGCGATCACCGAGCCGGTGAAGGTCACAGCCCCGATGGCCAGGCCCAGGCTGAGCTCGATCAGCGAGTTGAGGTGGACCGTCCCGTCCTCGCCCATGATGCCGTAGGCGGCGGGGGTGTAGATGGCGGCCACGGCCACGAGGCAGGCGGCCATGCCGACCAGGCTGTGGAAGGCGGCGACCAGTTGCGGCATGGAGGTCATGGCGACCTTGCGGGCGATCACCGCGCCCACCGTGCCGCCGATGGCCACCCCACCCAGGATGAGGCCCAAGGTCAGCGCATCCAGCGCGCCCTGGCCCCAGAGGGTCAGCATCGCCGTGCCGACCGCGATGGCCATGCCGATCATGCCGTTGCGGTTGCCCGCCTGGCTGGTGGTGGGGCTGGAGAGGCCGCGCAGGGCCAGGATGAACAGGATCCCCGAGACGATGTAGGCGATGGCCGCGATATTGGCGTTCATGGGCCTATTTCGCCTTCTTCTTGTACATGGCCAGCATGCGGCGGACGACCAGGAAGCCGCCGAAGATGTTCACTGCGGCGAAGGCCGCGGCCACGGCGCCGGCCCCCTTGGAAATCATGATGCTGCCGGTGAGCGCCCCGCCGTTGGGGCTGTTGGCCGCAGCCGCCAGCAGGGCGCCGACAATGATCACCGAGGAGATGGCGTTGGTCACCGCCATCAGCGGCGTGTGCAGGGCGGGCGTCACGCTCCACACGACGTAGTAGCCGACAAAGATCGCCAGGACGAAGATCGCCAGGCGGAAGACGGTGGGATCGACAGCTTCCATCTTATCTCTCGGGATCAGGCGGTGAGCGCGGGATGGACGATCGCCCCGCCCTGGGTGACGAGGGCGGCCTTGAGGATCTCGTCCTCGTAGTCGGGGGCGAAGGCGCCGTCCTTGTCGAGGAAGAGACCGGCGAAGGCCATCAGGTTGCGGGCGTATAGCGCCGAGGCGTCGGCGGCCACGCGGCCGGGCAGGTTGGGAATGCCGAGGATCTTCACCCCGTTGGCCGTAACCGCCACCTCGCCCAGCTTGGCGCCGACCACGTTGCCGCCCTGCTCGACGGCCAGATCGACCAGGATCGAGCCCGGCTTCATGGTCGCCACCTGCTCGGCGCTGACCAGCTTGGGCGCCGGACGGCCGGGGATCAGCGCCGTAGTGATGACGATGTCCTGCTTGGCGATGTGGCTCGACACGAGTTCGGCCTGCTTGGCCTGATACTCGGGGCTCATCTCCTTGGCGTAGCCGCCGGCGGTCTGGGCGTTCTTGAACTCTTCGTCTTCGACGGCGAGAAATTTGGCGCCCAGGCTCTCGACCTGCTCCTTGGTGGCGGGCCGAACGTCCGTGGCGGTGACCACCGCGCCCAGCCGCCGCGCCGTGGCGATGGCCTGCAGGCCCGCGACGCCCACCCCCATGATGAACACCTTGGCCGCCGCGACGGTGCCGGCGGCGGTCATCATCATCGGGATGGCCTTGCCATAGGCCTCGGCGGCTTCGATCACCGCGCGGTAGCCGGCGAGGTTGGCCTGGGAGGACAGCACGTCCATCACCTGGGCCCGGGTGATCCGCGGCACGAACTCCATGGCGAAGGCCGTGGCGCCCTTGGCGGCCAGCGCCTTCAGCGCGTCCTTGTCCTGGTGCGGATTGAGCGTCGCCACCACGATGGCGCCGGACTTCAGCGCGGCGACCTCCTCGTCGACCGGCGCACGGACCTTGAACAGGATGTCGGCCTTGCCGATGGCGTCCTTGGCGCTCTTGGCCAGGGTCGCTCCGGCGGCCGCGTAGTCGGCGTCCTGGAAGGAGGCGGCCGTCCCGGCGCCCGCCTCGACCACCACCGAGAACCCTGACGCGATCAGCTTCTTCACCGTCTCCGGGGTGGCGGCCACGCGTGTCTCGGCGGCGCGGCGTTCCTTGGTGACGGCGATGACGGCCATGCGCTTACGGTCCCCCTGAAACCCGACGAAAGCCGGGGGACCATACGGGGGGCGATCACGGCTTGTCCAGGGACCTAACGGTGACTTTCGAACAACTGTTTGAAGTGCATGGCGACATACCACACGCCCGCTCCGACGAGGGCGGAACGGTGGTGCGGAACAGACGTGCGGGGCGGATCGGCCCTAGTGCTCGGGCGTTTCGTGCTCGCGCATCACCAGGAAGCCGCCGACGCTGACCACCAGGCCGGTGATGAAGCTGCCTATGAAGCCGGTGTCGGTGCAGAACCAGAGCGTGATGAAGATCAACAGGGCGGCCAGGGCCAGGGAGCCCCACTTCGCCATCATCACGAACAGATGGTAGGTCGAGGTCTGTTCCTGAATTTCCATCTCGCCGCGGTGGTACTCGGAAGCCATGGGCGGGCCGTCTCTCTTCTCGAAATAAAACCTGTTGAGGCCGGGACTACACGAACCGGCCGCCGGGCTCAAGCCGGCCAGACCGCCAGCATGGCGCGCAGGGCGGCCACCAGGGCCAGGGGCTGGTCGACCATGATGTGGTGGGCCGAATCGGGGATGGCGATCTCGACGATGTCGTCGGGCAGCGGACTGGACTGGCCCTCCGCGCGGCGGGACATCACCATCGAGCGTTCGCCGTAGATGTGGGCCATGGGCACGGCGACCTTGGGCTTGCCCTCGGTGGTCATGCCCATCATGGCGCTGCGGTCCAGCTTGTTCCACATGTTGGGGTCGAACCGCCAGGTCCAGCCCTCCCCCGAGCCATCCTCCAACGGAGCCCGCTTCAGGGAGCGGCGGGCGATGAAGTCGGCCACGAACAGGTTCCCGGCCACCTGGGGCGGCATGAACCGGAACCGGGCGAGCGCGGCCTCGATGGTGGGATAGACCCGGCTGGCTCGATCGGCGGTGGGGATGTTTCGGACCTGCTGGCGCTGGGCCTCCAGCATCCGCTTGCCCTCGGGCGAGTCCGGCGGCGGTCCGCCGAAGCCGACATCCACCAGAATCGCCGCGTGCATCCGCTCGGGATGCTTGGCCGCGGCGAAGAACACCTGAGAGCCGCCGAAGGAATGCCCGATATAGACCGGCTTGCGCCCGCCCTCGTACAGACCGGCGGCTCGGGCGCAAGCCTCGGCGTCCTCGGCGAAGTCGTCAAAGGCGTAGGTGTCGCGCCAGTCGGAAGCGCCCATCCCGGCCAGGGACATGGAGGCGACTCGATAGTCGGTGGCCAGCAGCGGGGCGATGAAGCTCCACCACTCGGCGTGGGCGGAGTTGCCGTGCGCCAGCAGCAGGCCGGGTTTGCCGACCTCGCCCCAGGTCAGGAGTTCCAGCCTGGTGCCCAGCGACTCCACGAAGGTTCGCTCGGGTTCCTGGGCGATGGCGTCCCGGAACCACGTCGGCGCGTCGGGCTCCTGACCGCGGAAGGGCGCGAGCGGCGCCTGGACCTCCGGCGGCAGGGCGCCGGGCTCGGAGTGGATCGGACGGTCGTCGTAGCCGACGGGCGCGCCTTCCTTGATCGCCGGATCCAAAGCCATCTACGCCACCCCTCGAACTTCCCGCTCGCCCGGCTTGCGCACGATGGAGCGGATACCCTTGTAGACGCCGGTGCCGGTGATCAGAGTGCGCTCGCCGCACCAGATCCGGCCGCGGACGGTGAAGACGTCGTCCTGCTCGGCGATGATCTCGCTGGTCCCCTCCACCCAGTCGCCCATATGGGCGCCGGAAAGGAAATCGGTGGTCACGCGCACGGTCACCCAGCCGATCTCGCGCTGGTTGGAGATCACCCGGCCCCAGGCCATGTCGGCGAAACTCATCAGCATGCCGCCATGGCAATTGTTCATGCCGTTGGCGTGGTGCTCCTCCACGCGGAAGGCCATGACCTCCGCGTTCGCCGCCTCGTCGCGCTTCGAATAGAACGGACCGACCGTGCGGCCGAAGCCGCGCTGCCAGAGATTGATGACATAGCCGTCTGGAACGACGGCGGCCTGCTCTTCGGTCAGATCGTCGGACATGGCGCAAGGTGACTAACGTCCGTTTGAAAAATGGCAAGCGGCGAAAGGGCGCGCCGAGACTGGCCTCTGCGGACCATGCCGACCCTTACGGCGCCGCTGCTGCGAGCCCGTGCCCGGTAACTCCCCAATTGCGCAAAATAATCCTCCGGATCGGCTTGTTTCCGGCAAGCTCTGTGGTGTCTTATCGCCAGTAAGAGCCTGTGGGGATTTCCGGGATGAGAAGAGTTTGGACGGCGGTCGCGCTGATCGCGGCCACGGCCCTGGGCGGGTGCGCCACGGCCGCCGCGCCCACCAAGAAACCCACCGGGGAGAGCGCCAAGGCGCGCCCCCTGGCCAAGGGCCTGGACGCCGCCAACAATGGCGATCCCTACGCCTCCACCTACCGCCCACTGCCGTCGCGGCCGACCGCCTTGGTCGGCGCCAGCGTCTTCACCGGGACCGGCGGCCTGATCGAGAACGGCACGGTGCTGATGCGCGAAGGCAAGGTCGAGGCGGTGGGCGCGGGCCTGGCCGCTCCAGCCGGTTACGAGTTGGTCGACGCCCGCGGCAAGTACGTGACCCCGGGCCTGATCGACACTCACTCCCACCTCGGCGTCTATCCCTCTCCGGCTGTGCCCGCCCACTCCGACGGCAATGAGCTGACAGATCCCAACACCGCCGGGGTCTGGGCCGAGCACTCGGTCTGGCCGCAGGACCCGGGCTTCAATCTGGCCCGCTCCGGGGGCGTGACCACCATCATGGTGCTGCCGGGGTCCGGCAATCTGATCGGCGGCCGCTCCGTCACCCTGCGCAACGTGCCGGCCCGCACCACTCAGGACATGAAGTATCCCGGCGCGCCCTACGGCCTGAAGATGGCCTGCGGCGAGAACCCCAAGCGGGTCTATGGCGGCCGCACCCGCGCGCCCTCGACCCGGATGGGCAATGTGGCCGGCTACCGCACCGCCTGGATCAACGCGGCCGACTACGGCCGCAAGTGGGACGACTACCGCGCCAAGGCCGATCGTGGAGAGAAAGCCGATCCGCCCAAGCGCGACCTGCAGCTCGACACCCTGGTGGGCGTGCTGAAAGGCGAAATCCTGGTGGAGAACCACTGCTACCGGGCCGACGAGATGATCCAGATGATCGGGGTCGCCCAGGAGTTCGGCTACAAGATCACCGCCTTCCACCACGCCTCGGAGGCCTACAAGGTCGCCGACATCCTGGCGAAGAACGACATCTGCACCGCCACCTGGGCCAACTGGTGGGGCTCGAAGCTGGAAGCCTGGGACGGCATTGAGGCCAATGCGGCCCTCGTCCACGCCGCCGGCGGCTGCGCGATCATCAAGTCCGACGACCCCGACGTCATCCAGCGCCTGAACCAGGAAGCCGCCGAGGCGCTCGCCGCCGGCCGCGCGGGAGGCCTCACGATCAGCGAGGCCGAGGCGATGACGTGGATCACCGCCAACCCGGCCAAGGCGCTGGGCCTCACCGACACCGGCGCCCTGGAGCCCGGCAAGCGGGCCGACGTGGTGCTGTGGGACAAGAACCCCTTCTCGATCTATGCCCGCGCGGAGCGGGTCTATCTGGACGGCGCGATCGCCTACGACCGCAAGGACCCGCGCTACCAGCCCAAGTCTGACTTCGAACTCGGCCAGGGGGCCAACCGCTGATGCGTACCCTATCCGTCAGCCTCGCGGCCCTGACCCTCGCCGCCTTCGCCTCGACCGGCCACGCCCAGAACCTGGCGATCACCAATGCGCGGATACTCACCGCCGGTCCGGCGGGCGAGATCGCCAACGGGACCATCCTGGTGGTGGGCGGCAAGATCACCGCCGTTGCAGGCGCCGACAAGGCGCTGTCGATCGCCTCGGGCATCCCCGTCATCGACGCCAAGGGCGCAACCGTGACGCCGGGCCTGGTGGCGACCAATACCCTGCTGGGCGCCGTGGAGGTCCGTTCGCTGGGCGACGACCTCACCGTCGACAACCCAGACATCGGCGCGTCCTTCGACGTCCAGTACGCGCTCAACCCGGACTCCACCCTGATCCCGGTGGCGCGGCTGGCCGGCATCACCCGGGCCATCGTCACGCCCATCCCGGCGCGGGGCGGCGGAGGCGGCGAGCACGCCGACGACGGCGGCGAGGCCGAGCAGTACACGGCCGGCGGCGGCGGGGATTCCAAGTCCCACGCCCTGTTCGCCGGCCAGGCAGCGGTGATCCACCTGGCCGACGGACCCGACATCCTGGTCAAACCGAAGGTCGGCATGGTGGTGCCCTTCGGCGACGGCGGAGCCAAGGTGGCCGGCGGCGCGCGCGGGGCCGAGATCGTGGCGCTGAAGGCCGCCTTCCGCGACGTGCGCGACTACATGCGCGACAAAGCCGCCTATGACCGGGCCGGGGTGCGCGACCTGGCCCTGTCCAAGGCCGATCTCGAGGCCTTGATCCCCGTGATCCAGGGCCGAATGCCGATCATCGCGTCGGCGCACAAGGTCTCCGACATCCGCGCGGTGCTGAAATTCGCCCGCGAGGAAGGGGTCAAGCTGATCCTCAGCGGCGCCGAAGAGGGCTGGATGGCCGCCCGCGAGATCGCCGCGGCCGGGGTTCCCGTCCTGACCGATCCGCTGAGCGACCGGCCTGAGAGCTTCGAGTTGCTGGCCTCCACCCTGGAGAACGCCGCGCGCCTGCAGGCTGCGGGCGTAATGGTCGCCATCGAGGGGTCGGGCGGCGCCCACCGGGTGCGGGAGATGCGCTACAACGCCGGCAACGCGGTGGCCTATGGCATGCCCTATTCAGCGGCCCTGGCGGCGGTGACGATCAATCCAGCCAGGATTTTCGGGGTGTCCGACACCATCGGCTCCATTGAGGCCGGCAAGGACGCCGACCTGGTGATCTGGACCGGCGACCCGCTCGAGCCGCTCTCCCAGGCCACGGCGGTATACATCAAGGGCGTGAGCCAGCCGATGACCTCGCGGCAGACCGAGCTGCGGGATCGCTACAAGACCCTCAACGGCCCCTATCCGGCAGCGTACCCAAAGTAGGGGTTAAGGCTTCAATGTCCGAGCCGCGAGCGTCGCCTCGCCGCGCAGGGTCATCGTCTCCGCCGACGTCCCGACGGCCACCGCGACCACGCCTGCCGCGATGCGCCAGCCGGGCAGGCTGACATCGTAGCTCGCCAGCAGGCGCGGATCGGCGGTCACGGTCACCCGGCGGGTCTCGCCCGCGGCCAGGGCCACGCGCGACCAGCCGATGAGCCGCGGTCCGCCGGCCACAGTCGCATAGACCTGCGGCGTGTCGATCCCGGCCCGGTCGCCGATATTGGTGACGTCAAAGCTCACGGTCAGGGTCTCGCCGCCCTCGACGGTCAGCCCCGAATAGCCGAACCGCGAATAGGAGAGGCCGAAACCGAACGGGAACCGGGTCGGCTTGCCGGCCCGGGCGAACCAGCGATAGCCGACGTCGGCGCCCTCCGGGTGCTCCACGGAGAAGCGGCCCTTGTGCTGCTGCACGCCCGGGAAGGAGGTGGGGATGGTCTTCCCCTCCACCGGCGGGCCGAAGATCATGCCGGGGATCTGAGGCCGGACCAGGTCGTCGGTGGAGCGCGGGAAGCTGATCGGCAGGCGGCCCGAGGGATTGACCTCGCCCGTGAGGACCCGGGCGATGGCCTCGCCGCCGCGCACGCCGGGATACCAGGCCTGCAGCAGGGCGGCGACCTCATCCAGCCACGGCGTCAGGACCGGTGTCCCGGTCTCCAGCACCACCACGGTCTTCACCCCCGTCGCCGCCACGGCGGCGATCAAGGCGTCCTGGCCGCCCGGCAGGCTGAGCGTCGGCAGGTCCTCGGCCTCGGTGCACCACTGGTCGGCAAAGACGATGGCCACGTCGGCGTCGCGGGCGGCTTCGGCGGCGGTCACGGGATCGGTCCCGGCGTCATAGGACACGGCGACATTGCCCAGCAGGCCCCGCAGGGCGGCCAGCGGCGCGGAGGGATGGTAGGTGATCCGCGAGAAGGCCGAGGACGGCCCCATGGTCACCGGGATCTCCAGCCCCTGTTCGCCCGGCGCGATCACCTGGGACGAGCCACCGCCGGACAGCACGCCCACATCGGCATGGGCTCCGATCAACGCCACCTTGCGGACGCCCGAGAGCGGCAGGACGCCGTCGTTCTTCAGCAGCACGATACCGGCCTCGGCGGCGGCCTGGGCCACCTTGGCGTTGGCTTCGTAGTCGGTCTCGCGCCGCTCGGCGGGCCGGTCGAATACCCCGTGGGCGATCAGGCTGCGCAGGATGCGGTGGACCATGTTCGCGAGCCGCTCGAACGGCACCTCGCCCTGCTGCACCGCCTCCTTCAGCAGCTCACCGAAGAAGACCTGCTTGTCGAGTTGCTCGCCGCTCTCCTGATCGAGGCCGGCCAGGGCCGCCTTGGCCGTGGTGTGCACCGCCCCCCAGTCGCTCATCACCCAGCCGGGGTAGGCCCAGTCGGCTTTCAGCACCTGGTTCAGCAGGAAGTCGTTCTCTCCGGCCCATTCGCCGTTGACCCGGTTATAGGCGCACATGACCGAGCCTGGATCGCCACGCTCGATGGCGATCTGGAAGGCCAATAGGTCGCTCTCGCGTAAGGCACCCTCGTCGATGCGGGCGTCCACCACGTGGCGGCAGGTCTCCTGGTCGTTGAGCGCGAAGTGCTTCAGCGTGCAGACGATGTCGTTGGACTGGGCGCCGCGGATCGCCTCGCCGGCCAGCACCCCGGACAGCAGCGGATCCTCGCCCAGATATTCGAAATTGCGCCCGCAGCGCGGCTCCCGGGTCAGGTTGGCGCCGCCGCCCAGCAGCACGTTGAAGCCCTTGTCGCGGGCCTCGGAGCCGACCATGGCCCCGGCGGCGTAGGCCAGCTCCGGATCCCAGGTGGAGGCGAGCGCCAGGCCCGACGGCAGGCCGGTGGCGCCGTCTCCGGGGCGGACCTTGCGCGGGTTGGCGATCCCAAGGCTGGCGTCCGTCTCATTCAGCGGCGGGATGCCCAGGCGCGCCACGCCGGGGATGTAGCCCGCTCCCATCGCCGCGTCGGCCGGCGGGGAAGAGACCAGGGCCGGCATGGGGCCGTGGACCAAGGAGATCATCTCGTCGAGGGTCAGCTCGGCGATCAGCAGCTCGGCCCGCGCGTCTGGCGACAGGGCCGTGTTCATCCAGGGCTGCATGTGGGTCGTCTCCTGAAGCGCGATTGCGCTGGACGCTAGCCAGTTTGGGCGTCGAGGTCGACACGGCCGCGAGGACTAGCCTGCCCGTCCGTCACCTGTTCAACATGCCTCGCAAAGCCGATGGGGAGCGCCCGATGCATGTCGCCTGGAGCCCGGAAGACCTCGCCTTCCGAGACGAGGTCCGCGCCTTCCTCGACGCTGAGCTGACCCCGGCCATGCGACATGAGACGCGGCTGATGACCAGCGTCTACGCCCCTCACGAGCTCTCCGTGGCCTGGCAGGCGATCCTGCACGCCCGCGGATGGGCGGCGCCGGCCTGGCCGGTGGAGTATGGGGGCTGCGGCTGGAGCGCGGCCCAGCGCTACATATTCGCCAGCGAACTCGCCGCCGCCGGCGCTCCGCCCCTGTCACCCATGGGGATCGGCATGTGCGGCCCGGTGCTCATCGGCCATGGTTCGCCCGAGCAGAAGGCCCATTACCTGCCGCGCATGCTGACCGGCGAGCACCAGTGGTGCCAGGGTTATTCCGAGCCCGGCTCAGGCTCGGACCTGGCCTCCCTGCAGATGGCCGCGGTGGACGACAGCGACCATTTCGTCTGCACCGGCCACAAGCTGTGGACCACCCACGCCAATGTCGCCAACTGGATCTTCTGCCTGGTGCGCACCTCCCAGGAGCGCATCCCTCAGCAGGGGATCACCTTCCTGCTGATCGACATGGCCGCGCCGGGGATCGAGGTGCGCCCGATCCTGATGCTGTCGGGAGAGCACATCCAGAACGACGTCTTCTTCACCGACGTTCGCGTCCCCAAGGCCAATGTGGTGGGCAAGGTCGGCGAGGGCTGGACAGTCGCCAAGTACCTGATGGAGTTCGAGCGCGGCGGTGGGGTCTCGACGCCCGGCCTGAAGGCGCGGCTCGACCGCATCCGGGAGATGGCCGCCAAGGAAGGCGTGCTGGCCGCTCCCGGCTTCGCTTCGCGCCTGGCCCAACTCTCCATCGAGATCGACGCCCTGGCCGCGGTGGAGCTGCAGATCCTCTCGAACCTCAGCCAAGGCGACGCGCCCGGCGCCAAGTCCTCGATGATGAAGACCGTCGGCACCGAGCTCAGCCAGCGGCTGACCGAACTGGCCCTGGAGGCGGCCGGCGACTACGCCGCCGCCTACCAGCCCCACGCCACGCGGCCCGGCGGCCCGACGCCCAACTACCGGCCGCCCGCCGACCAGGGCCATGTCGGGCCTGACCACAGCCTGACGGTGGCGGCCAAGTACCTGAACGACAGGGCGGGCTCGATCTATGCCGGCACGAACGAGATCCAGCGCAACATCATGGCCAAGGCGGTCCTGGGGCTGTAGCGGCGGGGATGACCGGAACCATTAAAGGTCATCCGTCCCACGGGGGCGGCCGCACGAAACCGCCGAACTCGCGTTCCATCAGGCCTGCGAAGGCGATGGTCGTGCGGTCTTCGAGGAAGGACCCGATCGCCTGGGCCCCGATCGGCAGACCCGCAGCGTCCAGGCCGATGGGGAAGGCGGTCGCCGGATTGCCTGTCAGGGTGGCGAGCGTCCCCCAGAGTGGCTGCGCCTCATAAGGGACGGCGATGCCGTCGATCTCCAGCATGGCCGGCCCGCCGGGGCCGTTGAGCGGCGGAGCCTGGGTCGGCATGGATGGACAGAGCACCACATCCCAGTCGTGAAACAGCGCGCGCCACTGGTGGGCGAAGGCCGTGCGCAGGCGGTCGGCGGCGATCCAGTCGCGATGGCTGAGCGCGCCGCCGCGCACGGCAGCCGAGGCCATGGGATCGGCCCCCGTCGGCAGGCGCTCGGCGGCCATGCGGGCCTGGGCGTAGGTCTCGTCCGCTGTGTCGGCGCTCATCTGCGCCATCAGCAGTTCGACGAAGGTCGCCGCGATCTGCGCCAAGTCCGGCAGGTGCGGGCTCTCCCGGCCGATATTGCAGCCCAGGGACGCCAGCCGTGCGGCGCGGTCGGCCAAGGCGACGCGGATACTGTCGGAGGTCGGCAGCAGTGGATGCCGATCGAGGGCCAGCACGCGATAGTCCTTCAGTGCGGCGTGGCGTGGCGGGGGCAGGTGGAGGCGAAAGCCCACCGCCTCATGGTCGTCGGGGCCGGCGGTGACTTCGAGCGCCAGGGCGAGGTCGTCGGCGCTGCGGGCCATCGGCCCCACGACGGCGAGATCGATCACCGGGGCAGGGCAGCTTGTCGGCGCCCCGGGTGGCGCAAATCCGCGGGATGGGGTCAGGCCGTGGGAGGGCTTGTGCGCGTAGACGCCGCAGTAGTGGGCCGGCGCCCGCAGCGATGAGGCCAGATCCGAGCCATATTCCAAGGACACGAGGCCCGCGGCCAGGGCCGCGGCCCCGCCGCCGGACGATCCGCCGGGCGTGCGCGACATATCCCAGGGATTGCGGGTGACGCCATGGACCGGGTTGGCGCTCTGCCAATCGGCGAGCATGGTCGGGATATTGGTCTTGCCGATGATGATCGCGCCGGCCGCCTTGAGGCGCGCCACGACCACGGCGTCCTCGAGAACCGGGATGTCCTGCATGCCCGGCAGCCCCCAGGTGGTGGGCAGGCCCGCCACGTTGAAGGCCTCCTTCACGGTCATGGGCAAGCCCAGCAACGGCCGCGTGTCGCCCGCGGCAAGGGCCGCGTCAGCCTGGCGGGCTTCGTCCCGCGCGCGGTCGAAGTCGCGGACCACCACGGCGTTGATCGCCCCGTCCAGGGCCTCGATCCGGTCGATGGTTTGGTCGAGCAGCTCCGCGGCCGAGACCTGGCGCGAGCGTAGATCGGCGGCGAGGCGGGTCGCGGTTCGATATTCCATGGCGCGGCTCCCTGGCGGCGGACGGTCGGCGATTGCCTAGCCCGGCTGCGGCGCGCGGGCTTGATCGGGATTGCGGGTCGCGAAAGTGTGGATGCATGTCGCTGACCAACCGGGCTCTCTGGACCATCGACCGCAACCTGGGCCGCGACCTGAGCCTGGCCGGGATCGCGGAAGCCTGCGGCGTCTCGCGCCACCACCTGGCCCACACCTTCCGCGAGGTGGCCGGCCGGCCGGTGATGGACTATGTGCGCGGCCGCCGGCTCAGCGACGCCGCCAAGGCCCTGGCCGGCGGCGCCGGCGACATCCTCGATCTGGCGCTGGAGAGCGGCTACGCCTCGCACGAGGCCTTCTCGCGGGCATTTCGCGCTCAGTTCGGCGCGACGCCGGAGGCGATCCGCCGGCGAGGTTCCACCCAAGGCCTGGTCCTGGCCGAGCCTATGATCGCCCCCAGCCGGACGGCTCCACCCTTGCCGCCCCCCCGGATAGAAGCCGCGGGCGAGATCCTGGCGGCGGGCCTAGGCCAACGCTGCGCCTTCGAGGACGGGCCGACGATCACCGGCCTCTGGCGGCGGTTCGGGCCGCGGTTCGGCGAGGTCGGAAACCGGGTGCAGCCGATCCCCATCGGGGTGGTGGCCGATCCGGACGACGAGGGCCGATTCGCCTACCTGGCAGCCGCCGAGGTCCGCGACTTCTTCGGGGTTCCGAGCGACTTCGAACGCCTGCGCATCCCGTCGCGCGACTATGCGGTGTTCGCCCACGACGACCACGTCTCGACCATCCGACAGACCTATGGCGCGATCTGGAACGAGTGGCTGCCGGACAACGGCAAGACCCTCGCCGAGGCGCCAACTATCGAGCGCCACATGCCGACCTTCGACACCCGGACCGGCTATGGCGGCCTCGAGATCTGGATCCCGCTGGGCTAGCCCCTACCCCACCAGTTCGTCGAACTCGTCGACGAGGCGCTCGAGTTGCTTCACGCCCGCCGCCCAGAAGGCCTTTTCGCGGGGGTTCAGGCCGAAGGGCTTGAGGGCCTCGACATAGGTGCGGGTGCCCCCGGCGGCGAGCAGGTCCTCGTAGAGGGGCGCGAAGGCCTTGGGATCCTCGCGGCGCTTCTCCATCAGGCCGCGCACCAGCAGGTCGCCGAAGGCGTAGGCGTAGACATAGAAGGGCGCATGCACGAAGTGGCTGACATAGGCCCAGTAGTGCTCGTAGCCGGCGTTGAGCTTCACGGCCGGGCCGAGGCTCTCGGACATGACGTCCAGCCACAGGCCGCTGATGTGGTCGGGCGCGAGCTCGCCCTCCAGCCGCGCGGCGTGGAAGCGGGTCTCGAACCGGTGGAAGGCGATCTGACGGACAACGGTGTTGAGACCGTCCTCGATCTTGCCCGCCAGAAGGCCCATCCGCTCGGCCTTGGAGGCGCCGGCCAGCAGGCGCTCGAACACCAGGCCCTCGCCGAAGATCGAAGCGGTCTCGGCCAGGGTCAGGGGGGTGTCGGCCAGCAGGGTGCCGAGCGGGCTGCACAGGGTCTGGTGGACGGCGTGGCCCAGTTCGTGGGCCAGGGTCAGGACGTCGCGCCGCTCGCCCATATAGTTCAAGAACACATAGGGGTGGCGGTTGGCGGTCACCGGATGGGAATAGGCGCCCGACTGCTTGCCGGCCCGGGGCCGGGCGTCGATCCAGGGCTGAGCGAAGAATGTCTGGGCCGTGTCGGCGAACTTGGGCGCCAGGTCGGAGAAGCTCTCCAGCACCATGCCCTTGGCCTCGTCCCAGCCGTAGGTGCGCGGCTGGGCCGTATCGAGCGGAGCGTTTCGGTCCCAATAGTCCAGGGTCTTGCGGCCCATGACCTTGGCCTTGAGCGCATAGTACCGGTGGCTGATCGAGGGGTATCCCTCGACCACGGCGGCCTCCAGGGCCTCGACGGCGTCGGCGTCCACCTCGTTGGCGATGTGGCGCGAGGCGGCGGGGCCGGGATATTTCCGCCAGCGGTCCTCGACCTGCTTCTCGAAGGCCAGGGTGTTCATGGCGAGCGCCAGGTTGGGGGTGCGCTCCTCCAGGGCCTTGGCCAAGCCCTGGGCGGCCTGCTTGCGGCGGGCGGCGTCGGGGTCGGACAGGCGGTTCAGCGCCTCGGGCAAAGTCAGGTTCTCGCGGCCGACCTTGGCCGTCAGCCGGGCCAGGGTCTCGTCGTAGAGACGGGTCCAGTTCGCCACGGCCGGACCCCGGTCGATGAGGATGCGCTCCAGGTCCGGCGACAGCTCATGCGGCCGCGACAGCCGCACGCGGCGCATCCAGGGCCGCCAGCGGGCGGCGGGGGGATGGGCCTTGAAGGCCATCTCGATCTCGTTGTCCTCGAGCTGGTTGAGTTCGAGGGTGAAGAACAGGCTCTCGGCGGCAATCTGGGAGGAGCGGGTCCGCAGGTCACCCTCGAACTTGGCCCAGGCCGCGTCGTCGCGGGCGACGGAAGCGGACAGCGAGGCATAGGCGCCGACGCCCCACAGGCCGTTCGTCGCGGTCTCGTACAGGGTGATGCCGTGGTCGAGCAGTTCGCCCAGGCGCAGCGGGTGGCCGCGCATCGCGACGAAGCGGCCTTTCAGCTTCACCAGCGCGTCATTGGCGGCCTTGGCGGCGGCCAGGTCGGTCTCGATGCGAGGATCGTCGCGGCCGGCATAGAGGTCGTCGAGCCGCCACTCGGGCAGGGCGTCTAGTTTCACGGGAGCGTTCATGGGCGGACTGATAGCCGCTCCCTGCCGGGGCTCCTAGCGGGCAGCCGACATAAACCCCTTCCGTTAAATCCACTTCAGCGTGATCTGCGGCCAGGCCGCCACCGGCTTTCCGACGGCGTAGCGCAGGCCAAAGCTGTGGCCGCCTTCCTCGAAGACATGCAATTCGGTGTCGGGCGACTTGCGCCGCTCGATGACCTCTTCCCTGGCCGTGGCGTGCTCGCCGCCGGGCGCGGGACCGGACCAGATCGGGAACTCGAGGGTATGCGGTCCGGCGGGACTGGCCGCGCCGAGCAGGAGGATAGCGGACGCGGCGAGGAGTTATCTGGACACCGGTATCATGGGCGAACTTTAACCGCCTGCGACCGTCCGGACAGTCGTCATCCTCCGGTCTTTGAAGCCGGAGGATGACAAGTCTGGGTCAGGTCTTGGGCGGAGGCCCGCCCTTGGCCGGCGCGACCGCGGGAGCCGCAGCGCCTTTGGCCTCGGTCAGCACATAGGCCCGCAGATCCTCGGCGCCCTGGGCGTCGAAGAAGCGGCTAAAGCTGGCCATGCCGCGCGAGGCCGAGGCCCCGTCGATCACCACGGACTTCCAGCTCTCGGCCGAGAGCAGCATCTGCGAGCGTCTCAGATCGGGCAGGTAGGTCCCCGTGGCGTTCGGGCCGTGGCAGACCTGGCAGTTCTGGTGGAACAGGGCGAAGCCGCGCTTGGCGTCGCCGGTCGAGGTCACGGCGGTCAGGTCGAGGGTCGCCACCTCCGGCCGCACATAGGCCGGCGCGACAGCCTTGCCGCCAAGCTTGAACACCATCAGCCGGCCCGGCAGCCGCGGACGGTCGGGCAGCAGGAAGGGCGCCGACAGGGCGCCGGCCCCGCCATAGCCGACCATCAGGGCGACATACTGCTCGCCGTCGATCTCGTAGGTCGAGGGCGGGGCGATCACCCCGTTGTCGGTCTCGTAGGTCCACAGCTTCTTGCCGTCGCCGGCGCTATAGGCCGCGAACTCGCCCTGGGCCGCGCCCTGGAAGATCAGGCCCCCGGCGGTCGACAGTACGCCGGCGTTCCAGAAGTGCGGATGCTCGATGGTGAAGCGGGCCTTCTGGGCCACCGGGTCCCAGGCGATCAGTTGGCCCTTCACCATGGCCTTGACCGCGGCGAGCTGGGCCTTGTCGGTGGGCAGGGCGTTGGCCAGGAAGTCGGTGCCGACGTTCCAGCCGCCGGCCCGGTAGCTGTAGCCGGCGTCCGGGGTGTAGGCGAACGGGATCGTCTGGGCCGGGATATAGACCAGGCCCTCCTTCGGGTTGAAGGCCATGGGGTGCCAGTTGTGGGCGCCGAACGGGGCCGGGATCTGCAGCGACGGCGCCTTCTCGTAACGCACGCCTGGGTTCTCGATTGGCCGGCCGGTCTTCATGTCGACGCCGGAGGACCAGGTGATCGGCACGAAGGGCTTGGCGGAGATCAGCGCGCCGGTGGCGCGGTCAAGCACGTAGAAGAAGCCGTTCTTGGGCGCCTGCATCAGCACCTTGCGCGGGGCGCCGTTGACGGTCAGGTCGGCCAGCATGATGTGCTGGGTGGCCGTGTAGTCCCAGCTCTCGCCCGGCGTGGTCTGGTAGTGCCAGACATATTCGCCGGTGTCGGGCTTGAGCGCCAGGATCGAGGACAGGAACAGGTTGTCGCCCTTGCCGTCCGAGCGCTTCACATGGTTCCAGGGCGAGCCGTTGCCGACCCCCGCGTAGAGGAGGTCGAGTTCGGGGTCGTAGGCCATGGCGTCCCAGACCGTGCCGCCGCCGCCGGTGGCCTTCCAGCCCTCGCCGAACCAGGTGGAAGCACCCCGCTCCTTCATGACCTTGTCGGAGGCGGCGTTGTCGGGCGCCCCGGTGGGGTTGGGCGTGGTGTAGAACCGCCAGACCAGCTTGCCGCTGGCCGCGTCATAGGCCGAGAGGTAGCCGCGGACGCCATACTCGCCGCCGCCGTTGCCAATCAGCACCTTGTCCTTGATGACGCGGGGCGCGCCGGTGATCGTGTAGGGCTTGGCGGTGTCGGTGGTCTGGACGGACCAGGCCTCGGTTCCGTCGGCGGCGTTCAGCGCCACCAACCGCCCGTCGAGCGTGCCGACATAGACCTTGCCCTTCCACACCGCGACGCCGCGATTGACCACGTCGCAGCAGGCGTCGAAACCCTTCTCGCCCTTGACCTTGGGGTCGTAGGACCATTTGAGCTCGCCGGTCTTGGCGTCGAAAGCGTAGACCTTGGACCAGGCGGTGGTGGTGTAAAGCACCCCGTCGACCATGATCGGCGTCGCCTCCTGGCCGCGATCGGTGTCGAACTCGTGCATCCAGGCCAGGCCGAGCCCGCCGACATTGGAGGCGTTGATCTTGTCGAGCGGACTGTAGCGCTGCTCGTCATAGGTCCGCCCGTAGGAGAGCCATTCGCCGTTGCCGCTCGCCGCGGCGATCCGCGCGCCGTCAACATCGCCCGCCTTGGTCCCGGACTGGCCGCAGGCGGCGAGCAGGGCGGTGGCGGCGAGCGCCGCCGCCAGTTTCAGCGTGTTCATGGTCGCCTCCCAATGGGCCGTTCACTCGCGGCCTTTGGGAGGAACTATGCGCGGAACGTCGCCGTGGGCAAGCATGCCGCCGGGTCAGGCGGCCTTGCGGCGGTCGGCGACCCAGGCGGCGACGGAGGCGGCGTAGTGGCCGAAGTGCATCGGCTGACCCTCGAAATCCAGGATCATGGTCAAGCTGGGCGGCACGATCGGCAAGCCTTTCGCACCGCCGCTATGCATGGACGAGGCGGGTCAGGCGTCCGCCGAGCGGAACGGCATGATGTCCCGTAGCCGGGGGTCGCGCAAAAAGAGCCCGCCCCAGGCCATGACGCCGATATAGACACCGAACAGGATGTGGCTGGGCCACGGATCGCCCACCCGAAGGTGGCTGGTGATGGCGCCGCCCAGCAGGGCGGTCATGAGGATCGCGCCCAGCACCGCGGTCCGCGGGGTCAGATAGAGGATCATGATCGCCAGCTCAGTCAGGCCGAGCCCGAGCGAGATGTCGCCGGAATAGCCGAGCCGGTGGAAGGACTCGGTGACCTGGGGGATCTTCGCCAGCTTGATCCCGCAATCCATGGCCATGAACAGCCCCACCAGTCCGGTGAGGACCCAGCTCACGATCCGGGCCGGGCGGGACTGGAAAGCCTTCGACAGGGACATTGGAACCTCCTCACATGGATTGGAGATGAGCGGCCAGACGTTCGGCGCCCTGGCTGACCATGTGGCCGAAGCCCATGCGGACGCTGAGGTCGCGATCGGCCAGGCTCTCGAAGCGAGCCTCGAGGGTCCAGCGGGTCGTGCCGCCCAGGTCCTCCAGCGTGACGGTGTTCACCGCCACCGGCGGCCCGCCGGCGGGCCGATCCTTGGCCGCCGAGGTCCAGACCAGGCGTTCAGGGGGGACCACCTCGGTGAACACACTGTCGATGCCGAACTCCATGCCGTTGGGCGCGCGCATGACGTGCCGCCAGAGGCCGCCGGGGCGGACGTCCATTTCGCAGACGGGGCTGCTGAAGCCCTCGCCGCCGTACCAGGCCGCCACATGGGTAGGATCGGTCAGGGCGGTCCAGACCAGGGCGCGCGGCGCGTCGTATGTCCGGGTGATGAGAATGACGGCTGCGTCCGTGGATGCGGCGTCTACTATGGTTTGCATGACGGGGTTCCTTCGAGAGTGGGGGTCTAGAGGTCAGGCGCCGCCCTGGCCGGGCGGCTTTTGCATCGTCGCCAGATACGTGCCGAGGCTGTCGAGGCTGCGGTCCCAGAAGCGGCGGTAGTCGCTCAGCCACGACCAGACGTCGGCCAGTGGCTCGGGCTCCAGGTGGCAGGGTCGCCACTGGGCTTCGCGACTGCGCGAGATAAGGCCCGCCCCTTCCAACACCTTCAGGTGCTTGGACACCGCCGCCAAGCTCATGTCGTAGGGCGCCGCCAGTTCGCCGACCGTCGCGTCGCCGGCCGTTAGTCGGGCGAGGATGCCCCGCCGGGTAGGGTCGGCGAGCGCCGACAGGGTGGCGCTTAGGCGATCTGGGTTCACGAATTTAACTAACTAGTTGACAACTGATTGGTTTAATACACCGGACGAAGTCGCGATGCAAGCCTCCGAAGCCCGCGGAAATCGGACCTACGGGGCGAGGCCCGGCGCGCGAGCGAGGATGCTCCGGCGCATGGCGTCGTTTGACGCCTCGACCTCGCGGATCATGGCCTTGAAGCGGGCGTCGCCGCGCAGGGACTGGGTCGTCGGGTCGAGGTCGAGCCGGGTGAAGGCGTCGATGTCGTAGAGAGCCCGGTAGCCGGCGTCGATAGCGGCGCGAAGCTCGGCCAGGGCGCGCTCCTTATCGCCCAGCATCGCGTAGGCTTTGACGCGGGCGATGCGCCGGGCGTTCATCTGGCGCAGGCCGGGCCTTGGCTCCGTGGCGGCGAGCACGGCTTGCGCGACCCGGCGGGCCTGCCCCTGGTCGCCGGTCTGCTGGATGACATAGGCCGCGCCAACCGCGTCGCTGGCGAGCCGGAGCGAGACCTTGGGCGCCGGCTGGAACAGCTCCGGCGAGGTCACCAGCAACTGTTCGCGGGCGAGGTCGAACTGGCCCAGATGCGCCCCGGCCAGGACGACGCCGCTGCGCCAGACGGGATCGGGCTCGGGCTGGGCCAGCCCGGCCTGGGCGAGCCGCATCAGACCCTGATAGTCGCCGGCCACGAGGAACCTGATGGCCTCGACGATCGGCCCGATGACCGGCTTGTCCTTCCAGTCGTCCAGGGCCGCGACCGCTTCGCGGGGCATGCCGAGATTGTAGTAGTAGTTGGCCAGCTGGATCGACGCCGCCGGATCGGTCTTGGGCGCCGCCGCCAGGCGGTACCAGATTACTGCCTGATCCAGCCGGCCCTGCTCGGCCAAGACGTCCCCGAGCTGCTCCTTGGAGTCGACGTATTCCGGGAACAGCTCGACATTCATCCGGTAGCGGCGCTCGGCCTCCTGCAGCTTGTCGGTGGCGAAGAGCGAGCCTGCCAGCGCGTTGTTGGCGACGCGATCGAGCGGATCGATCTCCAACGCCCGGCGCAGATAGGTCACCGCCTCCTGCGGCCGGCTCCCGGCGATGAAGTCGCCATAGAGGCTAAGCGCCTCGGGATCCCGGGGCGCCAGCTCCACGGCCCGCCTGTAGGCGGCCTCGGCCTGGCCTTCGGCGCTCTGCTGGCCTTCCCGGATGAACCGGATGGCGCTGAGCATTCCCTTGGCGACATAGGCCGAGGAGGACTTGGGATTGAGCTCCAGGGCCCTGGCGATCTGAGCCTCGGCGTCGCGCACCGCCGGCAGGAAGTCTCCTTCCAGGTGGTTCTGCGCCAAGTAGGCCGTGGCGTAGGCGTAGTCGGCGCGCACCTCGGCGTTGTCGGGCTCCATCTCGATCAGCTGGCGATAGATGGCCTGGGCGGCGAGCAGCTGCGCCTTGCCCTTCTGGCGCACCTGACCCTTGGCGACGACCTCCAGGCGATAGGCCTCGGGATCGCGCCGCACCGGACGCTCAGCCCGCCCACCCGCGCCCAGCTCAGCCTTCAGCGCCTCGGCGACGCCGTCGGCGATCTCGGTCTGGATGGCGAAGGCGTCGTCCATGGTGCGGTCATAGGTCTCCGACCACAGGTGGAAGCCGTTCTTGACGCTGACCAGTTGGCAGGTGACCCGAAGCCGGTCGCCCGAGCGGCGCACGCTGCCCTCCACCACGTGGGCGACGTTCAGCTTGCGGCCGATCTCGCGGACGTCCTCGTTCTTGCCCTTGAAATAGAAGGCTGAGGTGCGGCCGGCGACCTTCAGGTCCGGCACCTGGGCCAGGCTATTGGTGACCTCTTCAGTCAGGCCGTCGGCGAAGTACTCGGAGTCCGCGGCCTTGCTGAAATTAGCGAAGGGCAGGACCGCCACCGACTTGCTGGGCGGCGTGCCCATGCGCAGGCCGGCGCCACCCTCCCGGCCCAGGGACCCGGCCAAACCGAAAGCGGTGGCGACGAACACGACCACCACCGCGGCCATGGCCGCCAGGGCCGTCCAGTCCATCCAGTTCAGCCGTCGCTTCGGCTCATCCTCGCCGCTGTCGCTGGTCCGGCGGATCGAACCGTCGGGACCGAGCTCGAAGGCCCACGAGACGAGCAGAGCGACCGGCAAGCCAAGGGCCAGCAACAACAGGGTGAAGGCGGAGACCGATTTCGGAAAGTCGAGGGTTTCGAAGATGGTCTTGGCGACCTGGAAGACTCCCCAGGCCGTGACCGTGTAGACGCCGGCCACCCTGACCACGTTGCGTTTCTTCAATTCGCTGAGGAAGTGCCGGAAACCCAAGGCCGCCCCCACGGATAACCTCGGCACTATGCTCCAAAGCGAGAACAGGTGAAGCCCCGGGTTGCGCCCTCGTGGCGGGTCACGGCACTCTTGATTCATGAGACCCCTGGTCATGATCGGCGCCGGCCCCGGATCGCTTCCCCGCATCGTCGCGGAGGTCGCCGCCGCGCGCGGCGCGCCCTTGGCCGGCTATCTGGACGCCGGCCCCGATCCGCAGCCGCCGACCACGCCCCTGGCTCGCCTGGGCGACGAGAGCCGCCTTCAGGATCCCGCCTTCCTGGCCGCCCACGACCTGGTGGTGGCGGTGCAGGGGCCGACCCGCCGCGCGCTGCTCGAGGCCATCCTGGCGCGGGGCGGCTCCCTGCCGGTGGTGGTCCACCCGAGCGCGATCCTCTCGACCACCGCGACCCTCGGCGCGGGCACGATCATCTCGGCCGGTGTGATCGTGCAATCGGACGCCCGGATCGGGCGGTTCTGCGTGCTCAACACCGCCTGCACCGTCGACCACGACAATGTGCTCGGCGATGGCGTGTCCATCTCGCCGGGCGCACACACCGCCGGCCATGTGACCATCGGCGACGGGGCCTTCATCGGCCTGGGCGCGGTCATCATCGGCGGGGTCATTGTCGGCGCCCGCGCGACGGTGGGGGCCGGGGCGGTGGTGGTGCGCCACGTGCCCGACGGCGTCACCGTGGTCGGCAACCCCGCGCGGCCTCTGCCGCCCAAGCCGCGTTAACCCCCGACTCAGGACTCCGAAACCCCGCCTTTACCCCGACCCTGTATCAATCCGGGTCAACGAGCCTCGTCCACGCAGACGAGCGTCCGGTTTCAAGTGTGGGTGTTTTTCCAATGACCAAGACGGTCCTCGTCGTCGATGACGACCCGACGCAACGCCGGCTGATCCAGTCGGTCCTGGAGCGTGACGGCTTCGCCGTCGCCCACGCCGAGAGCGGCGAGGCGGCGATCGCGCGCCTGCAATCGGGCGCCGCGGCCGACATCGTCCTGCTGGACCTGGTCATGCCCGGCATGAGCGGCCAGGACACCCTGAAGGAGATGCGCGCGCGCAGCTTCACCACCCCGGTCATCGTGGTCACCGCCACCGGCGGCATCGACACCGTGGTCCAGGCCATGCAATCGGGCGCCTGCGACTTCTTCATCAAGCCGGCCTCGCCGGAGCGCATCATCGTCTCGATCCGCAACGCGCTCTCCATGGGCGCGCTGAAGGGCGAGGTCGACCGCCTCAAGAAACACTCCTCCGGCCGCATGACCTTCGCCGACATGGTCGGCGACAGCCCGGCCATGACCATGATCAAGCGCATGGGCGAGCGGGCGGCCAAGTCCTCCATCCCCATTCTGATCACGGGCGAGAGCGGGGTCGGCAAGGAAGTGATCGCGCGCGCCGTGCACGGCTCGTCCGACCGCGCCGGCAAGCCCTTCGTGGCTGTGAACTGCGGCGCCATCCCCGAGAACCTGGTCGAAAGCATCCTGTTCGGCCACGAGAAGGGCAGCTTCACCGGCGCCACCGACAAGCATGTGGGCAAGTTCCAGGAGGCCAACGGCGGCACCCTGTTCCTCGACGAGGTCGGCGAGCTACCGCTCGACACCCAGGTCAAGCTTCTGCGCGCCCTGCAGGAGAGCGAGATCGACCCAGTGGGCTCCAAGCGCTCCATCAAGGTCGATGTCCGCATCGTCTCGGCCACCAACCGCGATCCCGCCCAGGCGGTGAAGGACGGCCTGTTCCGCGAAGACCTGTTCTATCGCCTGAACGTCTTCCCGATGGAGGCCCCGGCCCTGCGCGACCGGCGCGAGGATATCCCGGCCCTGCTCGATCACTTCGTGCGCCGCTTCAACGTCGAGGAGGGCAAGACCGTGGTCGGCGCCTCGGCCGAGACGCTCGCCTTCCTCACGGCCTATGACTGGCCGGGCAATGTCCGCCAGCTCGAGAACGCGGTCTATCGGGCCATCGTGCTCGCCGACGCCCCCTATCTGCAGCCGTACGACTTCCCGGCCATCTCCGGCGTGGCGGCCCCGCCGCCCGAGGCGCTGGCCTCGCCATCCGGTCGGGCCCCGGTGCAACTGCCGACCGCCGAACAGCTTGTGGCCGAGATGTCGGCCGACGCCCCGGTGCGCATCCTCGACAACCGCGGCCACCTGCGGACCCTGGAGGAGATCGAACGCGACCTCATCCAGCTCGCCATCGAGATCTATGCCGGCCACATGAGCGAGGTCGCCAGGCGCCTCGGCATCGGCCGGTCCACCCTCTACCGAAAGGTCCGCGAACAGGGCCTCGACGACGTCCTGAAGGGATCCGAAGATGAAGCCGACGGTTCTGAGACCGCAGCTGCGTGACGAACGCCTGCGCGAGCTGATCCGCCAAGGTCGGCTCGCCGCCCAGCGCGCCGAAACCGTCCGCGCGGCGCGGGCGCTGTAGATCTAGATCCTCCCCTCGTGCGGGAGGTGGCGCGTCGCCCTCTTCGGCGACGCGACAGAGGGGGAACATCTCGGTTGGTTCAGTCTTCCGAATAAGGCTTCACCCGCCGCTTGAACGGCTTGCGGGTCATGTCCTTTTTCTCGCCCTTGGCCTTGGCGGCGATCTCCTTGAGCTTCACCGATTGCAGGACGGAAAAGGCCGCGCCCGGGCCGCCCTTCTCGGGGTCAGCGAAGGCGCGGCCATAGGTCTTCACCCGCTCTTCCACCGAGCCCAGGAACTCGCCCTCCCAGTCGGAAAGCTTGACCTCGGCGCGGTCCGCCTGGCGACGGACGCGCTTCAGGGCGTTCAGCGCGGCCCGCTTGGCCTGCGCCTTCCGGTCTGGCGGGGTTCGCTTCAAATCTCTCCCATGGCCGCGAGATAGAGGTCGAGGATGGCCTCCTCTTCCAGGCGCTTGGCCCGGTCCTGCTTGCGGATGCGCACCACCTTACGGAGGATCTTGACGTCGAACCCGTTGCCCTTGGCCTCGGCGAAGACCTCCTTGATCTGCTCCGAGATCTCGGACTTCTCCTGCTCCAGGCGCTCGATGCGCTCGATGATGCTCTTCAGCTGGCCCTGGGCGGCCTGGTTCAGGATGTCGCCGTGGGCGTTGTCGTCGGACATGGGTAAAGCGTCTCACAAGTCGGGGAGGTCGGAAAGCGCGGGACCCTAGCGGCGCGGCCTGCGCCTGTCATCCGCCCGCTGAACCTTCGCCGCGGCGAAGCCGTTCATGACGCACCCAGGCGGAGTCATCCCATGTCCGAACCCCACGAGGCGCCGAGGCGCCGGCCCACCCAGTCGGAGGCCGAGGCCGCCGTCCGCACCTTGATCGAATGGGCCGGCGACGACCCGGACCGCGAAGGCCTGCTGGAGACCCCCGCGCGGGTGGCGCGGTCCTACAAGGAGCTGTTCGCGGGCTACGAGACCGACCCCACCGACTATCTGGCCCGGACCTTCGAGGAGGTCGGAGGCTATGACGAGCTCGTGGTGCTGAAGGACATCCGGGTGGTGAGCTTCTGCGAGCACCACATGCTGCCGTTCCTGGGCAAAGCCCATGTGGGCTACCTGCCGCGCGACCGGGTGGTGGGGATATCCAAGCTGGCCCGGGTGGTGCACGGCTTCGCCCGCCGCCTGCAGATCCAGGAGAAGCTGACCGCCGACATCGCCGGCGCTATCGACAGCGTTCTCAAGCCCAAGGGCGTCGGCGTGGTGATCGTCTCGGAGCACAGCTGCATGACCATGCGCGGGGTGAACACCCCGGGCTCGCGCCTGACCACCAGCCACCTGACCGGCGAGGTGCGCGACGATGCGCGGACCCGGCAGGAGTTCTTCGAGCTGGTGCGTAACGGCTAGAGCAGGTGCCGGGCTTCCAGCGCCGGTCGCAGGGCGGCCGGGTCGGTGAAGTGGTGGGCGTCGAAGCCGAAGGTGCGGGCCGCGACGATGTTCTTCTCGCTGTCATCTACGAAGAACACCTCGCCCGGCTCAAGCCCGAAGCGCTCACAGGCCAGCGCAAAGAAGGCGGGATCGGGCTTCATCACCCCATCATGAGCCGAGACCACATAGTCCTTCAGGCGCGCGAAGGCCGGGCTCATGGCGATCGTGCCCGGAAAGGTCTCGTGGGACATGTTGGTGACGCCATACTGCGGCACACCGGCCGCGTGCAGGGCCTCGATGGCCGCCTCGGTCTCGGCGATCGGCCCGGAGAACATCTCCCACCACCGGGTCTCCCAGGCGTGGATGGCCTCGGCATGGTCGGGAAAGCGCTTGAGCAGCGGCGCGCGGTTGTCCGCGAAGGTCACGCCCCGGTCGTGGGCGGCGTGCCAATCCATGGTGCAGACATGCGAAAGGAACCGGTCGGCTGCGGCCGGTTCCTTGAAAAACTTGGCGTAGAGCGTGCGCGGGTCCCAGCGCACGATAACATTGCCGATGTCCCAGAGGACGGCTCTCACAGCCATCCCGAGGAGCCTCAGCCCTGCTTCGCCTTGAAGCGCGGGTTCGTCTTGTTGATGACGAAAATCACGCCCTTGCGACGCACCAGCTTGCAATCGCGGTGGCGAGTCTTGAGCGTCTTGAGCGAGCTTCTGACCTTCATGGACCTATCTCGGGCGCCGGCTTGGAAGCACCGGGGTTATCTACAGAGCGGGCGCGTATACGGGCGGACGGCTTTTGAGTCAACGGCTGACGGCCTTGTGATTGGGGAAGCGCGCGGGCGCCGCTAGGCTTGGACCATGGACCGCCGCCTCTTCCTTCTCCTCCTCGTGGCCGGTTGCGCCGACACCTCCACCGAATTCAAGCCGGTGACCGGCTCACCCTTCCCGGCGCCCGAGCCGCCCCCGCCGAGGCCGCAGCTTCCCTCGGCGCAGCCCGGCCCCACATCCTCGGGCGACGCCAGTTTCGACGAGTGGCGCGGCCAGTTCCGCAACCGCGCCCTGGCCGCGGGCCTGGCTCCCGCCCTGTTGGACCGCGAACTGGCCGGCCTGGCGCCCAATCCGCGCGTGATCAGCCTGGACTCCGCCCAGCCGGAGTTCTCCAAGCCGGTGGGCGACTACATCAAGGGTACGGTCAGCGACGACCGCATCGCACGGGGCCAGCGCTACCGCGCCGACCTTCCGTTCTGGGGCGGGATCGAGCAGCGCTTCGGCGTGCCGCGCGACATCCTGATCGCCGTCTGGGCCATGGAAAGCGGCTTCGGCGCCATCCAGGGCGATTTCGACGTGATCCGCTGCATGGCGAGCCTGGCCTTCCACGGTCGCCGCCGGGCCTTCGCCGAGGGCGAACTGATCGCGGCGCTGAGGATCATCGAGTCCGGCGAGGCCGACCGCGGCCGGCTGAAGGGGTCCTGGGCCGGGGCCATGGGCCAGACCCAGTTCCTGCCCTCCAACTACCTGGCCACCGCCGTGGACGGCGACGGCGACGGGCGGCGCGACATCTGGGGCTCTAGTAACGACGCGCTCGCCTCGGCGGCCAACCTGCTGGCCAAGGGCGGCTGGACGCGCGGCGAGGGCTGGGCGCGCGAGGTGATCGCCCCGCCGGGCTTCGACTACAGCCTGACCGAGGGGCCGCGGGAGACGCCGGACTGGTGGGCGGGCCTGGGCCTGAGGCCCGCGGACGGCCGGGGATGGTCGGGAGCCGACGCGGCGGCCAAGGCCATGCTGGCGGCGCCGGCCGGGGCGGGCGGGCCGATCTTCCTGCTGTTCCCCAACCATTTCGCGATCCGCAAGTACAACAACTCCACCGCCTACGCCCTGGGGATCGGGCTGCTGGCCGACCGGTTCGCCGGAGCCGGGCCGCTGGTCCGAGCCTGGCCGATCGAAATCCCGCTCGGCATCGGCGACCGAATCGCCGCCCAGACGGCCCTGGCGCGCCTGGGCTTCGATCCGGGAGCTCCGGACGGAGTGGTGGGAGTCAACACCCGCACGGCCCTGCGCGCCTGGCAGAAGGCGCGTGGCATCACCGCCGACGGCTATCTCTCGATGGACATGGTGCGGCGGCTGAACGTCGAGGTGGGCGCCCTGCCGCCCGCGGGCTAGCCGCCGCCTTCGTCGCCCTTTTCCAGGGTCGCCTTGGCCGCGTCGGCGCGGGTGGTGGGCGAAGGGGCGGCGTTCTTGAGCTGCGGGTTCTGGAAGGCATAGATCAGCATGGCCACCATCAGCCCGGCGCACAGGATGAAGGGCGCCGGGGCCACGGCCTGGTAGAGCCAGACGAAGGCCGGGGCGAGCACCACATTGACTCCGTTGACCGCGGCGATGGCGCCGGCGACCCGGGCCTGTTCATGCATGTCCACGGCCAGGGAGGAGCCCGCGGTGAAGCCCGGCCGCGCCAGGCCGAAGCCCAGGCTGGAGATGGCGTAGCCCGCCACCACCGCGGCATAGGTCGGCTGGAACGCGACGATGACGTTGCCGACGGCCGCGACCCCCACGCCCCAGCGCAGCAACTGGCGCGGGGTCATCTCGAACATTCGGATGATGCCCCACTGGGCGAGCAGGCCCGCCACGGCGCCGAACATCATGGCGATGGCGATGAAGCCCTGGGCCTTCATCGGCGACAGGTCGAGCTGGTCGATGATCAGGAAGCCCAGGGTCTGGCCCTGGGCGGTCTGGCAGACCGCGACGATGAAGCCGTAGATCAGGAAGGGGGTGACGCGCGGATCGCGCCACATGGGCTTTTCCTTCACCACCGCCGCGCCCTTGACCGGCGCGGCCGTCACCGGCGCCACAGGCATGTTCTGGCTCTCGGGCAGCTTCTTCCAGACGACGAACAGCATGATCCCGGCGATGACCGCGAACCCGAACAGCGGGCCCGCCAGGCCGCCCTTGAACGGCAGCACGAACAGCGGTGCGACGAACGGCCCGATGACCGTGCCCAGGCCGAAGGCGCCGGCGAGGCTGGACATCGCCTGGGTGCGCTTCTCCGGCGGGGTGTGCTCGGCCAGATAGGCCTGGGTCGCGGGGTTCGAGGCCGCCCCGAACAGGCCGAACAGGGCGCGCGCGAACAGGAAGAAGACGAAGATCACCATGGGCGTCGTCAGGTGATAGAGGCCTGCGGCGACCACCAGGCCGCAGGCGATCATCGACATCATGAAGCCGGTCAGGCCGATCAACATCAGCGGCTTGCGGCCGTGCTTGTCCGAGGCCTTGGCCCACCACGGGGAGGAAAACGCCCAGAGCAGGGCCGAGAGCGAGAAGATCGCCGCCACCATCGGGTCGGGAATGCCGATCGAGCGGCCGATGGCCGGCAGCACCGAGATCATCCCGGTATTGCCCATGGCGGTAACCAGCGAGACGCCGAAGATGATCGCGAACGACCCCTTGGGCAGGCCGTCCATGGCGGAAGCTTGCTTGGGCATGGTGCGCTGTTAAGGCGCGCCGATCCCTTGCGCAAACCCCGAAATGCTCACGCGACATTAAGCATTAATGGCGATGCTCCCGGCTGACACCCCGGGGGACCGACCGACACCATGTTTCAGATTATCGGCATCGTGTTGCTGTTCGGCCTGGTGTTCGGCAGCTACATCATCTCCGGCGGCAATATGGGCGTCATCCTGCACGCCCTGCCCCACGAGATGATGGCCATCGGCGGCGCCGGCGTGGCCGCCTTCCTGATCTCCAATTCCATGCCGGTCATCAAGGGCACGCTCTCGGGCTTCGGCAAGGTGTTCGCCGGTCCGAAATGGAAGGCCAGCGACTATCGCGACCTGCTGTCCCTGCTGTTCCTGCTGACCAAGACCATGAAGTCCAAGGGCGTCATCGCCCTGGAGAGCCACATCGAGAACCCGAAGGACTCCACGATCTTCTCGCGCTTCCCGCGGGTGATGAAGGACCACTTCGCCGTCGACTTCATCTGCGACACGCTGCGCATGATGACCATGAACCTCGAGGACCCGCACCAGGTCGAGGACGCCATGGAAAAGCAGCTCGAGAAGCATCACCACGAGGCGCTCGGCCCGGCCGGCGCCCTGACCAACCTGGCCGACGCCCTGCCCGCGCTCGGCATCGTCGCCGCCGTGCTGGGCGTCATCAAGACCATGGGCGCGATCACCGAGCCGCCGGAAGTGCTGGGCGAGATGATCGGCTCGGCCCTGGTCGGCACGTTCCTCGGCGTGTTCCTGGCCTATGGCCTGGTCGGCCCCATGGCGGTGCGCCTGAAGGAGGTCATCGAAGAAGAGGGCTCCTTCTACAAGATCATCCAGTCGGTGCTGGTGGCCCACCTGCACGGCAACGCCGCCCAGATCTCCGTCGAGATCGGCCGCGGCAGCGTTCCCTCCGGCGCCCAGCCCAGCTTCCTGGAGCTGGAAGAGGCCCTCTCCGCCATCCCCAACGAAGCCTAGACCGGCCCGCGCAGCCGGTTCACGTGGCCCATCTTGCGGCCGGGCTTGGCCTCGCGCTTGCCGTAGAGGTGGACGCGGGTCTCGGGCTCGGCGGCGTACTTGGCCCAGCCGTCGACCTCGTCGCCAAGAAGGTTCAGCATCTCCACCTCGGCGCGGGCGGCGGTGGGGCCGAGCGGCCAGCCGGCGACGGCGCGGATGTGTTGCTCGAACTGGTCGACCTCGCAACCGTCCTGGGTCCAGTGGCCGGTGTTGTGCACCCGGGGCGCGATCTCGTTGACCAGCAACGACCCGTCCTTGAGCTCGAACAGCTCGATGCCGATCACCCCCACATAGGCGAGGCCCGTGAGGATCTTGTGGGCGATCCGCTCGGCCTGGGCCGCTGTGGTGGCGCTGACCTTCGCCGGCGCGACGCTACGGCGCAGGACGCCCTTCTCGTGATGGTTCTCGGCCAGGGGGTATACGGCGATGGCGCCGTCGCGGCCGCGGGCGGCGATGATCGACAGTTCGCGGACGAAGTCGGCGGGGGCCTCCAGGATCACCGGCCGGCCGCCCAGGGCCTCGAAAGCCTGCGCCGCGCCGGCGGCGTGTTCGACCCAGACCTGGCCCTTGCCGTCATAGCCCTCGCGGCGGGTCTTCATCAGGCAGGGGGCGCCGATCTGGGCGGCGGCTTCGACGCAGCTCTCCGCGCTGTCGGCGGCGGCGAAGGCCACGGTGGCGACGCCGTTGGCGTTGAGGAAGCTCTTCTCGTCCACCCGGTCCTGGGCGACGGCGAGCGCCTGAGGACCCGGCGCGACCTCGACGCCCAGCTTCACCAGGGCCTCGACCGAGGCGGCGGGCACGTTCTCGAACTCGAAGGTGACGATGTCGGCCAGATCGGCCAGGGCCTTGAGCGCAGCGGGGTCGTCATAGGCGCCGACGATGGCGTGGGCCGCCACGCGGCCGGCCGGCGCGTCGGTCTCGCGCTCCAGGATCGCCACGTCGAAACCCAGCCGCGCGGCGGCCTGCGCCAGCATCCGGCCAAGCTGTCCCCCACCCAGTATGCCGAGCGTCGATCCCGGCGGCAGCGGCAGGGCGGCGGTCATGCTCAGACGTCCTCGACGGTTTCGGCGACGCTGGCGGTGTGGCGGGCGCGATAGGCGACCAGCCGCTCGGCCAGGGCGGGATCGGACAGGGCCAGGATCTGGGCGGCCAGCAGGCCGGCGTTCCGCGCCCCGGCCTCGCCGATCGCCAGGGTCGCCACGGCGATGCCGGCGGGCATCTGGACGATGGAGAGCAGGCTGTCCATGCCCTTCAAAGCCTTGGACTCCACCGGCACGCCCAGCACCGGCAGTTCGGTCATGGAAGCCGTCATGCCCGGCAGGTGGGCCGCGCCCCCCGCCCCGGCGATGATCACCTTGAAGCCCGCCGCCTTCGCCCCCTTGGCGAACTCGTACATCCGGTCGGGGGTGCGGTGGGCGGAGACCACCTTGGCCTCATAGGCCACGCCCAGGGCGTCGAGGCTCTCGGCGGCGCCCTTCATGGTGGGCCAGTCGGACCGGCTGCCCATGATGATGGCCACCGGCGCGGTCGTTGCGCTCATATCCGTCTTTAGCCCCTGCGGCGGAAAGGCGCGGAGTATAGGCGCCGGTCTTGCGCCCGCAACCAAGGACGTTCAGGATTCTTAACTCGCTAGGACTTCAGCGATTCTCGTTCGATGAAAGCCCCATGAAGATCACCGGCGCCCGTTCCGAATCCTTCTCGGCCATCCGCAAGAGCGCCCTGGTGCGCGCCGGCGCCCAGGCGACCGCGACGGCCACCGGGCCAACCGACAAGACCGCCTTCCTGGGCCTCGCCGAAGGTGACCTGACGCCCGCCGTCCAGGGGGCGGTGAAGACGCTGCTGACCGAAATCGACGAGCTGCGCGGCGAGGTCACCCGCCTGAAGGCCAAGCTGGCCGAGGTCGAGGACCTGGCCGACCGCGACGCTCTGACGCCGCTGCTGAACCGGCGCGCCTTCGTCCGGGAGCTCGGCCGCATCCGCACCTTCTCCCAGCGCTACGGCTCGCCCGCCAGCGTGGTCTATTTCGACCTGGACGGCTTCAAGCACGTCAACGACCGCTTCGGTCACGCGGCCGGCGACGCGGCCCTGCGCGCGGTGGCCGAGCGGCTGCTGGCGCACGTGCGCGAGAGCGACATCGTGGGCCGCATGGGCGGCGACGAGTTCGCCGTGATCCTGGTCCAGGCCGACAAGCCCACCGCCGAGGCCAAGGCCGAGGCCCTGGCCGACGCCATCGAGGGTTCCCCGATCCAGTTCGGCGACTGGTCGGCGCCGCTGCACATCTCCTACGGTGTGCGCGAGATCTCCTCGGAGATCGATCCCGAGGACCTGGTGGCCGAGGCCGACGCGGCCATGTTCATCCGCAAGCGCGAACGGCGCGGGATCATCGAACCGCGCCAGGCGCCGCGCCTCGGCTAGAATCCGCTTTCCTGACGTTCGCGTCACACCGCTAAGGTCGGTCTTCTAGAGGGAGAACGACCATGATCGGCTACACCACAATCGGCAGCAACGACCTGGAGAAGGCCAAGACCTTCTACGACGCCGTTCTGGCGCCGATGGGCGTTCGGCGCGGCTATGACGGAGGCCGCATCATGTTCTACGGGAAGTTCGGCGCCGGCGGACTGGCGCTGTGCGAACCCTATGACAAGCAGCCCGCCACGCCCGGCAATGGCACGATGGTGGCGCTCGCGGCGGAGTCCCGGGAGATGGTCGACGCCGTCCACGCCGCGGCGCTGGCTCAGGGCGCAACCTGCGACGGCCCGCCCGGCCTGCGGGGCGATACCTTCTACGGCGCCTATTTCCGTGATCTCGACGGAAACAAGGTCTGCGCTTTCAAGATGGGCTAGCTGCCGGGTCGCCGCGCTCAGGCGATGATGTCAGGGGTAAGCTGGTTGCGCAGGCGGGAGATCTCGTCCTTCAAGGCCAGCTTCTTCCGCTTCAGCCGGGCGATGACCATCATGTCGGGGACCGGCTGCAGGGAGAGGGCCTCGACCGCCGCGTCCAGGTCGGAATGCTCCTGGATCACCGAGCCCAGGTGGGCGCGGAACCTCGCCTCCGCATCGTCGATTTCGTCGTCGTTCATACGCTACGCCTCGCCACCCGACTCAGATGATGCGCACCCTGGCGGCCCTCGTCTAGACGAGGGCGCGCGCCAGGCGAGCCAGGGCCTCGTCGGGGGCTGGCGTCCCCCAGGCCGCTGAGGCCGCGCGCAGGCTCTCCAGGGCCGGGTGTCCGCCGCTTGAGGCCGGCGCCAGGCTCTCCAGTGTTTCCATCAGAACCCGTTCGGCTCGCAGTTCAGCGGCCTTGACGTCCTCGCGCAGGCCCTCGCGCGCGCTGTCGTCCACCGGCGGGAAGGCCGGCTTGAGCGCTCGGCGCACCTGGCGGATGGGCTTCAGCACCGTAGTGTCCCAGGCCTTGGCCGCCGCCGCGCCGTCGGCCAGCGCGCCGGATGGCGGCCCCTCGGCCCAGATGGCCCACAGCAGGAACGAGGTGTTCTGGCCATGCCGGTCCTGCAGTTCCAGCGTCGCCTCCGGCACGCCCGGGAGGGAATAGAGTTCCAGCGTCCAGTCCCAGAGCGACATCAGCCCTCCCCCTGCAGCGGCCCGACGTCCTGGCCCCAGCGCTTCACCGGCTTCCAGGACAGGCCGAAGAGATCCAGCGCCCGGCCCACGGACTGGTCGACCATCTCCTCGAGGCTGGTGGGCTTGGCGTAGAAGGCCGGCATGGGCGGGGCGATGATCGCCCCCATCTCCGCCAGCCGGACCATGGTGCGCAGGTGGCCCAGGTGCAGCGGCGTCTCGCGGACCATTAGCACCAAGGGCCGGCGTTCCTTCAGCGTCACGTCGGCGGCGCGGGTCAGCAGGGATGAGGTCACCCCGGTGGCGATCTCGCTCATGGTGCGCACCGAGCAGGGCGCGATGATCATCCCGAGCGTGGGGAAGGAGCCCGAGGCCACGGCGGCGCCCACATCGCCGACCTTGTGGACCACGTCGGCGCGCGCCTGGACCTCGGCCACGCCGAGAGTCGTCTCCTGGGCCAGGGTGAGGGCCGCGGCGCGTGAGAAGATCAGATGGCTCTCGACCGACAGCTCGCGGCAGGCGTCGAGCACGCGCAGGCCGTAGGCCGCGCCGCTGGCGCCCGAGACGCCGACAACCAAGCGTGCGCTACTCATAGGATTAGGTCTCCACGCCCGATTTCCAAGCGTCGCCGGTGAACGTCGGATCGCAAACATATGTGATCTGACAGAGCAGGCCAGCGGGTGTTCACTCAAACGCCTAGGTTCATGCAGGAGACGACACGACATGGCCGTTGAAGCCCGCATCCGCGAACTCGGATCCCGTCACCAAAATCTGGAGAGGGCGATCCAAGACGAGATGAACAGGCCCGCCGCCGACGCCGTGAAGCTACAGGAACTCAAGCGACAGAAGCTCAAGCTGAAGGAAGAGATCCAGGCCCTGGGCGCTCGCGCCCACTGACTCTTAGCGGTCGCGGCCCGCGAGGGAGGCGACTCGCCCCATCTCTTCCTTGTCCGAGGGGGCCGGACAACAGGCGACCCTGGTCGACCGCCTCCTTGAGGTCCCCGGAGGCGGTCGACAGGGTTGTCTGAGCTTTCGATCCGGCTTGCGACACTCCGCATTAGGTCCTCCCCCCTTGGGGGAGTTGGCGCGTCGCCCTATTCGGCGACGTGACGGAGGGGGCTGAAGCTCACGAGCAAGAGTCAAAGTCCCCCTCAGTCAGCTTCGCTGACAGCTCCTCCAAAAGGGGGAGCTGCTGGGCGGCCGAGCCTAGTCCTCGTCGTCGGCGTCCTCATCCTCGAAGTGCGGTTGCTCGGCGACGTGATGATCGTCGTCCTCCGTCAGCACGCCGGTCTCCGAGGCCGGAGCCAGGGTCGCGCCTTCGGGCTCGACGATGCCGCGCTTGGCGTCGTCCTTCGCCTTCTTGTCGGCCGCCTTGCGGACCACCGCGTCCAGTTCCATCTGGGTCGACAGCCCGAGCGTCACCGGGTCCACCGGCTTGATGTTGGCGGCGTTCCAGTGCTGGCGGTTGCGCACCTGGTCGATGGTGGCCTTGGTGGTGCCCAGCAGGCGCGCGATCTGGCTGTCGGCCACTTCCGGGTGATTGCGGATGAACCAGGCGATGGCGTCCGGGCGGTCCTGGCGGCGCGACACCGGGGTGTAGCGCGGGGCCTTCTTCACCGGCTTCAGCAGTTCGGCGTGACGGCTCTTCTGGGCCTTCATGCGGTACTTGTCGCTCTTCTGGGCGGCGTCCAGCTCCTCGCGGTTGAGCTGGCCGTTGGCGATCGGATCGGCGCCGCGGATGTCGCGCGCGACCTCGCCATCGGCGATGCCTTTGACTTCGAGGGGGTGCAGGCCGCAGAAATCGGCGATCTGCTCGAAGGTCAGCGAAGTGTTGTCCACCAGCCAGACAGCGGTCGCCTTCGGCATCAGGATGTCGGTCATGACGGTATTCCTAAAATGACGGCGCCCGGCCTTTCGGCCGGGCGGTGCATAAAGCAGCTCTCCCTATAGGCGCGTTCGAAGTCCAAGAAAACGACAATCAACGAAGTCGTTCGCGAGTCTGCGGCGCGGGCCTCCGGGACGGAACCGCCTCGCCGCGGCGTGGTTCAATCACCGACAACCGGGAAGGACACGCCGATGCACAGGGACATTTGGGGCCGCGAGCGCGAGGACATCCGTCGCCGCCAGGACATGGGACCCGCCCGCGACCATGAGCGCGATCGCGGCGATCTGGGAGAACGCCGCGATTTCGGACAAGCCGACTACGATGAGAACTACGGCTACGATCCCGACCACCGCCTGGGCTATCGGCGCGATGGAGCGCCGGGCGAGCGAGACTTCGGGCAGGCCGGCTTCGATCGGGACCACCACTACGACCCCAATGACCGCGCCGGCTACCGCCCCTCGGACGAGCCCGGCCGTCCGGTTGACGAACGGGCGATCTCCCAGGATCCCCGCGAGCGGCGGCGAGAAGCCGCCGACCGGCGCATCTGGGCCGTCGTCAGCGAGCGCCTGGAGCGGGCCAAACGCCTGGACGCCTCCTATATCGAGGTGCGGGTCCAGGACGGGGTGGTCTTCCTGACCGGCACCACGCGCACCCGCAGGGGCAAGCGCATGGTCGAGGATCTGGCCGAGGTCGAGGGCGTCGTGGACGTGGTCAACGGCCTGCGGCTACGCGACCGCTAGGCGCGCCGCGCGACGACCTTCTGTCGTCCGCGCAGCGCAGGTGTCCTAGGCGAGGGCTGCGGAGTGCGCGCGCCGACGGCGGGCGGCGGCGCCTAGCAGCCCGAAACCGGTGATCATCATGGCCCAGGTCGCCGGCTCGGGAACCACCGAGGCGACCGCGACATTGTCCAGCTCGAATGAGTTTCCGCTGGAGGAGAAGACGACCTGGGTGATCCGGTCGGATCCGAAATTGTAGGTCATCCGCCGGCCGACCGCCTGGTTGCCACCGAACGACCCGTCGGCCAGGGCTGCGCCAGTGAGGGTCACATCATAGCCGTTCAAGCCGATGAACCGGATGGCGTTGTAGGAGTCCGGGGAGCCGATATAGACGCTGAGCGCGCTGATCAACGGCGTGTTCAAGGTCGCCGAGCCACCCGTCTGGATGGCCAGATAGTCGGTGGTGGTGCCGGGCGGCGGCGCGGCGACGCCGGGGATGAGACCCAGCGAACCGTCGAAGATTCCGGCCAGGCCACTCAAGATGAGCGAGAAGCCGGGCGCCACGTAGCCATCGAAATCATAGACCACGGACTGGCCAGCCGGCGGCGGTGTGTCGATCGGAGAGGAGATGACCGTCAGGGCGTTCGCGGAAGTTGCAATCGATAGGCCTGCAGCCACGGCCAACAAGCTTAGCTTCATCGTCATGATGTATCCCACTCCAGGTTTTGGCGTTGAATCGCCATCCCCCAACGAGGCCCAAGAAGTCGCCTCAATCAGGCCGTGTCAACCAAGTTTATTAGCTACGCTATGCAATATACATGGCTGTAGAAAAATTGACCTCGTTAACCATATTGTTGCGCGAAGGGCCAAAAACGCAGGACTTTGACGTTTGTTCCCTGGAATTTTTCAATCTTATTCAAAATATTGATGACCCAGCTGCACAGTAATGTCGGGAGTCCGCGACGTGGCGGCGCTTGAGGCTCACCCCAAGACCATGGCAAGCTGATCCCAATGAAGAACCCTTGAGGGAGGGCTGAGATGAGGGGGGCGATCCTGTCCGCCGCAGTGGCGCTGCTGGCCGGCGCGTGCGCATCGGCGCCTGAGCAAAGCCTCCCGGTGACCTCGACCGCCGCCGTCCCCGACTATCGCCGCCTGACCTGCGGCCAACTCGCCCTCGAGGTGGCCCGCACCCAGCGAGCCTACGCGGCGGCCCAACGCCAGATGCGCGGCGGCGAGGCGGTAGCGAGCTATTACACGCCGATCTCCCTGAACCACGCGCCCATCGCTCAGGCCACCCGGCTCTCCAAGCGGCTGGAGGATCTGCAGCGGGCCTCGCGCGCCAAACGCTGCACCAGCGTCACCCTGCGCAGCGCCACGGCCTGAAGCCCTATCGGGGGGTTGCGCCGGGCGGCGACGGCCCATAGCAAGGCGATATGGGCCTCATTCCGCTACCTGAGATCGGGACGCCGGCGACGCTCAAGGGCGGACGCAGCGCGCGCGACGGCTACCAGCGTGGTTGGGGCCTGATGCATGCGGGGGTGGCTGACCTAGTCGCGCACCATCCGCTCTACCAGGCGGGTCTCGAAGCCGCCGACGGCTGGTCGGTGATGCTAGACGCCAAGCGGATGAACCTGTTCCTCATCCTGACCTCGTTCTTCGAGGGCCTGGCCGGCAAGGACGTCATAGAGTTCGGCTCGTACCGCGGCGGCAATGCGCTGTTCATGGCCCGGGTCCTCAACGACGTGGCGCCAGGGGCCAAGGTCTACGCCCTGGACACCTATGAGGGGATGCCGGCGACCGACGCCGCGCGCGACCTGCACGGCAAGGGCGACTTCGGCGACAGCTCCTACGAAGCCCTGGTCGCCCGCCGTGACGCGCTGGGCCTCACCAACCTCGTGGTGGTCAAGGGCCTGTTCCAGGACACCTTCCCGGGGATCGCCAAGACCAGACCGAGCTTCGGCCTGGCCCACATCGACTGCGATATCTATTCCGGCGTGAAATACGCCCAGGACGCGGTCTGGCCGTTCATGACGCCCGGCGGCTATGTCGCCTATGACGACGCCGACACACCTTCGTGCATCGGGGCCACGGAAGCGGTGGAGGAGCTGGTCATGGCGCGGCGCCTGCACTCCGAACAGGTCTGGCCGCACTGGGTGTTCCGCGCGGGCGAAAAGCCCGCGCCTCGCAAGCGCGGGTGGTTCGGCTAGAGTCGAAGCCGATCAGATCCTCCCCCAGCGCGGAGCGCGGTTTGGGGGAGGTGGCGCGTCGCCCTCTTCGGCGACGTGACGGAGGGGACTCAAGCCCACAAGCAAGCGTCAAAGTCCCCCTCAGTCGGCTTCGCCGACGGCTCCCCCAGGAGGGGAGCATCTTTGGAGAATGGTTGGGCTAGAGCGTCCGACGGCCGACGATCTTCAGGCCATAGCCGCCGGAACCCGGCAGCACAGTGGCCGAGTTGGACAACAGCTCCATGTCGCGCACGCCGAGGTCCAGCAGGATCTGGGCGCCCACGCCGTAGTCGCGCAGCACATTGGCCCCGTGGTCGGCGCCGGGCTCGGCCCCGTAGCGTTCGGACAGCCAGGACGGATTGGAGTCGCGGATGAACACCGCCACCCCGGCCCCGTCATAGTCGGCGATCGCCTTCAGCGCGCGCGGGACATAGTCGCGGCGCTGTTCCTTGTGGCCCAGCATGTCGGCGGCGAAGTCGACGCGATGCATGCGCACCAGGGTCGGCTTGTCGGGATCGATCTTGCCCTTGGTCAGGACCACGTGCTCGGTCTTGTCGATGATGTTGCGATAGATGACCATCCGGAACCGGCCGCCGAAGGTCGAGTCAAACGGCGTCTCCAGCACCCGCTCCACCTGGCGCTCGGTGCGTCGGCGATAGGCGATCAGGTCGGCGATGGTGCCGATCTTCAGGCCGTGGAGTTGGGCGAATCCGATCAGGTCCGGCAGCCGGGCCATCGACCCGTCGTCCTTCATGATCTCGCAGATCACCCCGGCCGGGTTGAGACCGGCCATGCGGCTGATGTCGACGGCGGCCTCGGTGTGGCCGGCTCGGACCAGGACCCCCCCGTCCTTGGCCACCAGCGGGAAGACATGGCCGGGCGAGACGATGTCGTCGCTGCCCTTGGTCGGGTCGACGGCCACGGCGATAGTGTGGGCCCGGTCGTGGGCCGAGATGCCGGTGGTCACCCCCTCGCGCGCCTCGACCGATACGGTGAAGGCGGTGCCGTGGCCGGACTGGTTGTCCATCGCCATGGGCGGCAGGCGCAGGGCCCGCGCGCGCTCGGCGGTGATGCTGAGGCAGATCAGGCCCCGCGCGTGCTTGGCCATGAAGTTGATCTGGTCGGGGGTGGCGAACTGAGCCGGGATGATGACGTCGCCCTCGTTCTCCCGATCCTCGGCGTCGACCAGGATGTAGGGGCGGCCGTTGCGGGCGTCCTCGATGATGTCCTCGATCGGCGAGATCGCGGATTCGTGCGCCGCTTCTCCGGAGCCGGAACCGTTGGCGGGTGTCACCAGGCGGGGACCTGTCATTTGCCGACCTTCATCTGGGCGAAGTCGAAGACCTGCTCGCCGACGGTGCTGAGTTGCCAGGCGTCCTTCGCCTCGATGCAGGCCCCCTCGGCGTCGAACAGGTTCGACGTCGCGTTCAGGGCCGCGCCGAACGGAGTCGGCCAGCCCCTCAGCGCATGTATGATCGATCGCAGCGTGGTCAATGTGGTGCCCGCCGCCTGCCAGCCGTCGGCGGTGATGATCGACCCCACCGCGCGGTCGGTGAAATAGGGCCGCGGGTCGTCGCGAAGCACTTCGAGGCTGTCGAGGGCGTTCTTGATCACTCCGGAGATCGAGCCGTGATAGCCCGGGCTGGCGACGATCACCCCGTCGGCGGCGCGGACGGCGTCGGCCAGGATCTGCTGCTCGGCCGTGGGCTCGAGGTTCGCGGGATTGAAGATCGGCAGCTTGGCCAGGAACTCCCCGCCCAGCAGGCGAGTCTCCCCGCCCCGGGCCTCGACGGCGCGCAGCGAACACTGCAGGGCCCGTTCGGTGGATGACCCCGACCGGATGGTGCCGCCGATGCCCAGGATCAGGGGTTTGCGGCCGCTCATGCGGCGGTCTCGAAGATCTTCTTCAGTTCGGTCTTCACGATCTTCCCATTGGCGTTGCGCGGCAGGGTCTCGGGCCAGAACACCACCTTCACCGGCACCTTGAAGCCCGCCAGCCGCTCGCGCACGAAGGCCCTCAACTCCGCCTCATCCGCCGTTCCGCCCGGCTTCAGGTGCACCACGGCCGCAGGCTCCTCTCCCAGCGTCTTGTGGGGGATGCCGACCAGGGCGGCGTCCATCACGTCCGGGTGGTCGTACAGCACATTCTCCACCTCGACGCAGTAGATGTTTTCTCCGCCGCGGATCAGCATGTCCTTGGCCCGGTCGATGATGAACAGAAAGCCTTCCTCGTCGATCCGCGCCAGGTCGCCGGTGCGCAGCCAGCCGTCCTGGAAAGTTTCGGCGGTGGCCTCCGGCTTATTCCAGTAGCCCTTCACGACCTGCGGCCCCTTGACCCACAGTTCGCCAACCGAGCCCTCCGGCAGGATCGTCTTGCCGTCGGCCGGGTCGCGGATCTGCATTTCGCCCACCGGGGCGGCGGGGCCGGCGCTGTCGGGGCGGTTCTCGTAATCCTTGCCCAGGTGGCTGGTGAAGGTGGCGGTGGTCTCGGTCATGCCCCAACCGTTGCCGGGTTGGGAAGTCGGGAAGACCTCGACAATCTTGCGGACCAGCTCCGGCGCGGAGGGCGCGCCGCCGTAGGATACGGACTGCAGGGACGAGAGGTCGTATTTGGATCGCGCCGGATGCTCGATGAGCTGCCAGGCGATGGTCGGGACTCCGCCGGTGGCGTTCACCTTCTCCCGCTCGATGAGCTGCATGGCCTGCTCGGCCTCCCAGCGGCGCATCAGCACGATCTTCCCGCCGGCGTTGAGGCTCGGCGACAGGTTGGCCGACAGGCCGGTGGCATGGAACAGCGGCACCACCAGAAGCGAACACCGCTGCGGGAGCTTGTGGGGATCGGACTCCGGCAAAGGCTGGCCGGCGCGCAGGAAGTTGCGCGCCGCCGAGATGCCGCCCGCCATGATGTTCGACGTCATGTTGCGGTGCGTGCCCAGCGCGCCCTTGGGCTTTCCGGTGGTGCCTGAGGTGTAGAGGATGGTGGCGTCGTCATCCGGCGACAGGGCCACGTTGGGGAGAGGCAGGTCGGGCAGGTCGCCCCAGCCATTGACCGTCCCGATCACGTCCTCCAGCCGCACGACCATGGGATCGGTAGGGCCGTCCGCCAGCCGCGGGACGTAGATCTTCTCCAGGGCCGGTAGCTTGGGCAGCGACTCCTGGATGCGCGCCAGGCGCTCGTCATCGACGATGGCGACCTTGGTCCCGGAATCGGAGAGGCCGTATTCCAGTTCCGGACCCGTCCACCAGGCGTTCAGCGGGGTGACGATGGCGCCGACCAGAATCCCGGCCCAGAAGGCCACCGGCCATTCCGGCAGGTTGCGCATGATGACCGCGACCCGGTCGCCCTTCCTCACGCCGTCGGCCGACAGGCGGTGGGCCAGGGCGATCGTCGCGCGGGCGAAGGCCTCGAAGGTGGCGCGGTCGTTCTCATAGACCAGGAACTCACGGTCCTTGAACGCACGGCCGTTGACGAACACGTCGCGCAGGGTGGGCGGGGCGTTCTTCCAGGTGTGGGTGACGACGCCGCGGATCGGCAGGTCCTCGATCTCGAAACGGGAGCCGCGCGCCGTGAGGGCGGCGTGGGCCTGGGCGATGGACATCACGGGCCAGTCAGGGGCGGAAGCGTCGGACATGCGATCTCGGAAATCTGAAAATCAAATGCGAAGGGCGGCCCCGAACCGGAGCCGCCCCACACTAGAGCCAGGTGTCGCCTCGCGGAAAGCAAGGCGGTGCGATTAGACCTCGGCCTTCTCGCGCCGGAGCTTGGCGTAGCCTTCCTTGATCTCGGCCAGCTCGGCTCCGTACTTCTCCTCGGCCGCCTCGCGCAGGCGGGGGATGTGGTACTTCGGGAACAGGTCGTTGTCGGGCCGGTAGTCCTTCAGGACCTGCTTGGCCAGGGTCACCTTGTGGACCTCGGTGGGGCCGTCGGCGATGCCCATGACCAGCGAGCTGGTGACCATGTGCATGAAGGGCATCTCGTTCGAGACACCCAGCGCCCCGTGCAGGTGGGCGGCCTTCGTCGCGATGTCATTGTAGACCTTGGGCATCATCACCTTGATGGCGGCGATGTCCTTGCGCACCAGGTTGTAGTCCTTGTGCTTGTCGATCAGCCAGGCGGTGCGCAGCACCAGCAGGCGGAAGCTCTCCAGGGCGATCCAGGAATCGGCGATGTCGGCCTGGACCATCTGCAGGTCGCCCAGCTTGCCGTCGCGGGTGTTGCGCGAGACGGCCCGCTGGCACATCAGGTCCAGAGCGTGCTTGCAGGCCCCCACGGTGCGCATGGCGTGGTGGACGCGGCCGCCGCCCAGGCGGACCTGGGCGATGACGAAGGCCGCGCCGCGGTCGCCCAGCAGGGCGTCATAGGGCAGGCGCACGTCGTTGTAGCGGACATAGCCCTCCGACCCCCCGCCGATCTCGCCGCCGCCGCCGACCCCCACATTGCGGATGATCTCCACGCCGGGGGTGTCGGTGGGGACCAGGAAGATCGAGGTCCGCCGGTAGGGGTCCTTGGCGTCGGGATCGGTGACCGCGTAGAGCACCAGGACCTTCGACCAGCGGGCGTTGGTGGAAAACCACTTCTCGCCGTTGATGACCCACTCGTTCCCGTCCAGCACGGCGCGGGTCCTGAAGGTCAGAGGGTCGGAGCCGCCGGTGGGCTCCGACATCGAGAAGGCCGAGCGGATCTCGCCGTTCAGCAGAGGCCAGAGGTACTGCTCCTTCTGCTTCTCGGTGCCATAGTGGGCGATGATCTCGGCGTTGCCGGTGTCGGGCGCCTGGCAGCCGAACACGGTGGGCGCCATGCCGTTACGGCCCAGCTTCTCGTTCATGAGGCCCAGCTTGAGTTGGCCATAGCCCTGGCCGCCCAATTCGGGGCCGAGGTGGCAGGCCCACAGGCCCTGGTCCTTCACCTTCTGCTGCAGCGGCTTGATGAACTTCTCGCGCCCCAGCGGGCCGTGGGCGGCCATGCCCAGGTGGCTGAGAGGTTCGACCTCCTCGCGCATGAAGTCTTCGATCCAGTCGAGCTTCTTCTGGAATTCGGGGTCGGTTTCAAAATCCCAAGCCATCTAGGGCCTCCCATGGCGCCGCCGAACGCGGCTCGTTTTCCGAAATTCGGTATGGCGTAAAGCGACACCTGGATAAAAATCTGCAGCGCGACAAGCCTTTAGCCGGTCGGTCGGATCGCCATTATCAAACGGCTGTTCGAGTTACGCAACGTCGGCCTGCCAACAAATCCACGAAATTCTTCGTGTCCGCATCCCTGGCGCCAGTTCCGCGGCGCGATCTGACCACTCCACCAATAGACGCGGCTCGCCCTCGCGCCGCGTGGCGTCTAGGATCGGCGCCATGACGGCCGACGCCCCGCTCACCCGCCAGCGGCTTTACGAACTGATCTGGACCCAGCCCCTGTCGGCGACTGCGCGCCAGCTCGGCCTCAGCAGCAGCGGCCTGAGCAAGATCTGCGATCGCCTGCTGATCCCCAGTCCGCCCCGGGGCCATTGGGCCAAGGCGCGGGCGGGACGTGCGCCGGATCGGCCGCCCCTTCCCGCCGCGCCCGATGGGGCGGGAGAGACCATCGCCATCAACGACGAGCCCGCCCCCTCACGCCGCCAGCGGACCCGCTTCTCCACCGAGGCGCGGCGCGAGCAGCTCATCGAGGCCGCCGCCGATCTCATCGCCCGCGGCGGGCTGCCCGCCGCCTCGATGAGAGCCGTCGCCCGCCACGTCGGGATAAGCGAGGCTCAGGCCCACAACTACTTTCCCCGGCGGCGCGACCTGCTGCTGGCGCTGGCGCGTCGCGAACTTCACGCCATGGAGACCCAGCGGCGGGCCGAGATGAGCCGCGGGCACGACCGATACACGCGGGTGACCCTGTCCACGGTCACCTATCTGCGCGAAGTCGCCGAGCGCGGCGCCTTGATCCAGATCCTGACCCAGAGCGCCGAGGTGCGCGAGGACCTGAAGGAGGCGCGTCGGGTCACCCGGCGCTGGGACACCCGCCGCGTCGCCGCCGACATGGAGACCATCTATGGCCTGCCGCCTGAGATGGCCTTTGGGGCCACCGCCGTCCTGACGGCTCTCACCCGCCGGGCGGGCCGGCTGCTGGCGCGCGGAAGGCTTAGCCTCGAAAGCGCCGAGCGCCTGACCCTGGCCATGGTCACCGCCGGCAACCGGGATCTCGCCCGCGCCTATCGCGGCGCCAACCAGGCGGACTAGGTGGGGCGCAGGGCCGCCAGGGCCGCGGCGGTCAGCCGGCGGCAGAGCTCCAACCCCGCCTGCGGCGACAGGTCGCCCTGCCACACGAGCCGGCCGGCATCCTCGGGAATGGTGGTGGCGAGGGTGATGGCGCCCACGGTCTCGTCGGGCGGAAGGTTCAACTCCCGGCGGACCTGACGGGCCAGGCGGCGAACGATGCGGTCACGGACCGCCGCCACGGCCGGGTCCACCCGGCGAACCATGTACACATCCCGCAGGACCACGTGAACAACGGGACCACGATCGCAGACGTGGCGGAAGTAGATTTCGGCGCAGGCGAGCGCCGCCTGCTCCAGCGAGCCGAGCTGCGACGCAGCCTCCAGGCCCGCGTCGGCCAGGGCGGCGAATTCGTCCGCCAGGACGGCGTTGAACAGGTCGTGCTGGTCGGGGAAATAGCCGTAGATCAGGGCCTTGCTGACGCCGACGGCCTTGGCGAGGCGTTCCGGCGGCAGCGGCAGATAGGCCTGGTCCGCCACGAGCCTCGCGGCCGCCGCGACGATCTGGCGACGTCTGGCCTCCGCTGGTCGCCGCGATCCCTTCGCCAATGCCGCCCCCGTTGCGCTCGTGGCGTCATACGGCGAAACGGGTCGGTCGCGAAACCGGCGGGCCGCGCGAGCCGCGAAAAAGTGTGGCCCAGGGGATGCCCCCTGGGCCACAGGCGGCCGCCAGGAGGTCGTCAGGCGGGGGCGAACGCCTTGAGGCCCATCATTTCCTCGAAGTTCCGGCGATAGAACCGGTCCTTTGCGTCCTCATCGATGTCGGCCATGGTCCGCTCGAAGCGGCCAAGCGGGTCGTTGGTGCCCTCCGGGTGCGGGTAGTCGCTGGAGAACATGAACAGGTCGGCGCCACCGTCCTTGATCATCCGGCCTACGTCCTCGCCGGGGAACGGGGTGAACTTCACCGCCCGGCGGATGTAGTCCGACGGCTTCAGGGTCATGGCCTTGAGGTAGGGATCGGTTCGGCCAAAGCTCTTGTGAGCCAGGTCCAGCTCGCGCAGGAACTCGGGCGCCCATCCGGCGCCGGCCTCGATGACTCCGCCCTTCAGGTTCGGGAAGCGCTCGAAGACCCCGTCATAGACCATGGCGGTCAGGAAGATCTGCGGCGCATAGGCCAGCATCACATAGTCGGCGAAGCGCAGGTTCTCGCCGCCGCCGTGCAGGTCCGGCGACCGTTCGCGGCCGTTGTTCTGGAACGGCTTGGGCTGGGTCTGGGTGCCGGGCCCGATGTGCAGCACGAAGGGAACGCCCGCCGATTCCAGCAAGCTCCAGAGGCGGTCGTAGTCGGGATGGCCCGGCGACTTCTCGCCGGCCGCGCCGGCCGAGACCCAGATGGCGCCCGCGCCGGCGTCCAGCGCGACCCTCGCCTCCTCGATGGCGCGCTCGGCGTCATCGAGCGGCACGTAGGCGACGCCCAGCAGACGCTCGTCACCGCCGCAGAACGACGCCATGGCGAGGTTGTGGGCGCGAGCGCCGGCGTACAGCGCCTCAGGCGTCTTCGCCGACAGCGCCGGCCGCAGGGAGGACGTCGCGAAGACCAGCTGCCTGGAGAAGCCGAACAGGTCCAGCACCCGCTTGCGCTCCTCGGGATCGAAGGCGCCGGCGGCGACCCAGCCCTTGGGTCCGGCGATCGGGTTCTCGAACGCTTTCTCCATCGCCTCTGAGTCCGCCTTGCGAGCCCTGGCGCTGTCCAGCAGGTCGTCGATGCGGTTGCGCTCGCGGCCGTAGAGCGGCTTCAGCGCGCCGCGGACGGCATCCTCGATGAAGGGCTCGAGCCACTCACGCGTCTCCATCACGTGACTGTCGGCGTCGTGAATGACGCGCCCGCTGGCGTAGGTCATCTGGGGTTCCTCCGGCTTCTGACAACAACACCAATAGATGCGAGAGCATGCGGACGCAACGGACTTCGCCGCAAGGTCGTGCTTGAATTCTATCGCCGCCTTCCTCCACGGTGCTGGCCCGACAACGCCTGCAAGGACCTCACCCATGACCCGGCCCGAGAAGCTCGGCTTTTCCAGCGAGCGCCTGGCGAAACTCGATCGCTTCCTTGAGACCCGCTACATCGAAACCGGCCGACTCCCCGGCGCCCAGGTCCAGATCGTGCGGCGCGGCGAGCTGGTTCACGAGGCGGTGCTGGGCCTGGCAGACCGGGAACGGGGCAAGCCGGTGGCCACCGACACAGTCTTCCGCATCTATTCGATGACCAAGCCGATCACGAGCATCGCCTTCATGATGCTGGTCGAGGAGGGCCTCGTCGCGCTGGACGATCCGGTCGCGAAGTTCATCCCGGAGTGGAAGAACCTGGGTGTCTTCGCCGCCGGGGTGACGCCGAACTTCATGACCACGCCGCCGACGCGGCCCATGCAGATGGTCGACCTGCTGCGCCACACCTCGGGCCTGACCTACGGCTTCCAGAACCGCACCAATGTCGACGCCGCCTATCGCAGGCTCAAGATCGGCGGGACCACCGGCGACGGCGACATGCAAGCGTTCGTGAACCACCTGGCCAAGCTCCCGCTGGAGTTCTCGCCCGGGGAGGCCTGGAACTACTCCGTTTCAACCGACGTGCTGGGGGTTCTGATCGAACGGATCTCGGGCCAACCGTTCCAGGCCTTCCTGCAGCAGCGGATCTTCGATCCCCTGGGCATGACCGACACCGGATTCCACGTCCGCGAGGACCAGCAGCCGCGGTTCGCGGCCTGCTACAACGCCACCCCCGCCGGTGGCCTGGACCTGCAGGACGATCCGGAGACCAGCCCCTATCTGAATGCGCCCGATTTCCACTCCGGTGGCGGCGGCCTGGTCTCCACGGCCAAGGACTACATGGCGTTTTGCAGGATGCTGGGGGCGGGCGGCGTCCTGAACGGTCAGCGCCTGATCGCGCCCAAGACGCTGAAGCTGATGGCGTCCAACCACCTGCCGGGCGGCCAGGACCTGACCAAGCTTTCGCGGTCGCTGTTCTCGGAGGCGACCAATGCGGGCGTCGGGTTCGGCCTCGGCTTCGCGGTGACCTTCGATCCGGTCGCGGCCATGCTGACCTCCAGCCCCGGCGAGTACTACTGGGGCGGGGCCGCCTCGACGGCCTTCTGGATCGATCCGCTTGAGGATATCCAGGTGGTGTTCATGACCCAGGTCCTGCCGTCCAGCACCTATCCTATTCGGCGGGAGCTTCGGACCTTGGTCTATTCGGCCCTGATGGAGCCATAGGCTCGTCCTGCAGGTGGCTGGCGGCCTCGACCGCCTCGCTCTCCTCGGCCAGGGACGGGGGGCCAAGGCCGGTGTCGGGCGCCGCGCCGCGCGGGATGCCGCCCATCAGCCTGGCCTTGCGCCACCCGCCGAAGCGGTAATAGCCCGCCGCCAGGATCAGCGAGACCATTGAGCCCAGAGGGAAGCTCCACCAGATGGCGTCGGCCCCCAGATAGGGCTCCAGCAGCTGGGCAAAGGGAATCCGCACCACCCACATGGAGACCAGAAGGCCGATCAGGGGCGGCCAGACCGAGCCCGTGGCGCGGATGATGCCGTTCAGGACGAAGGCCATGCCGAAGGGGATGAAGCCCCACAGCACATAGGCGTTGATATGCATGGCGATCGGCAGGGACGGGCTGTCGGCCGGCAGGAACAGCCGAAGCACATACGGTTCAACCAGATAGATCAGCAACACGGGGGCGCCGGTCATGACGGCGGCGATCAGCACACCACGGCCCGCCACCTGGTTCACCCGGTCCATCCTGCCCGCGCCGACGTTCTGGGCGGCCATGGAGGAGACCGCCGCGCCCAGCGCCATGGCCGGCATCTGGATATAGGTCCAGAGCTGGATCGCCGCGCCGTAGCCGGCCGCCGTCTGCGAGCCGTAGCCGTTGACGAAGGAGATCATCACCACCGCCGCGCCCGAGATGACCAGCATCTGCAGGGCCATGGGGAAGCCCTTCACCACCAGGGTTCGGATGATCTCGAACTGCGGCCTCAGCAGTGTCCATTCGCCGGGGCGCAGGATCAGCACAGACTTGGTGCGGTAGAGATAGACGATCATCGCGATGAGCGTGACGGTCTGGCTGATCAGGGTGGCGGTAGCCGAGCCCGCGATCCCCATTCGCGGCAGGGGGCCGACACCGATCATCAGCAGCGGGTTGAGGATCACGTCGAGACCGACGGCCACCAGCGAGAAGTAGAACGGGGTGCGCGAGTCGCCCGCGCCGCGCTGGGCCATCATCACGAACGAGAAGAAGTACATGAACGGCATGGCCAGGAAGATCACCCGCAGATAGGTGATCGCGTCCCGCGTGGCGTCCGGCGGAGTCTGCATGATCCGCAGCACGGCCGGAGTCAGGGTGTAGCCGGCGACACCTACAGCCAGGGACAACACCAGGAAGAAGCTGGTGGACGAGCCCACCACCCGCTTCACCATGGGGAGATCCTTGGCCCCCACCGACTGCGAGATCAGCAGGTTGGCGGCCATGGAAATGCCGAACACCGCGCCCAGCATCAGGAAGAAGATGTTGTTGGCGTTGACCGTGGCGGTCAGCGCCGCCTCGCCCAGGATGTGGCTCACCCAGATGGCGTTGGCCGTGCCGTTCAGAGACTGCAGGATGTTGGAGCCCAGGACCGGCAGGGCGAACATGATCAGGGTCTTGCCGATCGGACCGGTGGTCAGGTCCTGCATGCCCCGAGGCGGACCGCCCGGACTCGCGGGCGCAGTGTCTCTCGTCGTCGAACCCACGGCGCTCCCCAGGGCGCGGAAGAATACGCGCCGCCCACGACCCCGCCTGCGCCTTGAAATGCGGCGTCGGCTTTCCTTGGCATGATCACCTGGGGAGCAGGCGGGGCGACTTTAGGCGGCGGGGAGGTTGGCAGGCCAGAACAAAAGCGTCGCACACTGGCTCGGCCGCGCGGCGCCGGCGGGTTTGGGGATGGCAAGTCGCGCCGCATCGCTTAGGAAAAGTCGCATGAATATCCTCATCACCGGCGAGACCGGCGGATCGGCGCTCATGCGTCGCGCGGTCGCTCCATGACCCGCATCCTGCAGTTCGGAGCCAGCGGCCAGCTGGCGCGCGAGATGCTGGACCGCCAGGAGGGCTCCATCGAGGTGGTCGCCCTGTCCCGGGCCCAGGTCGACCTGACCGATCCCGCCGCCGTGGCGCGCGCGATCGAGACCGCGGGCGCGATCGATCTGGTGCTGAACGCCGCGGCCTATACGGCTGTCGACAAGGCCGAGAGCGAACCGGACCTGGCCTATGCGGTCAACGCCCGGGCGCCGGAAGCCATGGCGAAAGCCTGCCAGGCGCGGGGCCTGCCGCTGATCCAGATCTCCACCGACATGGTGTTCGATGGCGAGAAGGCCGGCGCCTATGTGGAGGACGATCCCACCAACCCCTTGCACGTCTACGGCGCGTCGAAGCTGGCGGGCGAACAGGCGGTGCTGGGCGGCTGCGATCGAGCGCTGGTGGCGCGTGTCTCCTGGCTGTTCTCGGCCTATGGCCAGAACTTCCTGCAGTGGTTCCTCAAGGCCTCGCAGGCCGGGACCCCGATGCGGCTGGTGGACGACCAGAAGGCCCGACCCACGGCCAGCGGCGACCTGGCGGCCTTCATCCTCTCCCAGGCGGACCGCCTGGCCCGGGCCCCGGCCGGCGCGCCGGAATGGGGTCTGCTGCACGTGGTCAATGACGGCGTGGCCAGCCGCTACGACATGGGCAAGACCATCTTCGCCATGGCCTTCCCGGACCGCGAGCCGCCGCCGATCGAAGCCGTGCCCACCAGCGCCTTCCCGACCCCCGCTAGGCGGGCGCTGAACTGCGTGCTTGGCTCCGGCCGGTTGCAGCGGGTGTTCGGGGTCCAGCTCCGCCCCTGGGAAGAGGCGATGGAGGACACCCTGGATCAGCTCGCGGCGCTCAAGGCGTGAGCCACCGGCCCTCAGCGCGAGAAATCCATGCCGGCGAGGCCGCGGCCGTGGGCATAACCGAGCCGGTCATCCGCGAGCTGGTGCACGCCTTCTATGGCCGGGTGCGGCAAGACCCGCGCCTGGGCCCGATCTTCGATCGCGAGATCGCCGACGGCTGGGACGTCCACCTCGCCAAGCTGTGCGACTTCTGGTCCTCGGTGATGCTGATGACCGGACGGTTCAAGGGCCAGCCCATGGCGGTCCATGCCGCCATCCCCGACCTGGAACCCGCCCACTTCGTCCGGTGGCTTGAGCTGTTCGACCAGACCCTGCGCGAGGTATGCACGCCGGAAGCCGCGGCGATGTTCGCGGCCAAGGCGCAGATGATCGGCCAAAGCCTCCAGCTCGGCATCGCCGCGCGGCGCGGCGAGCTTCCGCCGGTCACCTAGGCGAGCCGGCTCTTCGCCCGGCCGTAGAGCAGGTAGACCGCCACGCCGATGGCGTTCCACGCAAAGAAGAACAGCATCGTCTTCGCCGTCAGGCTGGAAAACAGGTAGACGCAGCCGACCAGGCCCAGCGGGCCGATCAGCCAGATCGCCGGGGTCTTGAAGAGCCGCTCCAGGGTGGGGGCTCGGCGGCGCAGGACCATGACCGCCAGGATGGTGGCGATGAAGGCCGCCAGGGTTCCGGCGTTGGCCAGGGCGGCGATCTGCGACAGCGGTAGGGCGCCGGCGATGATCGCGGCGATGACCCCCGTCAGGATGGTGACCGCCGAGGGGACGCCGCGCTTGTTCACCCTGGCCAGGCTGCGCGGCAGCAGGCCGTCGCGGGCCATGGCGAAGAACACCCGGCTCTGGCCGAACATGAACACCATGATGACCGTGGGCATGGCGATCACCGCGGCGCCGGCGATCAGCGAGGCGGCCACGGGCTGGTTCAGCTCGCGCAGGATGAAGGCCAGCGGCTCCTCGCTCTTGGAGAAGACGTCGTAGGGCGAGGCGCCCAGGGCGACGGCGGCGACGATCATGTAAATCAGGGTGCAGGCCACCATCGACCCGACGATGCCGATGGTCAGGTCGCGGCGCGGGTTCTTGGCCTCCTCCGCCGCCGTGGAGATGGCGTCGAAACCGTAGAAGGCGAAGAAGATGATCGCCGCGGCGCCCATCACCCCGAACTTCGTCCCGTCGACATCCTGGGCGCCGAAGCCGAACGGCGCGAAGGGGGTGAAGTGGCCAGCGTCGAAGCTGGGCAGGGTGAGGGCGACGAAGGCCGCCAGGGCCACCAGCTTCACGCAGACCAGGATGAAGTTGACCGTGGCGCTCTCGCGGGTGCCCACCAGCAGCAGGCTGGTGACCAGCAGGGCGATGAACACCGCCGGCAGGTTGACCAGGCCGCCGGCCTCCGGGCCCGAGAGCAGGTAGGCCGGCACGGGCCAGCCCGCCTGCTGGATCAGGCCCGACGCGTAGCCCGCCCAGCCCACCGCCACCGCGCTGCAGACCAGGGTGTATTCGAGGATCAGGCTCCAGCCGATCACCCAGGCGGCCATCTCGCCCAGGGTGACGTAGGAATATGTGTAGGCGCTGCCCGCCTGGGGCATGAGTGTGGCCATCTCGGCATAGCAAAGCGCCGCGCAGGCGCAGACCGCGCCGGCCACCGCGAAGGACAGGATCACCGCCGGCCCTGCCAGGCCCGCCGCCACGCCGGTCAGGGTATAGATGCCGGTGCCGATGATCGCGCCGATGCCCAGCGCCATCAGATGCGCCCACCCCAGCGTGGCCTTCAGCTTGTGGTCGCCTTCGTGATGCGGGGCCTCCATGGCTCTGCGGCGTGTGACGAAACTCATGAAGGAACCCCCGGTTTTGGCGCGGCGAGCATGGCCTTAATCGCGAAGCACATGAAGTGGGGTGATTCTTCGCCCCTGGGCGAATGACGTTAGCTGAAAATGCCCTTGGCGCCGGCCACCGCCTGCTCCAGCTTGGCGCCGCCCCAAACCTTGCTTGAAGGTGACCTCATGCGCCACGCGCTCGCCGTCCTCGCCCTGACCCTCGCCGCGAGCCCGGCCCTGGCCGACGACGCGGCCCTCAACCGGGTGGTCGCAGACTACGAGGCCTTCCGCCTGGCCGACGATCCCATCGAAGCCGCCAGCCAGGGCGACCGCGCCGCCCTCTCACGGCTGCCCGACGACAGCCCCAGGGCCGACGCGGCGCGCAAGACGGCGCTGGCGGGGTTCAAGACCCGCCTGGCGGCCATCGATCCCGGCGTGCTCTCGGGCGAGGCCAGGATCAACCGCGAATTCCTCACCTGGGCGGTCGAGCGCCGGCTGGCGAGCCTGGCCTTCGACGAGTCGCGGATGCCGTTCAATTCCGACGGCGGCTTCCACTGGACGATGGGCTATCTCGCCGCCTCCACGCCGATGCGCGGCCTGGCCGACGGCAGGGCCTGGATCGACCGGCTGAACGCCGTGCCGGCCTATTACGCCGTCGAGATCGACAACGCCCGGCGCGGCGCCAAGAGCGGCTTCACCCAGCCCGTCTCCACCACCGAGAAGGTGCTGGCCTTCGCCCGTGAACAGGCGGCGGCGCCGCTGGACACCGACCCGATGCTGGCGCCGCTCAAGGCCCTGCCCACCTCCGTCCCCCAAGCGCAACGCGACGCCTTGCTCGCTGAAGCCACGGCGGTCGTCCGCGACAAGATCCGTCCGGCCCAGGCCGGTTTCGTCGTGTTCCTGGAGAAGGAATACCTGCCCAGGAGCCGCAAGGCGTTGGGGGCCCGCGCGTTGCCGGACGGCGAGCGCTACTACACCTGGCTGGTGCAGGACCACACCACGACCAGTCTCACCCCCGACCAGATCCACCAGAACGGCCTGAACGAGGTGGCCCGCATCCGCCAGGAGATGGATGGCGTCATCGCCGAGACCGGCTTCAAGGGCAGCTTCCCGGAGTTCCAGGCCTTCCTGCGCACGGACCCGCGGTTCTACGCGACCTCACGCGAGGACCTGCTGGAAAAGGCGTCCGAAATCTCCAAGCGCATCGACGACAAGCTGCCCGCCTGGTTCGCCACCCTGCCCCGCCTGACCTACGGCGTGCGGCCGGTGCCCGCCGCCATCGAGGCGAACTACACCACCGGCCGCTATTTCCAGGGCAATCCCAGGCTGGGGATCGCCGGGGGCTACATGGTCAACACCTCCAGCCTGGACCAGCGCGGGCTCTATGAGCTGCCGGCCCTGACCCTGCACGAGGCGGTTCCCGGTCACCACCTGCAGATCGCGCTTGGCCAGGAGGCGCAGGACATTCCGACCTTCCGCCGCGAGGCCGGCGTCACCGCCTTCACCGAGGGCTGGGGCCTCTATGCCGAGAAACTGGGCGGGGAGATGGGCATCTACCGCGACGCCTATGAGCGGTTCGGACGGCTCAGCTACGAGATGTGGCGCGCCTGCCGGCTGGTGGCCGACACCGGCATCCATTGGAAGGGCTGGAGCCTGGAACAGGCCCGCAAATGCTTCGCGGAGAACTCGGCCCTGTCGCCGCTGAATATCGAGGTGGAGCTGGCCCGCTACGTCTCGTGGCCCGCCCAGGCGCTGGCCTACAAGACCGGCGAGATGAAGATCGTGTCCTTGCGCGAAAAGGCGAAAGCCGAGCTGGGCGAAAGGTTCGACATCCGCCGCTTCCACGACGCGGTGCTGCTGGCCGGGCCCCTGCCGCTGGACATGCTGGAGCGCCGGATCGACGCCTGGGTGGCGGTGGAGAAGGCGCGATAAGGCGGCCGTCATCCTCCGGTCAGCCGCAGGCTGATCCGGGGGATGAGAAACGTATGGAATCTACTTCCGCACCCAGTTCCCCGAGGCGTCCTGGTAGAATTCGCCGGGCTTCAGGCGTTCCTGCACCACGGTCTTGAAGGCCGAGGCGCCGGCGACTTCCACGGTGACGCCGTTCTTGGCGGCGGCCTGGGCGTAGACCTGGCGGCGGCCGGCGTTGATCTCGGCCACAGCGGCCTTGGTCGCCGCGTCTCCGGGCTTCACGAAGCCCAGATTGCCGTCGTTCTGCTCGCCAACGATTCCGGCGGCCTTGGCGGCGTCCACGACAGCCTTGGACGCGACGACATCGGCATAGGCCGAGCCCGCGCAGGTGATGCTTCCGACCGCCACGGCGACCGGCGCCAGCCATTGATTGAAGGTCATGGTCATTTCCTAGAACAGGTTCGGGTTCTGCTTGATCAGCGCCTTGACGTCGTCGTCGAGGCGCAGCCGGACATCGGCGTCCAGCTTGGCGTAGATGGTGATGGGCGCCACCTCCACCTTGATGGTGGCGCAGGCCCCCAGGAGTAAGACGCCGATCAGGGCGGCCGCGGCGGCTGGGGCTCTTATCATTCCGTCGTCTCCAATTTCGCGGCGAAGGTGGCGCTTCACGGCTGAACGGCTTGTGAACCGCGCAGCGACCGATAGTCGGCGAAGTCCTTCAAGAGCTGATCCAGGTTCAACGACGTGTCCAGCGTCAAGTCCACCTTGGTGCCCGAAGGCAGGGGCAAGGCCTTTTTGAGGAACCGCCGGGTGATCAGGTCGATGATCGACAGCCGGATCTCCTGCTTCTTCGGCGGGGCATGCTCGCCCTTCACATGCAGCAGGACGCCCAGGCGGCCGTTGGGCAGGCTGTTCACCTCAGCGTCCAGGGACTCGAAGGCCAGATGCTCCATGGCCTGGTAGGCGAATTCGCTGAAGGCGTTGATCTGGCCGGGGGCCGTCGCGGCATTGAGCGCGTCGGCCATCCCCTCGGCCGCGCCGGGCGGCGCGCCGGGCGCTTCGACCGTGGCCGCGCCGCCCTCCTCCGAGACGGGGATTAGGGCCTCGCGTCGGATGGACACCCGGCCGGGCTGGATCGCCGCCAGCTTCCCGTTCGAGACCCGCACCCCCTCCGGCGTCACCTCGAAGGGCACGCGGCCGCTCAGCCGGGCGTCGAGGTCGACGCGGTCGCCGAAGGGCGAGGCCTCGATCAGATCCGACACCTGCACCCCCTCGAAATTCACGACGCCCGTCCAGGTCGCGCCCGGCTTGAACGGCAGGGTGAAGGGCTCGAAGACCAGGGTCCCGCCGCCGACCGCCAGCCTGGCGCCCTCGACGGTCAGGGCCTCGCCCTCCAGCCCGAACCGCGCCTCCACGTCTGTCAGCGGGACCAGGGTGGCGACGCTTTCCGCCTTGAGGCTCTGGCCCGGCGCGGCGGTCAGCGGGATCAGGCTGTTGAACGCCACCTTACCGCTCAGGCCCGTCAGCGGTCCGAACGGGCTCACGAAATCCATCCGTTCGACGCTCAGGGTTCCGTGGCTCGACGAGGTGTCGGGCGTCCAGGCGATCTGGCCCTGGAACCGCGCGCGGCCCGTGGCGGGCGAGGCGACCATGGCGGCCATGGGCGAGAGACTGGCCGGTTGGAGCCCGCCGTCCTCGAAGGCCAGCACGCCCGTGTCGAAGTCGAGGCCGCCTTGGCCGTTGGCCGCGTGGCGAAGTTGGGCCTGACCGAGCCGGCGACCGGCGAGATCGGTGACCACGAATTCTCCGGTCCAACCGCCATCGGCCGCCGAGGCCTCGCCGGTGGCGCGCACCGGCTGGAACCTTGTCTCCGCCGCCGTGTCGTCCACCCGCGCGGCGGTGATCACGGCGCGGCCGGCCAGGGCCTCGCCCGCGCCGTGGAAGTCGAGGTCGCCCGCCGCCTCGGAGATCCTGGCCTCCAGGAACGGCGCGCGGGCGCCCAAGCCCTGGGCCCGTCCGCGCAGCCGCCAACCGCCCTTGGCCAAGGTGAGCATCGGCCCGCCCGCCGGACAGACCTTGGCGTCGATGGCCTCGATGTCGTTCTCGCCGAGTTCGAGTCGCTGAGCGGCGACCATCGCGCAGCGGCTGGCGACGAAGCTGGTCGAGCCGCTCGCCACCCGCAGTTCGCCTGCGGTATCGAGACTCCCTGCCTCGACAGGTCCAAAGCTTCCGCTGGCCTTGAGGGCGGTCGTGGCCACCAGGCCGTTCGAGATCAGACGGTAGCGCGGCACGAGCAGCTCGGCCTTGGGCAGGCCGCCGCCGTCGACATTCAGCCGGAACGCCCCCCGGCCGGCGGCGTAGAGCGGCCCGCCGTGGGCGGCCAGGATCGCCCTGCCGCCGGTTTCGGTGGTCATGGTCGCCGGGGCGCCCAGGGCGACCATGACCTCCTGGCCCTTGATCCGCAGGGAGACCTGGCTCGCCTCCATATGGAAGCCCCGCAGCGCCTTCTTCAGGGCGGCTGTCTGGGCCGGATCGTCGGTGCGGGGCGCTCCGAGGCCGGTCCAGGCTCCGTCAGTCGTTAGTCCGCCCTCAAGTTCCGCCTCGACGACGCCGCCTGCGAATCGCCCCGGCCCCTGGAACTTGGCCACGGCCTGGGAGAGTCGTGTCTCGCCGGAATCGATGGTCGCGGCCCTCGCCTCGGCGAACAGGTTGGCGGACACCGCCTCGCCGCCGGACCGGGTCCATTTGATCTCGTGGGCGTGCAGGTTGAGATCGAGGTCGCGCGCCTTGGCGGCGGAGACTTCCGCGGCCTTGGCGACCAATCGTGTTTCGGCGTCGCCGCGCAGGATCAGGGCCTCCAGGGGCCCTCGGACGCTGCCGCCGAACACCGCGTCGAGACGAGGGGCTTGCAGCTCCGTCCCGCCGGAGACGATCCGCCGTCCCGTCAGATCGATCCGGGCGCTCACCTCCCCGTCAGCGCGCCGGCGGTCGAGATCGGGATAGGGCGCGCGGAGCGAGACTTTGAGCTGGGCGTCGCTGGCCGACAGGCCGCCGACCTGGGCGCGCCTTAGGGGCAGGTTCAGCGCCACGTCGACCCGGCCACGGGTCGTGACCAGCTTCACCTGGCCGGGACCGCTCTGCAGGGACATGTTCCCGTCACGCAGGGCGGTGGCGCCGATCTTCGCATCCAGGGACATCAGCCGGCCGTCGGCGAGCTGGGCGTTGAGGCGGGCCTGGACGGGACCGTAGTCGGTGGCCAGCCGCAGGACGCCCTCGCGAACCCGGATCTCGGGCAGGCGCGCGTCGGGCCTAGGCGGACGCCGCGTGAGCTCTTCGATGACCGGATCGAGGGAGCCCAGGCTGAGCTTGCCGCCCTTGAAGTTAGCCTTGATCACCGGCCGGTGCAGGACCACCGAGGTGATCCGCACGCCAAACGGTTCGCCCGACCAGAAGCCGGTGAAGCCGTAGCGGACTTCGGCGAGCTCGGCGGTGACGTCGGCGTCACGCTCAGGCCCCAGCCGCAGGCGGGCCGCGAAGGCCCCCAGCTCGAAGTCGCGGAACTCCACCGAGGCCGGCACGCCGCGGGCCTCCAGCCAGCCGACCAGGGCCTCGCGCGCCAGGGCCCGGCGCGCGGCGTAGGCGGCGGCCAGGGCCAGGACGACCGCCACCACCAACACCCCGACAGCCCATCGCGCATAGGCCCGCGACGGGATTTTACGGGCCGGCGGAGATGGGGCGGTTTCGGTCAATCGGACGACGCTCAAAAGGGGATCGTCAGGTCATAACGCAAAACCGCCCAAAGCGTGGCCGTCAGAGACCGCCTGTCGTCGCCATGGCCACCCCGCCGTCCACCGCGATGGTCTCGCCAACCACGTAGTCGCCGGCCCGGCTGGCCAGGTAGATGGCGGCAGCGGCCATGTCGTCGTCGCGGCCGATGCGGCGCGAGGGAATGCGCTTGGCGATCTCGTCGCCCTGGTCGCGGGCCACCCGGTTCATCTCCGAGGCGAACGCGCCGGGCGCGATGCCGGTGACGTTGATGGAGTCCTTGATCAGCTCGGCGGCCATGCGGCGGGTCAGGTAGATCAGGCCCGACTTCGAGGCGTGGTAGGAATAGGTCTCCTGCGGATTGAGGCGGATGCCGTCGATCGAGCAGATGTTGATCACCTTGGCCGGCTGGTCGTGGCTGGCCGCGGCCTTCAGAGCCTTGTGCAGGGCCTGGGTCAGGAAGAAGGGCGACTTGAGGTTCAGGTTCAGCACCTTGTCCCAGCCGCTCTCCGGGAACTCATCGAAGGGCGCGCCCCAGGCGGCGCCGGCGTTGTTGACCAGGATGTCGAGCTTGGGCTCCAGGGCGGTGAAGCGCTTGGCGAGTGCCTGGCAGCCCTCCACCGTCGAGACGTCCTGCGGCAGCGAGATGCATTGGGCGCCGAGCTCGGCCGCTGTCTCGTCGCAGGCGCCGGGCTTGCGCGAGGAGATGTAGACCTTGGCGCCCTGGTCGATGAAGCCCTTGGCGATCATCTTGCCGATGCCGCGCGAGCCGCCGGTGACGAGGGCCACCCGGCCCTCCAGCGAAAACAGTCCCTGAGCCATGTGGCGCCTTCCCTAAGGTGATCGTTCCCACCGCTCATAGACCCGGGTTCGGGGCTCGCAAACCCAACGGATTTTTGACTCGCGCGCGCCAAGCGAGGCCTATAAACAGCCGTTTGAATCCGAGCGCGGCCAACTCTTACGAGCCGCCCCTTCCATCAGTCGAGGATGCGCCCCATGGCCGAGATCAATTCGGTGACCGACCTTTCGCTGGAAGGCGATGTCGCCGTCATCACGCTCAACTCCCCTCCCGTGAACGCCCTGTCGGCCAAGGTCCGCGAAGGCCTCTACGAAGGCTTCAAGGCGGCCGGCGCCAATGACGCGGCCAAGGCCATCGTGCTGATCTGCGAGGGCCGCACCTTCATCGCCGGCGCCGACATCACCGAATTCGGCGGCGCCATGGCCGGGCCCAGCCTGACCGACGTGCAGGACATGATGGAGAACTCGCCCAAGCCGGTGATCGCCGCCATCCACGGCACCGTCCTGGGCGGCGGCCTGGAAGTGGCACTTTGCGCCCACTATCGCGTGGCGGTCCCCTCGGCGAAGTTCGGCCTGCCGGAAGTGAACCTGGGCCTGCTGCCGGGCGCCGGCGGCACCCAGCGCCTGCCGCGCGTGGTCGGCCCCGAGCGCGCGCTTGAAATGATGACCTCCGGCCGCCACGTCCCGGCCAAGGAGGCCCTTGCCGGCGGCCTGGCCGACGAGCTGGTCGAAGAGGGCAAGCTCAAGGAGGGCGCCCTGGCCTTCGCGAAGAAAGTGCTGGCTGAGAATCGCCCGCTCACCCGCATCCGCGACCAGAACGACAAGGTCGAGGCCGCCCGTGGCAAGCCCGAAATCTTCGCCGAGTTCCGCAAGGCCAATGCGCGGAAGTTCCGCGGCTTCCTGGCGCCGGAATACAATATCCAGACCATCGAGGCGGCGGTGAACCTGCCCTTCGAGGAGGGGCTGAAGGTCGAGCGCAAGCTGTTCGGCGAGCTGATGAGCGGCCCGCAGTCGGCGGCCCAGCGCTACGCGTTCTTCGCCGAGCGCACGGCCAACAAGATCCCGGGCATCGCCGACGACACCCCGCTGATCCCCATCAAGAAGGTCGGGATCATCGGCGCCGGCACCATGGGCGGCGGCATCGCCATGAACTTCGCCAACGCCGGCATCCCGGTGGTGATCGTCGAGCAGAAGCAGGAGCCGCTGGACCGGGGTCTGGCCACCATCCGCAAGAACTACGAGCGCACCGCCTCGCGCGGCGGGATCACCGCCCAGCAGGTCGAGGACCGCTGCGCCCTGATCACCGGCTCACTGTCGATGGAGGACTCCTTCGGCGACGTCGACCTGGTGATCGAGGCGGTGTTCGAGCGCATGGACATCAAGAAGGACATCTTCGCCAAGCTGGACGCGATCTGTAAGCCCGGCGCGATCCTGGCCACCAACACCTCGGGCCTGAACATCGACGAGATCGCCTCGGTGACCAAGCGTCCCGAGAGCGTCATCGGCCTGCACTTCTTCTCCCCGGCCAATGTGATGAAGCTGCTGGAGATCGTCCGCGCCGATCACACCTCCGACAGCGTCATCGCCACCTCGATGAAGCTGGCCAAGCAGATCGGCAAGGTCGCGGTCCTGGTCGGCGTCTGCCCGGGCTTCGTCGGCAACCGTATCCTGGGCCAGCGGCAGCGCGAGGCTCAGAAGCTGGTCATGGAAGGCGCCATGCCCTGGGACGTCGACCGCGTGCTGTACGACTTCGGCTTCCCCATGGGCCCCTTCGCCATGAGCGACCTGGCCGGGCTCGACATCGGCTGGGTGAAGGAGAAGTCCAACGGCGAGAGCATCCGCGACGTGCTCTGCGAAGCCGATCGCCGCGGCCAGAAGACGGGCGCGGGCTATTACGACTACGACGAGAACCGCAACGCCAAGCCCAGCCCCTTCACCGAGAAGGTGATCAACGACTTCATCGTCAAGTCGGGCGCCAATCCGCGCAAGGTCAGCGACGAGGAGATCCTGGAACGCTGCATCTATCCGATGATCAACGAGGGCGTGAAGATCCTCGAAGAGGGCAAGGCCATCCGCGCCTCCGACATCGATGTAGTCTGGCAGAACGGCTACGGCTGGCCGGTCTATCGCGGCGGCCCCATGTGGTACGGCGATCAGATCGGCCCCGCCAAGGTGCTGGCCAAGATGCAGGAGTTCCAGGCGAAGATGGGCGACCAGTTCAAGCCCGCGCCGCTGCTGGAAAAACTCGTCGCCGACGGCAAGAAGTTCTCCGACCTCTAGGTTCCAGGAGCCCGCCCGCGCCCCGAGCGCCGGCGGGCTCTTTTTTGCCCGCCACCTCCCCCTACGTCAGGTTCGGGGTCGATCTTAAGCAACGAAACAGGACACCCCCTTCATGCGTGAAGCCGTTATCGTCTCCACAGCCCGCACCCCGATCGGCAAGGCCTATCGCGGCGCGTTCAACAACACCTCCGGCGCCGAACTCGGCGGCCACGTGATCGCCCAGGCGGTGGCCCGCGCCGGCGTCGATCCGGGCGAGATCGACGACGTGGTCATGGGCGCGGCCCTTCAGCAGGGCTCGACCGGCAACAACATCGCCCGCCAAGCCGCCCTGCGCGCCGGCCTGCCCAACACCGTCTCGGGCATGACCCTCGACCGCCAGTGTTCCTCGGGCCTGATGGGCATCGCCACGGCCGCCAAGTACATCATCAACGACGGAGCGACGGTGGCCGTCGGCGGCGGGCTTGAAAGCATCAGCCTGGTCCAGAACGACAAGATGAACCGCTACCGCACCAGCGATAAGTGGCTGAACGAGCACGTCCCGGAAATCCACACCTCGATGCTCGAGACCGCCGAGATCGTGGCCGAGCGCTACAATGTCAGCCGCGAAGCCCAGGACGAGTACGCCTACCAGTCCCAGCAGCGCACCGCCGCGGCCCAGTCCGCCGGCTATTTCAACGCCGAGATCGCGCCGCTGACCTCGATCATGATGGTGCAGAACAAGGAGACCGGTGAGTTCTCCGAAAAGGAAGTCCGCCTGACCCAGGACGAGGGCAACCGGCCCCAGACCACCCTCGCCGACCTGCAGAAGCTGGCCCCTGTGTTCAAGGGCGGCCAGTACGTCAAGGAAGGCCGGTTCATCACCGCCGGCAACGCCAGCCAGCTCTCCGACGGCGCCGCGGCCGTGGTGCTGATGGAGCGCAAGGAAGCCGAGCGTCGCGGCCTGACCCCGCTGGGCGCCTATCGCGGCATGGCCGTGGCCGGCTGCGGCCCGGAAGAAATGGGCATCGGCCCAGTGTTCGCGATCCCCAAGCTGCTGGAGCGCAACGGCCTGAAGATCGACGACATCGACATGTGGGAGTTGAACGAGGCCTTCGCCTCGCAATGCCTCTACTGCCGCGACGAGCTGGGAATCGACCCCGCCAAGTACAACGTCTCGGGCGGCGCCATCTCCATCGGCCACCCCTATGGCATGACGGGAGCCCGGGCGACGGGCCACATCCTGCACGAAGGCAAGCGTCGCGGCGCCAAGTACGGCGTCGTCACCATGTGCGTCGGCGGCGGCATGGGCGCCGCGGGCCTGTTCGAGATCTTCTAGGCGACACAGGCTTCAGAAGCCGAAACGCGGTAGGGCCGCCCCGATGGGGCGGCCCTTTTCGTTTGACCACTCGCCCGGCGAGGCTAGGCGGCGGGGCCCTATCCGGCCAGGATGACATCTGGCCCACCAGGGAGACGCGGCATGGACAAGTTCACGGGCGGCTGCCTGTGCGGCGACGTCCGGCTTGTGGCGTTGGGTCGCCCGGACCGGGTCGGCATCTGTCACTGCCTCGACTGCCGCAAGCATCATGGCGCCCTCTTCCACGCCGCGGCTGTGTTCCCTCAGGACGCCGTGAGGATGGAAGGCGAGACCCACGACTACCTCGGCCGCCACTTCTGTCCCCGCTGCGGCTCGTCCGTCTTCGCCCGCAGCGGTGACGAGATCGAAGTGCACCTTGGATCCCTGGATGCTCCCGACCAGCTCATCCCGACCTATGAGCTCTGGACCGTCCGCCGAGAATCCTGGCTGCCGCCGTTTCCGGTCGAGACACGCTACGAACGCGATCGAGACGCCCCACGCCCGTCCGACCTCACTCGACTCGTTCAAGATTGAACGAATCGTCGAAGGCCGACGTTGTCGCATTGGCCAAGTCATTCCCCTCACACGGGAAAATTCACGTTGCGGCGCAGCCACACCCCCAAAAGGGGGCGGTCCCGCCAGGCTTTACCGATCATTAACAAGCCTCAACAGGCCCGGAGTCCTGGGCTCTGTTCGCAAGTTTGTGCGGCAAGTGGGGTGTTCTATGCGTTTTAGGCTTGGTTTTGCTGCGGCAGCGTCGGTGCTGGCGCTTTCGGTTTCCGCGCCCGCGATGGCGACGACGCTCATCGAGGATTTCGAGGCCCCGTTCCCCGCGTGGGAATCGGGCTGGCTAGCGACCAATTCCAATCTTCAGAATTATTACGGCGCGGGCGGCGACCGGGGAAACAACCCCGACGGCCTCTGGATCGCGGACGGCCTGGGTAACGGCACGGACTCGGTGATCAGTTTCGACGCCGCGTTCGGCGCGACCCTGTCGAGCTTCGATATCGACATCGCCGCATACGCCACCCCCACGCTGCGGATCTGGGACCTGGCCGGGGCCACGCTCCTGTCCGTCGTGCTCCCCTACAATCCCGGCGCCTACAGCGACCCGGGCTCCTACAATCACTTCTCGGTCACCTCGACCAACGGCATCGGCGGCTTCTCGCTCATTGGCGACAGCGTCGAGGGCAATGTCAGCATCGACAATGTTCGGGTGAATCTGGAAGGCATGGGCAGCGCGGTCCCGGAGCCCGCGACCTGGGCCATGATGATCACTGGGTTCGGCCTGGCCGGCTCGGCCCTGCGCCGCCGCCGCGAGACCCGCGTCCTGGCCTGAGGCGAAGGGTCCACGGATCGATCGGGGGCCGTCCTGCGGGGCGGCCCTTTTTCGTTCGGCGCGAAATTCCGCTGGCCTGCCGTGGCGTACGGGGGGCCAATGTCCTGGCGAATTCCGCCCGCGAGGCGGTGCGACAAGGCGAGGATATTCCGATGGGCGAGGCCTGGATCATCGATACGGCGCGCACGCCGCGGGGCGTGGGCAAGGTGGACAAGGGCGGGCTGGCCAATGTCCACCCGCAGCGGATCCTCTCGACGGTGCTGAAGGCGCTGGCCGAGCGGAACGGCCTGAACACCGCCGACGTCGACGACGTCATCGCCGGCTGCGGCACCCAGAGCGGCAAGCAGGGCTCCTGCATCGCCCGGATGGCGGCGCTGGACGCCGGCTACTCGGTCGAGGCGCCCGGCATGAGCCTGGACCGCTTCTGCGGCTCGGGCCTGACGGCCGTGAACCTGGCGGCCATGGGCGTGATGTCCGGCGCCCAGGACCTGGTGATCGCCGGCGGCGTGGAGAGCATGTCCCACGGCTCGACCCTGAAGCGGCAGGCCGGCCCGACCCTCGACAGCCTGAACACCCATCTGCGCGCCATCCATCCGCAGCCCCACCAGGGCGTGTGCGGCGACGTGGTGGCGACCCTGGAGGGCTTCACCCGCGAAGACGTGGACAAGCTGGCGGTCGAGAGCCAGCGGCGCGCGGCCCATGCCCTGGCCAACGGCTATTTCTCCAAGAGCCTGATCCCGGTCTACAACGACGACGGATCGCTTGCCCTCGACAACGAGGAGTATCCGCGGCCCCAGACCACCCTCGAGGGCCTGGGCCAGCTCAAGGCCGCCTTCGCCGCCCTCTACGACATGCCGCTGGACGAGGAAGGCCTCTCCTTCCGCCGCCTGGTGGAGGCCACCTATCCCGACCTGAAGATCAACCACGTGCACCATGCCGGCAACTCGTCTGGCGTGGTGGACGGCGCGGGCGCGGTGGTCATCGCCTCGCCGGACTATGCCCGCGCGCATGGCCTGAAGCCGCGGGCGCGGATCGTCTCCATCGCCACGGCAGGCGACTCTCCGGAGCTGATGCTGAACGCCCCCGGTCCGGCGGCCCGCAAGGCGCTGCGCAAGGCCGGCATGTCGATGAAAGACATCCAGCTGGTGGAGATCAACGAAGCCTTCGCCGTGGTGCCGCTGAAGTTCATGCGCGACCTCGACGTCAACCCGGACATCGTCAACGTCAATGGCGGGGCCATCGCGCTCGGCCATCCGATCGGCGCAACCGGGGCCATGATCCTGGGCACTCTGCTTGACGAGATGGAACGCCGCGACTTGACCGTCGGCATGGCCACCCTCTGCGCCGCCGGCGGCATGGCTCCGGCCGCGATCATCGAGCGGATCTAGGTCAGACCCCGAACAGACCCTTCAGATACGGGTTCAGTAGCCGCCCCTCCGGATCAAGCCGGCGGCGGACCTCCAGGAAGTCCGTCCAGTTCGGATAGAGGGCGGCCAGGTCGGTCGCCTTCAGGCTGTGCAGCTTGCCCCAGTGCGGGCGGCCGCCGTGCTTGCGCAGGATCGGCTGGATCAGGCTGAACAGGAAGTCGTACTCGTCCTTGTAGTGACAATGGACAGCGATGGAGCCGCGCGGGCCACCCTGGAAGGGCGAGAGCCAGGCCTCGTCGGCGGCGATGCGGCGAACCTCGATGGGAAAGAAGACGTCGCGGCGGTGGGTCTCGATGGCGGCCACCACCTCCTTCAGCGCCGCCATGTGGGTGGCGACCGGCAGGTGGAACTCCATCTCGTTGAAGCGCACGGGCCGCTCGGTGGAAAGCAGCTTCCAGCCCTCGTCGATGGCCTCCTCCGGCTCGGCGGAGCCAAGCAGGGCCTTGGCCGCGGCCTTGCGCATCGGAGTGGAGAACCGCGTCAGATTGCGGAGTTGCTTCAGCACTTCGAGAAAGGCGTCGTCGGTGGAGGCCGCCCGCACGGTCGCGGCGGCGTCGGTCTCGTCATGGCTGATCCCGGCGGCTAGGTCGGTGAACGGCACGGCGTAGAACTCGAAATTGCGATGCTTGTCCCAGCGCGCCTCGGCCGCCTCAACCATGGCCTCGAGCGGTTCGATCCAGACGCGGCGGTGCAGGCGGCGGTTGGACGTGGTCGCGAGCCGTGCCTGGGTGATAACGCCCAAGGCGCCCAGCGAGACCTTGGCGGCCTGAAAGACGTCCGCGTTCTGATTGGCGTCGCAGTCCAGGACATCGCCCGAGACGGTGGCCAGGCGCAGGGCGGTGACGTCGCCGTGGATGGCCTTCAGCGCCTTCCCCGTGCCATGGGTGGCGGTGCCCAGGCAGCCGCCCAGGGACTGCTTGTTGATGTCGGGCAGGTTGGCCATGGCCCGGCCGCGCTCGGCCAGCGCGGGGCCCAGCGCGCCCAGCCGGGTCCCGGCCCAGACCACCGCCTCGTCGCCCTCCCAGCGCTCGACACCGGCGAGACCGTCGAGGGTCATCAGGCTGCCGGAGGTGGGCACGAGGGCGGTGAAGGAATGGCCGGCTCCGACGGCGCGCACGGGCCCGACAGCGGTCCTGAGCGCCTGGGCGACCTCGGCCTCCGACGTCGGGGCCAGGCGGGCGGCGGGATAGGCGTGCTCGATCCCCGACCAGTTGCGCCAGAGCAGGCGGTTGTCGGCGTCCAGACTGGGCGGGGACGGCGGCTCGGGTTTGTCGCGGGTCGCCAGGTAGGTTCCGCCCGCTCCCACGCCCACGACGCCGGCGGCCCCGGCGGCCAAGGCCGCGCGCCGCGAGATCACGACTTGCCCGCCATGAACCGGGTCAGGGCCTGGAAGTCGTCCGGGGTGCAGGCGGCGCATTGCCCGCCGGCCGGCATGGCCTTGAAGCCCTGGATCACGTGATCCCTCAGCACGTCCTCTCCCTGCTTCCAGCGCGGCGCCCAGGCCTTGGCGTCGTGGATGAGCGGCGCGCCCGATTGCGGATTGACGTGGCAGGCCTTGCACGAGCCCTCGTACAGGCCCGCCAGCCGGGCGTCAGTCGGGGCGAGGCTCGCCGGGTCGGCCGGCGGCCCTTCCTTCGCCCCGCAGGCGCAGAGGATCAAACCCGCGAGCGCGAGCAGCGCAAGATGCTTCAAAGAGTCCCTCCCGCAGCGTTCGCCGTCCGGCCTAGCTTAGCCTTGAGTCCCCGGCGAAGTCTCGCTGCGGAGCCCTAGCTCGGGTCGTACTTGAAGCTGACGCTGAGTTTGGTGCGGAAGGACTCTATCTTCCCGTCGGCCCCCAGGGTGATATCGAGCTTGGTCACCTCCGCGACCCGAAGCTCGCGCAATGACCCCGCCGCCGCGGCCAGGGCCTGCTTGGCCGCATCCTCCCAGCCGGTTTCGCTCGTGCCGATGATCTCGGTGACACGGTAGACGCTCATAGGCTTCTCCCTTCGCATCCCCCGACCGTCATTGAGCGCCGCAATCGACGCCACGGCAAGCGGCTCAGCCCAGCCGGTTGACCGCCTCCACCACGGCGCCGGTCTTCTCCAGGATCACCATGTGGCCGGCCTCGGGGATCGAGACCAGCTCGGCGCCGGCGATCCCCTTCTTGAAGCCGTGGGCGTAGAAGGGGGGCACGAGGCGGTCGCTGTCGCCCCAGACGACGACAGTCCTGGCCTTGATCCGGTAGAGCCGCTGGGCCAGGCCCCGCTCCGGGATCGGGAACAGGATGCGGCCGGCCATGCCGAGCTGGCGCGCATTGGTCACCAGATAGGTCTGCAGGAAGTTGGGGTCCTCGACATTGCGCCCGGCGGTCAGCATGGCGGCGCCGGCCTCCGCGTCATGGAACAGCATCTGCGGCATCTCGTAGGGCATCAGCGAGAAGAGATCCGCGACGGGATGGTCGTCGTCCCACAGCCCCGCCGGACAAATCAGGGCCAGGCGCGAGACGTCGTGGGGCGCGAGGGCGGCCATTTCCGCGGCGATCATGCCGCCCATGGAGTGGCCGACCAGGATCGGATCCTTCAGGCCAAGCGCCTCGACCACGTCCCAGCCGTGCAGGGTGAAATCCAGCATGTCGCGGATCTCGGGGCATTCCTCACTGTCGCCATAGCCCGGGACCAGCGGCGCATAGACGTGGTGCGTCTGGGCCAGGGCGTTCAGGAACGGATCCTCGGCCGTTACGCCGCCCGCGCCATGCAGAAACACCAGGTCGGGGCCCGAGCCGCCTTCCAGGTAGCGAACGGGCACGTGCCGGGTCTGGACGGTCTTCAGTTCCATGTTCGTCGTCCCCTCAAGCGTAGGTCTTGGCGAGGTCGGCGCCGGTGGGCGCCTCCTTCGGCAGGCGGCCGGCGGTCACCCGCTTGTCGAGGGGACTGGTCCAGAAGCGGTTGTCGTCGTCCCAGTCGGGGAACATGTTCCGCAGCTTGGGCATCACCTTCTCGGCGAACAGCTTGGTGGAATACATGCACTTGTCGGCCGGCATGTTCCCCACATGCATCAGGCAGAAGATGTTGCCGACGTTGAGGCCCTTGATCAGGTCTTCCATCCGCTGGCGGACGGTCTCGGGAGAGCCGGCGATCACGTGGCCCTGCTCGGTCAGCTCCTTCCAGGTGAGCTGGGTGTAGCCGCCGCGCGGCGGCGCGTACTGGCTGAGGGCGCCGGTCTGGATGGTCTTGATGGTCCGGTAGCCCGGCGCGTCGGCGAAGCCCGGATAGACGTGCAGGCAGCGATTGTAGAAGTAGCTGACGTGCTCGGAATAGAGACGCTCGGCCTCCTCGTCGGTGTCGGCCACCAGGATGGTCTGGGCGAAGCCGGCCCGGTAGGGGCTCTTGTCCACCCCCCGCTCCTCGACCCGTTTCCAGTACCCGCTCATCAGGGCCTGGGCGCGCAGGTAGCCCGAGAAGCTGAGGTAGGAATAGGAATAGGTGTTGTCGATGCAGAAGTCGTAGGTCTCCACCGAGCCGCCGCCGGGGATGTGGACCGGCGGATGCGGCTTGTCCTGGATCGGGCGCGGCCAGATGTTCACGTGCCGCAGCTTGTTGTAGCGGCCGTTCCAGGCGAAGGGCTCGCGCGTGGTCCAGGCCTTGATGATCAGGTCGTGGGCTTCCTGGTACTTCTCCCGCGTCAGGGACGGGATCTGGCCGTAGCAATAGTTGGTGTCCATCGAGGTCCCCACCGGGAACCCGGCCACCAGCCGCCCGCCGGAGATGCAGTCCAGCATGGCGAACTCCTCGGCCACGCGGATCGGCGGATTGTAGAGGGCGATGGAGTTGCCAAGGACCACGATGGCCGCGTCCTTGGTGCGGCGCGCCAGCCCCGCGGCGATGATGTTGGGGCTGGGCATGATGCCGTAGCCGTTCTGGTGGTGCTCGTTCACCCCGACGCCGTCGAACCCGAGCGTGTCGGCGTACTCAAGGAGGTCCATGTAGGTGTTGTAGACCTCATGGCTCTTGGCCGGGTCGAACAGCTTCTGGTCGATATCGACCCAGACCGAGCGGTTCTTCTCCCGGAAGTCGTCCGGCAGATACGGCCACGGCATCAGGTTGAACCAGGTGAACTTCATGGGTCGCTCCTCCACGCCGCCTCTGTCGGGCGATCATGTGAACAACGATAACCAAAATGTCCGGGACGCCAAGCGACTTCGGGCGATAAGCAGACGCCGCCTCGCGGAAGAAAAACTGATCGCCGACAGGCTTCCAATAAGTTCGCTTTAGGATATATTGCGAACCATTCTCAATTGGATGCCCGCCATGCACGCCGCCAAGAAAACCCTGAGCTACAGCCTGATGCACATGACGGTGGCGATCGGGGTGGCGTTCGCCCTGACACGGGACTGGCGCGCGGCCCTGGCCATAGGCCTGATCGAACCCATCTTCCAGACGCTCGCCTTCGCGGTGCATGAGAGGGTCTGGGAGCGGATCGGCCGCCGAACCGACGCGGCGCGTTCCGCGACCGCCTGACAGCCAAGGAGATTGAAGACATGACCAACGCCGGACCCAATCCCGCCGCCCGCAAGGCCGCCGCCGACGGCCTTGCCAGGCTGCTGGCCGATTCCTACGCGGTCTATCTGAAGACCCATGGTTACCACTGGAATGTCCGGGGCTCGAACTTCGCCCAGCTCCACACCCTGTTCATGGACCAGTACACCGAGATGTGGACGGCCATCGACGAGGTCGCGGAGCGCATCCGCGCGCTGGGCGAGCTCGCTCCGCAGGGCTACGTGTCGTTCGGCAAGCTGTCGGCGATCAAGGACGGCGATCCGACCAACAAGGCCGAGGGGATGGTCAAGGACCTGATCTCCAGCCACGAGACCCTGATCGGCACGCTTTACGCGACCTTGCCCGCGGCCCAGGAGGCCGGCGACGAGGTCACCGCGGGTCTTCTCACCGACCGGCTGACCGCGCACGAGAAGCACGCCTGGATGCTGCGCGCGACCCTCGACATCTAGGCCCAAGCGACGCCCAGCCGCCGCGGACCGGGGAGGTTCTTTGGCGGCTGGACTCGCAGGCAACGACACCTGACGGCGCCGCATGCGGCGAGGACAGGCCTCGCCGACTACGCCTGGAGACTGGCGCCGCCCGCGACGCGGCGCATGATCCATCCGGACTATGGCGGAGGCTGGAACGGGAAAGGGCGCCGCGGTCTCCCGCGACGCCCTTGGAACCCAGGTTTGGAAACCCTTAGAAGCGGTACTGGAACTCCATGCCGAACGTGCGCGGGAAGTTCAGCTTCACCGTGCGGCGGAAGGTGTTGGCCGCGGTGACGGACGAGGTCGTCGAGCTCTGATAGGCCGTCTCGTCGAAGGCGTTCTTCACATAGCCGATGATCGTGAAGCGGCTGTCGCCGTCCTTCCACAGCGCGCGGAAGTCGACAATCTCGTTCGACGGCGCAGTGGAGTTGGGCTGGCTGAAGACGGTGGTCTGCATATCGTCAGTATAGGTGTAGGTGCCGCCCAGGGTCAGGCTCCCGGCCGCGAAGTCAAAGGTGTAGTTGGCGCCGAGGTTCAGCTTGTGCTCGGACGTCATGGGCAGGCGATTGCCGACCAGGGTTTGCGGCTGGCTGCCATTGGGCAGGGCCGCGCCGATCGGCTTGGCCCCGGGCTGCAGGGCCCGTGGGTCGTTGGCGTCGACGAAGCAGCAGCCTTTCTCGATCTCGGCGTTGAGGTAGGAGTAGCTGCCGAAGATCGACAGGTTGTCGAGCGGGGCCCACTGGGTCTCGAGCTCGAAACCGTAGTTGCGGGCGTCGAGGTTCAGGAACTGCGAGCCGGTGGAGCCGGTGGTCGCGTTGAGCACCACGGTGAGCGGCGCCTGGAAGCCCTTGTAGTCGGCGTAGAACACCGCCGCATTGACCTGGAAGCGGCCGCCGAAGGTCTTCTTCAGGCCGAGCTCATAGTTGTCGACATATTCAGGGTCGGCGTAGGGGAACGGCGTCAGACCGTTGGAAGCCAGCCAACCGCCCGACTTGTAGCCGCGGCTATAGCGGGCGTAGGCGTTGGTGTCATCGTCAGGCTGCCACTGCAGGCCCAGGGTCCCGGTCCAGGCGTCGTAGTCGGCCGCCAGGTTGCGAACCAGGCCGCCGTTCGGGTCCTGCCGCAGATTGGAATACAGCGGATTGGCCGCGCAGGTGGCGATGGTTGGGCCGCCGCAGACCACGAAGGTGGTGAAGTCGACGGCCATGCCCTGGGCGGCGGTCAGCGGAATGCCGACCGAGCGCAGGATGGTCGTGGTGGTGTTGGTCCGCGACACGTAACGGGCGAAGTCGGTGCCGGTCTTCTCATCCTTGGTCCAGCGCAGGCCGGCGGTCAGGGTGAGGGTGTCGGTGAACGCGTAGTCGATCTGGCCGAAGGCGGCGAACGAGTCGACCTCGAGGCTCCCGTCCACCAGCAGGAAGTTGCCGTTGGGGTTCGGGGCCGCCAGGCCGCCGGTGGCCAGGTTGATCGGCGACAACATCGACGGATCGCCCAGCACGCGCAGGCCCTGCGGCTGCGAATAGACCTGGTGGTACTGGAAGGCGCCGACGATCCATTGCAGCGGGTCATCGGTGTTGGACGAGATGTTGATCTCGTTCGACCACCACTTTTGCTTCTCCTGATAGAAGAAGCGCTCGTTGGGCGAGACGCCGGTGGCGGTGTAGGCGCCGAACGGGGTCGCCGCGTTGACGCTGAAGTTGCCGGAGCGCGAGGAGCGGTCCTCGTCGCCGTTGGTGTTGTAGACATAGGCCTGGTACCCGGCGAGGTACTTCACGCTGATGTCGCCGAGGTCCCAGGTCAGGTCGAAGTGCAGACGGTTGTGGTTGGAGAGCTTGCCCTCCATCGTCTGGTTGGTGTCGATCTTGAACGGGTCGGACCCGGTGATGTTCGCCGTGCCGTAGCCAAGCGTCGGGTTGTAGTAGAGCGCCGCGTTGCCCAGGCCCGTGACGGACACGGTGTCGTAGGGCGTGATGACCGCCTCGTGGACGTTGCCGACCCCGTAGCTGTCGTCCCAGTCGAACTTCGTATAGCGCAGGCGCGCGGTGATGTTCTCGCCGAGATCGGCCTCGATCTGGGCCTCGACCACGTAGCGCTTCACGGCGCTGGTGTCGCCGGCCGGGCCGACGTTGTCGATGAAGCCCTTCTCGCGCCGCTCCAGCGAACCGCCGAGCAGGAAGCGCAGGCCCTCGGTGACGGGTCCGGTCACCAGGGCGTCGGTGCGCCAGGTTCCGTAGTTGCCGACCGCCGCGCGGACCTCGCCGTTGAACTCGTCGCTCGGCCGCTTGCCGATGATGTTGAGCGCGCCGCCGATGGAGTTGCGGCCGTAGAGGGTGCCCTGCGGGCCCCGCAGGATCTCTGTCCGCTCGATGAACAGCGACGGCGTCGAGCTATCGGCCATCGAGTTGGAGAAGATGCCGTCCGAATAGAGCGCCACCGAGGGGTCGGTGCCGATCGCGTTGGTCAGGCGCCCGAAGCCGCGGATCGAGAGGCGGTCATTGTTGGTGTAGGCGACGCTGGGCGTGACCCGCGCCAGGTCCTCGACGGTGGCGACCCCGAGCAGGTCGCGTTTTTCACTGGTGTAGGCGGTGACGGCCACCGGCACGTCCTGCAGGCTCTGTTCCCGCTTTTCGGCGGTGATCACCAGCTCTTCGATGGTGAAGGCCGTGTCCTGAGCCATGGCCGGTGCGGCCGCGGCGGTAAGTGCGGCGACAGACGCGCCCATGACGAAAAGACTGCGAAGACGCAGGGGTTGATGCAGCAATGTTACCTCCCAGCCAGACGCGGGCGTTATGCCGCCCGTCGCGAGTGCTTAATGGATTGACGCTGGAGGTCTCGAACGGCGTTCGAATAGGGGGAAATACGTCGCGCCCCGTTTTCCTCTGTGGGGTGTGTCTTTCATCACGCGCGGGCGATGAGCGCCGTCAGCCCCCGCACGGCGGACTGCACCGCCTCGTCGCCCTGCTCGCCGCCGTCCGCGCCGCGGGCCAGGCCGACGGCGGCGATACCGCGCCCCCAGGCCCAGATCGCCTCGGCCATGTCGTGGGCGATGGCCTCCGGATAAAGGCCCTGGAAGTCGGCCATGATCGCGCTGCGGGACACCGCGATGGCCTCGGCCTCGGCCTCGGCGACGTCGGTCCGGCCGGAGTCGCGCGCCTCGTACATCAGTTCGTAGAGCTCGCGCTTCTCGCGCAGGAAGGCGAGATAGGCGCCGCCCGTGGTGCGCAGGCCCCCGCCCGCTGGATCGGCCGCATAGGCCTCGTGCATGGCCAGGGCCAGTTGCCGGAAGCCGTCGACCGCCAGGCCGGCCAGCAGCGCGGCCTTGTCGACGTAATGATAGTAGACCGTGCCTGGCGCGACCCCGGCCCGCTCGGCGATGGCGCGCAGGCTGAGCGCGGCCCGGCCGCTCTCGGCCAGGATATCGCGCGCCGCCGCCAGCAGCTGCCCGCGCACATTGCCGACATGGTAATTGCGCCGCCGGGCGAGCCTCGCCGGGGTCATGCCATCGAACCGAAGGCAGGGCGTTCGCCCCGCGACACCGTCACGCTCATCTCGCCTCGCGGGCGCGCCAAATTATCAATGGTAACCTATCCGGCTCAAGCAGCGGCCGCCAACGAAACCTGCCCGCAAATCGCAACCGATCCGTGAAGACGACCGGTGTCACGTCAGGCGCGCGACCTTGGCGCCCAGGGTGGCTGCCAGGTCGCCGGGCGCGAGCTCCACCTGCAGGCCCCTCTGGCCGCCGTTCACATAGACCTTGGGGTGGGCCATGGCGGCGGCGTCCACCACGGTGGGAACCGATTTCTTCTGGCCGAAGGGGCTGACCCCGCCCACCCGGTAGCCGGTGATCCGCTCGGCGTCGGCGGGTTTCATCATGCCGGCCGACTTGCCCCCGACCGCGGCGGCCAGCTTCTTCATGGCCACCTCCTGGTCCGAGGCCAACACCGCGCAGACCGGATTGCCGTCCACCAGGGTCATCAGGGTCTTGAGCACCCGATCCGGCGCGACCCCCAGGCTCTCGGCGGCCTGCAGCCCGACCCGGGGCGCGTCAGGATCATAGTCGTAGGTCGCCAGGCCATAGGCGACGCCCGCCTTGTCCAGCGCGAGCGTCGCGGGGGTGCTCCTGGCCATCTAGTCGTCCTGATGGCTGACGGCGGCGGTGGAGCCGACGCCCCAGCCCTCGGCGCCCGGCAGCTCGAACCAGAACGGCTTCTTGGCCTTGCCGCCCAGCTCTTCCATCGACATGGCGTCGTAGACCCGGCCGTTGGCGACGGTGTAGCGGATCGAGGTCGAGTTGCGGATGTCGGCCAGCGGGTCGGCGTCCAGCACCAGCAGGTCGGCCAGCTTGCCAGGCTCAAGTGAGCCGAGGTCGCGATCCATTCCCAGATAGGCCGCGCCGTCGAGGGTGGCGGCCTTCAACACCTGCATCGGGGTCATGCCGCCCTGGGCCATCATCCACATCTCCCAGTGCGCGCCCAAACCCTCGCGCTGGCCGTGGGCGCCGAGCTGGACTGAGACCCCCTTGTCGGCGAGGGCTTTCACCATCCGGGCGATGTTGACGTGGTTGTACTCCTCTTCCGGCGCCTTGACCGGCCGGCGCGCGCGGGCGTCGAGGATGCGGCGGGGGACATACTTCGAGAGCCGTGGATCGGCCCACACATCGGTATGGGCGTACCAGTAGTTCTCGCCGAAGGGGCCCCCATAGGCGACGATCAGGGTGGGGGTATAGCCCACCTTGGTGGCCGGCCAGAGCTGCAGCACGTCGTCATAGATGGCCGCCGGCGGGATCGAGTGCTCCACCCCGGTGTGACCGTCGACCACGAAGGTCATGTCGTGCTCGAACAGCGAGCCGCCTTCCGGGACCACCATCATCTTCAGCTCGCGGGCGGCGGCCAGGATCTGCTGGCGCTGCTCGCGGCGGGGCTGGTTGTAGCTCTTGACGCTGAAGGCCCCGATGGCCGCCATCCGGCGCAGGGTCGAGCGCGCGTCGTCCAGGCTGTCGATCTGGGCCGTGAACGGCGCCTTGGCTCCGTAGAGGATGGTGCCGGTGGAGAAGATCCGCGGCCCTACCACCGCCCCGGCCTTGGCCAGCTCGGAGTGGGCGAAGATCTCGCCCGAGTCGTTCGAGGGGTCGTGGATGGTGGTGACCCCGAAGGCCAGGGAGGCATAGTTCACCCAGCTCTGCTGCGGGATGATCTGGTCCGACCCCATGGAGCCGTGCCAGTGCACGTCGATGATGCCGGGGATGATGGTCTTGCCAGCCACGTCGATCACCTTCGCGCCGGCCGGCACGGTGACGGAACCACGCGGCCCCACCGCCTCGATGCGATTGCCGTTCAGCACCACCACGCCATCGGCGATCACCTCGTCGCCCTTCATGGTGACGATGCGGGCGCCGGTGAGCGCCGTGCGGCCGGTCGGCGCCGCATAGGCCTGGGTGAAGGAAATGTCGGTCCCGTGCTCGGCCGGCTTGGGCAGCTCCTTGGGGGCGCCGTCGACGAAGGCGAAGGCGTCCTTCAGGTCGCGGGAGAACAGCTCAGGGCCTTCCGACCACCACAGCTTCCTGGCGTCGCCCGACCAGTGCAGGAAGTAGCCCGCGTCCTGGGTCACCCGAGTCACCGGCAGGGCCGCGGCCTTGGGCGAGATGTCCACCGACTTGCCGGTGCGGGCGAAGGGCATGACATAGGCGTTGAACCGCTCGGTCCAGGCCACCCACTTCTCGTCGGGGCTGATGGCGTACTCGGCGGCGAATTCGCTCAGCAGGTGGCTGCGCTCCTCCGAGCCGTCCAGCTTGGCCGACTTCAGCGCGCGCTTGTTCTCCGCCTCGAAGGACATGAAGAACACCCGGTCCCCGGTCGCCCCGAACTGCGGCTGCACCCCGCCCTTCGAGACCAGGGCCGGCTTGCCGCCGCCCTTGGCCGGGATCGCGTACAGGCCCGGCTCGCGGCCCCACATGGCCGAGGTCAGGAAGCCGTCGGAGACCGCCCGATAGACGATGGTCGCGCCGTCGGGGCTGAAGGCCGGTTCCAGATAGTGACCGGGTTGGCTGGAGACCACGCGGCCCTCGCCGCCGCCTGCCGGGACCACCCGGACCGTGCCGAAGTCCTGGTCGTTCCAGGTGGTGTAGACGATGGACCGGCCGTCCCGGCTCCAGGCCGGATAGAACTCGAAGTGGTCGCTCTGGCGGGTCAGACGGCGCGGGCGCGCGCCCGATTTCAGGTCCTTGATCCAGAGATGGCCGAGGGCCTGGTAGACGACCATGTCGCCGGCCGGATTGACCTCGGTCCAGCGCAGCATCTTCACCTTGAAGTCCTTGGGCGCGACCTCCACCGGGAAGCGCACGGCCTCCTGGATCGTGCGGCTGGCCTTCACGTGGAAGGGGATTTCGGCCACCGCCCTAGAGGCCACCTCGACCCGCTTGATCTTGCCGCCGGCCCAGACCACCAGGGCCTTGTTGTCGGGGGTCCAGGCCATGGACGGATAGACCCCGTGGATGGCCCAGGTCTCCTGCATGTCGCGGTCGAGACCGTCGAAGATCGCGGTTTCGCGGCCCGAGGCCAGGTCCATCACGAAGAGGGTGGATTTGTACCGGACCCGCCGGATGAAGGCCAAGGACTTGCCGTCCGGCGAGGGGGTGGGGCGGATCGATCCGCCGGGCCCGGTGACGAACGGCTCGAGCTCGCCCTTCTCGCGGTCCAGGCGTTGGATCACATAGATCTGGCCGTTGACGTCCTTGGAGTATTCGAACACCCCGCCGGGTGTGGCGTCGTCGCTGAAATAGAGATAGCGGCCGTCGGGGCTGAAGGCCGGCTCACCGGAGTCCTTCTGCTCGGTGCGCTTCTTGGTGAGCTGCAGCCCCTCGCCGCCCGAGCGGTGATAGAGCCACATCTCCCCGGCCCCCAGCGAGCGGGTCGAGCTGAAATGCTTGCGCGCCACGATGTATTCGGAGTCCGGCGTCCAGTCGGGCTGGCTCAGCAGGCGGAAGGTCTCCTTGGTGACCTGGCGCGGGTTGGAGCCGTCCCGGTCCACGATCCAGATATTATCGCCGCCGCCCCGATCCGAGGTGAAGGCGATCCAGCGCCCGTTGGGCGAATAGGCCGGGTGCATGTCCCAGGCCATGCCGGTGGTGAGCGCGCGGGCCTCGCCGCCGCCGATCGGGATCACATAGAGGTCGCCCAGCAGGTCGAAAACCACCTCGCGGCCGTCGGGGCTGACGTCCAGGCTCATCCAGGTGCCGGAGGTCACGTCGATGGAGACCTCCCGGGTCGGTCCGGGCGGGGCGTCCACGTCCCACTTGGGCTTGTCGGCCGCCTTCTCCAGCGACGGCGTCGCCACGGGCTTGTTCAGTTCCGAGGTGTTCGGCCGGGGCTCCTTCTCGGCCTTGCCCGCCTCGGTAGGGACCGGCTGCGGCGTCGGGGCCGGCGCGGTCTGGGCGAAGGCCGGCGCGGACAGCGCGGCGACGAGGGCTGCGGCGAGCAGGCGGCGAACGATCATGAGGACCCCGGACTTGATGTGCGCGCAATTCAACCGAGGGGCGCGAGCTTGTCGAGTCCGCTCAGGCGCGATTTCGCGCGATCTCGTTCGACGGACGCTGTTCCTGTGGCGGTCGAAGCGGGCTATTGGGGTAAAATCTCCCATGCGCCCGGACAGATGGCGCGGAAACGGACCCTTGGGCGTTTCCCCGTCTGCCCCCACCTTTCGACGACGAGAACCCGATGAACGCCCATCCGCCGCTTTCCCCGCCGGTCGGGTCCGCCCTGGACCTGATAGGCAACACCCCGATGCTGGAATTGACCGGCTTCGACACCGGGCCGTGCCGCCTGTTCGTCAAGCTGGAGAACGCCAATCCCGGCGGCTCGATCAAGGATCGGATCGCGCTCTCCATGATCGAGGCCGCCGAGGCCGACGGCAGCCTCAAGCCGGGCGGGACGATCGTCGAGGCCACCGCCGGCAACACCGGCCTGGGCCTGGCCCAGGTGGGCGTGCTGAAGGGCTACCGCATCCTGCTGGTGGTCCCCGACAAGATGAGCCGGGAAAAGATCCAGCACCTGCGGGCCATGGGCGTGGACGTGCGGATCACCCGCTCCGACGTCGGCAAGGGGCATCCGGAATACTACCAGGACATGGCCCTGCGCCTGGCCGCCGATATTCCCGGCGCTTACTTCATCAACCAGTTCTCCAACCCGGCCAATCCGAAGGCCCATGAGACCACCACCGGCCCCGAGATCCTGGAGCAGATGGAAGGCGACCTGGACGCCGTGGTGGTGGGCGTTGGCTCCGGCGGGACGCTCACGGGCCTCGGCCGCTACTTCGCCAAGGCCTCGCCGAAGACCAAGATGGTGCTGGCCGATCCGACGGGTTCGATCCTCGCCCCCTTGATCAACACCGGGAAGACCATCGAACCCGGCTCCTGGGTGGTCGAGGGCATCGGCGAGGACTTCATCCCCGACAACTGCGATCTCGAGCTGGTGTCGAAGGCCTACTCGATCACCGACACCGAAAGCATCGCCGCCGCCCGCGAACTGCTGAACAAGGCCGGGGTGCTGGGCGGCTCGTCGTCGGGCACCCTGCTGGCCGCCGCCCTGCGCTATTGCCGCGAGCAGACCGAGCCCAAGCGGGTGGTGACCCTCGTCTGCGACACCGGCTCCCGCTACCTGTCGAAGGTCTACAACGACTCCTGGCTGGCCGAGCAGGGGCTGACTGAGCGTCACCTGCACGGCGACCTGCGCGACCTGATCGCGCGCGCGCCTTCCGAAGGCGGGGCGATCACCGTGGGGCCGCACGACACCCTGCTCACCGCCTATAACCGAATGCGCCAGGCCGATGTCAGCCAGCTCCCGGTGCTGGACGACGGGCGGCTGATCGGCCTCATCGACGAGAGCGATCTGCTGGACGCGGTCGAGGACAGCAAACCCGACCGCCGCTTCGCCCAGGACGTGGCCACGGCCATGACCGCCAAGCTCAACACCCTGCAGGCCGGCGACTCGCTGGACGCCCTGTTGCCGGTCTTCGAAAAGGACCAGGTGGCCATCGTGCTGGACGGGCGCGAATTCCTCGGGCTGATCACCCGTATCGACCTCATCAACTATCTCAGGCGCGCGGCGTGACCGAAGACATCAAGGGCAAGAACCGGCTGGAATTCGCAACCCGCGCCATCCACGGCGGCCAGTTCCACGACCCCACCACCGGGGCGGTGATGCCGCCGATCTACGCCACCTCGACCTACGCCCAGACCAGTCCGGGAGAGCACAAGGGCTTCGAATATTCCCGCAGCCAGAACCCCACCCGCTTCGCCTTCGAGCGCGCGGTGGCGGACCTGGAGAGCGGGACAAGGGGCTACGCCTTCGCCTCGGGCCTGGCGGCGATCTCGACCTTCCTGGAGGTGCTGGACGCCGGCGACCACGTAATCGCCAGCGAGGACCTCTACGGCGGCTCGTTCCGGCTGTTCGACAAGGTGCGCAAGCGCTCGGCCGGGCTTGAGTTCAGCTTCGTCGACCTGTCCGACCTGGCCGCCGTCGAGGCGGCGATCCGGCCCAATACGAAGCTGATCTGGGTGGAGACCCCCACCAACCCGATGCTGCGCCTGGCCGACCTCGAGGCCATCGCCGCGCTCGCCAGGAAGCATGGCCTGCTGGCCGCGGCCGACAACACTTTCGCCAGCCCCTACTGCCAGCGGCCACTGGAGTTCGGCTTCGACGTGGTGATGCATTCCACCACCAAATACCTCTCGGGCCATTCCGACATCGTCGGCGGCTGCCTGATCGTGGGGAGCAACAAGGACCTCGCCGACCAGGTGGGCTTCCTGCAGAACGCCGTCGGCGCGGTGGCCTCGCCGTTCGACTCGTTCCTGGCCCTGCGCGGCGTGAAGACCCTGGCGCTGCGCATGCAACGCCACTGCGAGAGCGGCATGAAGATCGCCCGCTGGCTGGAGGCGCGGTCCGACGTGGCGCAGGTGGTCTATCCGGGCCTTCCCAGCCATCCGCAGCACGAGCTGGCCAAGCGCCAGATGACCGGCGGTTTCGGCGGCATGATCTCGGCGGTGCTCGACCGCGACCTGGCCGGGACCGTGCGGATGCTGGAGCGCACCCGGCTGTTCACCCTCGCCGAGAGCCTGGGCGGGGTTGAGAGCCTGATCGAACATCCGGCGATCATGACCCACGCCTCGATCCCGGCGGAGACCCGTGCCCGCATCGGCATCGCCGACGGCCTGATCCGGCTGTCGGTGGGCATCGAGGACGCCGACGACCTGATCGCCGATCTGGATCAGGCGCTGAGTTAGGAACGGAACAAGACCCAGTTGCTCCCCCTCTGGGGGAGCTGTCAGCGAAGCTGGCAGAGGGGAATTTGACTCTTGTGGGCTTCAACCCCCTCCGTCACGTCGCCGAAGAGGGCGACGCGCCACCTCCCCCAAAGCGCGCTGCGCGCTGGGGGAGGATCTGAGCCTCTAGTGACCCGCGTGCTTCGCCTTCTGAGCCGTATCCCAGGCCACGAACTCGGGGCCGTCGATCTTGCCGTCAGCGTTCTTGTCGGCCTTGGCGAACTCGGTCGCGGGCAGCTTGTAGGCGACCCATTCGGCCTTATCGATCCGGTCGTCCTTGCTGGTGTCGGCCGGATGGATGAACCGGCCTGGGGCAGCCAGGGCGGTCGAGGCGCAGGCGGCGAGGGCCAGTGCGAGAAGGGCGGTGACGCGCATGGGGGAACTCCTTGTTGCGGCGGGAACCTGCCCAGGACCCATGGCGAAATTGGGCCCTAGCGGAGCGGTAGGGCCGTGCGTCGCACCACCGTGCGCAGGGCGATGGACGAGTTGATCCGCGCCACCCCGGGCAGCCGGGTCAGGCGGGTGGCGTGCACCCGCTCCAGGTCGTCCATGTCGGCGGCGACCACCCGCAGGACATAGTCGGCCTGGCCGGTCATCAGGTGGCATTCCATGATCTCGGGCGCCTCGGTCACCGCGGCCTCGAAGGCCGACAGCACGTCCTGGGCCTGGCTGGCCAGGGTGATGGACACGAAGACCGAGAGGCCCAGGCCCACGGCGCGGGGATCGACCGCCGCCGCATAGCCTGTGATCACCCCCTCCGCCTCCAGGGCGCGCACCCGGCGGAAGCAGGCGGACTCCGAGAGGTGCGCGGCCTCGGCGAGTTCCACGTTCGTCGCTCGTCCATGCGCCTGCAAATGAGACAATAGGCGCTTATCCGCGATATCGAGGTCGTGAGTTGAGGATTTCACCGCGAGGGGCATCTTTCGCACAAGAAACTTGTGGAACACTGATCTCTGGCCCGCTGTTTTTCAAGGTTTCATCTGCAACTATCCACTAGCCTCGGCGCTATAAGGTGGAGGAAAAACGCCCATGCGCATCGGCACTGTGACCGAGATCAAGCCTCTCGAGCGTCGCGTGGGCCTCGTGCCCGCCGTCGTCGCCACCCTGACCGCCCACGGCCATGAGGTCTTCGTCCAATCGGGCGCCGGCGCCGGGGTCGGCCTGAGCGACGCCGACTATGCCGCCGCGGGCGGCAAGATCGTTCCCGACGCGGCCGCCGTCTTCGCCGCCGCCGACACCATCGTGAAGGTCAAGGAGCCGCAAGCCCAGGAGATCGCCCTCCTCACCCCGCGCCACACCCTCTTCACCTACTTGCACCTCGCCCCTGATCCAGAGCAGACCAAGGGTTTGATGGCCTCGGGCGCCACCTGCATCGCCTATGAAACCATCCTCGGCCGCAAGGGCGACCTGCCGCTGCTCACTCCCATGAGCCAGGTGGCCGGGCGCATGGCCGCCCAGGTCGGCGCGGCCTACCTGCTTGCCCCGGCCGGCGGACGCGGCCTGCTGATGGGCGGCGTGCCCGGCGTGCCTCCAGCCAAGGTGTTGATCCTGGGGGCCGGGGTCTCCGGCTTCAACGCTGCGGAGATCGCCGTCGGCATGCGCGCCGACGTAACCATCATGGATATCCTGCCCGAACGCCTGGCGGCGATGGACTCCCATTTCGAAGGCCGCGCCCGCACGGTGCTGTCCTCGCGCGGCGCACTGCTGGAACTGCTGCCCACGGCCGACCTGATCATCGGTTGCGTGCTGATCACCGGCGCCTCGGCGCCCAAGCTGATCCGGCGCGAGGACCTGAAGCTGATGCGCAAGGGTTCGGTGCTGGTTGACGTCGCCATCGACCAGGGCGGCTGTTTCGAGACCTCGCACCCGACCGCCCACGACGAGCCGACCTATGTGGTCGATGGCGTTGTCCACTACTGCGTGGCCAACATGCCCGGGGCCGCCCCGCTCACCTCGACCTATGCGCTCGGCGCGGCGACCACCCCCTACGTGCTGGCTCTGGCCGACAAGGGTATGGAGCGCGCCTTCGCCGAGGATCCCGGTTTCGCCGCCGGACTGAATGTCGCCGGTGGACGGGTCGTCCACCCGGCGGTGGCCGCTTCGCAGGACCTTCCCCCGGTCGCGGCCTGACTCGGCCTGGGGGCGGCGGAGGTTTCCCCGCCCCCGGCCTTTTTCCTTCCCCCGAGATCCTCCCCCAGCGCGAAGCGCGATTTGGGAGAGGTGGATCGCCGCCCTCTTTGGCGGCGAGACGGAGGGCGCTGAAGCGCTCAGAAGAGAGTCAAAGTCCCCCTCAGTCAGCTTCGCTGACAGCTCCCCCAAGAGGGGAGCATCTGGGCTGGGTCACTTCCCCTTCGGTGGCGTGAGTTCCGTGGGCGGCCACCTGACCCCGAGCTGATCCAGATAGGTCGGGTATTTTTCGGGGTTGTAGTAGAATTTCGCCATGTCGGGACGATAGCGCGCCATGACGCCGGTATTGATCTCGACCGGCGGCTTGTCCGTGGCCGAGAGCATCGGCTGGTACTTCTGGTCCTTGGTCTGGACCTTGGTGAAATAGTCGCTGGCGGCAGTGCGAAGAGCCGGCCGGGTCAGGATGTCCAGCAGGGTCATGGCCACCACCTTCGATCCCGCGACCACCCCCTTGTGCGCCACCGGCGTGGCCATGGAGATGGCGTTGGACCAGTGGTGCCCCGGCAGTTCCGGGATGTTGGACGGGTAGTAGATCGAGACGGTCGGCATGGTCCACGAGATGTCGCCGATATCGTCCGACCCGCCGCTCTCGGGCTTCTCGAGCGGTGTCTTCAACCCTTCCAGCTCGGTGGCGAGACCCTTCTCCCTGGCGCCGAGATTCTTCTGCACCGCCTTGGCGAAGGCCTGTTCCTCAGGCGTCCACCTGGGCAGGCCGACCCTGTCGATATTGGCCTTGGCGGCCTCGGCCAGGGGCTTGTTGAAATGCTGCGGCGCGGCCGCGCCGATCACCCGGCGCTCGACCGTGGTGTCGGTCATCTTGGCCGCCGCCTCGGCGATGGTGTTGCCGATCTCGAAGCTCTTGCGGATGTCGGCGAAGTTCTGCTCGCGGAAATAGTACCAGACCTTGGCCACGGACGGGACGACATTGGGCTGGTCGCCGCCGTCGGTGATCACATAGTGCGAGCGCTGTTCCGGCCGCAGGTGCTCGCGACGCATGTTCCAGCCCATGTTCATCAGCTCGACCGCATCGAGTGCGCTCTTGCCGCGCCAGGGCGCGCCGGCCGAGTGGGCGGCCGAGCCCTTGAAGACGTACTCCACCGAGACCAGGCCGGTGCCCTGGGGCTGGCCCCAGGCGGTCTGAAGGTTACTGCCGACGTGGGTGAAGACTGCCGCGTCGACGCCCTTGAACACCCCGTCGCGGACCATGTAGGCCTTGCCGCCCAGCAGCTCCTCGGCGACGCCAGGCCAGAGGACGAGGGTACCGGCGATCCCCTCCTTCTCCATGATCTCCTTGACCGTGAGCGCGGCGACCACGTTGAGCGCCTGGCCGGAATTGTGACCCTCGCCGTGGCCGGGCGCGCCCTCGACCAGCGGCTCGTGCCAGGGCACGCCAGGCTTCTGTGAGGCCTTGGGAATGCCGTCGATGTCGCTCCCCAGCGCGATCACCGGGCCGCCCTTGCCGTTGGTCCAGGTCGCCGTCCAGCCGGTGGGCAGGCCCGCCACGCCGCGCTGGATGGTGAAACCGTTCTTCTCCAGCACCCCGGTGACGTATTTCGAGGTCTCGACTTCCTGGAAGGCCAGTTCGCCATAGGAGAAGATCTGGTCGTTCATCACCTGGGCGAGCTTGGCGCGCGAGTCCACGCCGGCCATCGCCCGGCCCTTCAGAGCCGTGACCTTGCCGGCGGAATAACCCTGGGCGAGCGCCGCCGGCGCGGTGGCGGCGAGCAGACCGGCGAGCGCCAGGGCTGGCAGAAACGTCCTCATGGAGACCCCCTCGAATCCTGAAGCGACAGGGGGACATGGAATCGACCGCCTGCGAAAGCCCCGAGGCGAAACATTGCGCGCCGAGGCGAGTCCCCCGGCAAGGATTCCGGGTTAGAAGACCCCATGAGCCTGGAAATCCTGCAACAACACCGCGTCCACGGCGGGACGCTCAGCTATCGCCGCCACGCCAGCGCCGCCACCGGCACGCCCATGCGGTTCAGCGTCTTCCTGCCCCCGGTCGAGGGGCCGGTCCCCTGGGTGATCTGGCTGTCGGGCCTGACCTGCACCGAGGACAACTTCACGACCAAGGCCGGGGCCTATGGAGCCGCGGCGCGGCTGGGGCTCGCCGTGGTGGCCCCCGACACCAGCCCGCGCGGCGAGGGCGTGGCCGACGATCCCGCCTACGACCTGGGCCAGGGCGCGGGCTTCTATGTCGACGCCACGCAGGCGCCCTGGGCGGCGCACTTCCGCATGGAAACCTACGTCACCCGCGACCTGATCGACGTCGTGACCGAGAGCTGCGCGGTCGTCCCGGCGCGGCTGGGGGTTTTCGGCCATTCCATGGGCGGGCACGGCGCGCTCACCCTGGCCCTGCGCCATCCGGACCTGTTCAAGTCGGTCTCGGCCTTCGCCCCGATCTGTTCGCCGAGCCGCTGCGACTGGGGCCGCAAGGCCTTCAACGCCTATCTGGGCGATGATGAAGCAGCCTGGCGCGAGCACGACGCGGCCCAGCTGCTGGCGGCCCGCGCCGCGCGCGGCCGGTTCGACGACATCCTGGTCGACCAGGGCCTGGCCGACAGCTTCCTGGAGGCCCAGCTCAAGCCCGAACTGCTGGAGGCCGCGGCGGCCGAGGCCGGCCAGAAGCTGACCCTGAGGCGGCAGGAGGGTTACGACCACTCCTATTTCTTCATGACCAGCTTCATCGAAGACCACCTGGCGTGGCACGCGGCGCGGCTCTAGCAGGCGTTTGTTAGGATTGAACTGGCAGGATTCGGCTGCGCCCCCGCAGCTTGGATTCCACAACCATGGGCATCTACCGCAAGGTCAACAACGTCCTGACCCGCCGTCTGCCGGTCAACACCGTGCGCTCGCGCGCGCCGAGGGCCATCGCCAGCATCACCTATGACGACTTCCCCAAGAGCGCCTGGACCGTGGCCGGTCCGATCATGGCGAAGTTCGGGGTGCGGGCGACCTACTATGTCGCCGGTCGGTTCTGCGGGATCACCGAGGACGGCATCGAGTACTTCGATCTGGCCGACCTCAAGGCCGTGGCCGCCGCCGGACACGAGATCGGCTGCCACAGCTATTCCCACGGCTTCGCCTCGAAGTCCGACAATGGGACGCTCCTGCACGAGATCGAGCGCAACGCCGCCTTCCTGCGGAAGCACCTCGGCGATCTCGTCATCGAGAGCTACGCCTACCCCTACGGAGACGTCTCGCCGCGCACCAAATCCCTGCTGGGCGGGGCCTTCAAGAGCGCCCGGGGCATTTCGCGGCGGGTCAATGAGGGGATGATCGACCTCGCCATGGTGCATTCCATCGTCCTGGAGCATCGACGCTGGCGGCCGGACGAGATCGAGGCCTCCATCGCCCGCGCCAAGGCCACCGGCGGCTGGATCACCTTCTTCACCCACGATGTCGGCGACGCTCCGCTCGATTTCGGCGTCCTGCCCGAACGCCTGGAGTGGGTGCTCCAGCGCATCGCCGACCACGGCATCGAGGTCCTGCCGGTCAATGAGGCCGTCGACCTGATCGTCAATGGCGAGCCGCAAGCAGCGGCGGCGTGATCAGCCCCGACCAGCTCGCCGAACCCTATGAGCGGCTGACGGTCGTTCGCCTGATCGAGGCGAGCCTGACCGTCCTGGTGGTGGCGCTGATGTCCAGCGCCCTCATCGGCCCGCTGTTCGATCCGCTGCAGACCGGGGGCGACGAGGTTCCGATCCTTCGGGTCATGTGGTTGCCGGTCTATGCCCTGATCGCCGCCCTGGCCGCATTCCGGCTGCCCCAGCTCTTCAGGTTCTGGGGTCCGGCGCTGGCCTTCCTGGTCCTGGTGGGCTGGGCCGGCGCCTCGGTCATGTGGTCCATCGAGCCGGACGTCACCCTGCGCCGGGCCATCGCGCTCGCCGCCACCACCCTGATGGGGCTCTATCTAGCCTCCAGCCTGGGCGGGCGGCGCTTCGCCGAACTGGTGGCGCTCACCATGCTGCTGCTGGCCCTGGGCAGCTATTTCGTCTGCCTGGCCGTGCCGAAGATGGGGGTCAGCCAGGACATCAACGCCGGCACCTGGCGTGGGCTCTGGTACGAGAAGAACGAGATGGGGGCGATGATGGTCTACGCCTCGCTCGCCGCCGTCGCGGCCTTCCTGACCAATCCGCGCCGGCGGCTGCTGTGGGGCGGCGCCCTGGTGCTGTTCATCGGCCTGATCATCATGACCCGGTCGGCGACCTCGTTCCTCAGCCTGCTGATCGTGCTGGGCGGGGCCACGGTTTTCGCCTTCATGCGCCTGGGGCGAGCGGCTTCAGTGGTGGCGATCTGGCTGGGGGTGACCGGGATGTCGGCCCTGGCCGGCCTCTACCTGTTCGCGCCGACCCTCTTTTATGCAGCGCTTGGCAAGGATGCGACCTTCACCGGCCGCACCGACATCTGGAATGCGGTGCTACGCGCCCACGAGGCCGAGCCGGTGCTGGGCTACGGATATGCAGCCTTCTGGGGTCGGCAGTCCGACATCGCCAACTGGATCCGCGATGCTCTGCAATGGCGGGTGCCCAGCGCCCACAACGGCTGGCTGGACCTGCTGATCCAGCTCGGCCTGGTTGGCGTCGGCATCTTCGCGGCGATCTTCGCCATCAGCCTGCTGACCGCCGTGGTGCGCCACCAGAGGCTGGGCGACGGCTATTGGGCGACCCTGTTCCTGGCGGTCTACAGCCTACAGACCATGTCGGAGAGCATCATCCTGGTGCACAACAACCTCTCCTGGGTGTTCGCCGTCGCCGCCATGGCCCGGATTCTGGGCCCGAAGCCGGCAACCGCCGGGGCCGCCGCGCACAGGCCGGCCGTGACCGCGCGGCCCATGACCTGGACCCCCGCCCACGCCTGAAACTGTCCCATTCCGGGATGGCTTGACCCTTGCAATCCGCCCCCTTGATGGACTGCGGGAGGTCGGCGATGTCGTGGTTTGGGATTGAGACGCGGAAGAGCGTCCCGCCGATCGAGCGGGGCGGCTGGCTCGACGTCATGCGCATCGTCGTCGCGATCCTGATGATCCTTCACCACTTCGAGCTGGCGGGTCCCTCCCCGACGTCCAGCTTCATTCCGTTCTTCGAGCGGGGCTACCTGCTCACCGACTTCTTCCTGATCGACTCCGGCTACGTCCTGGCCCGGGTCTATGGCGAGCGCGTTCTGGCCGGCGGCATGTCCCTGGGCGACTTCTTCAAGAAGCGCTTCCTTCGCGTCGTCCCGGCACACCTCATCATGTCCCTGACCCTGATCGCCCTGGTGCTGGTAAGCGGCGCGCTGGGCGTCATGCCGCGCAACCCGCAATGGTTCGACTGGAAGGAGCTTCCCGCCCAGTTCTTCCTCGTCCAGTCCTACGGCGTCCCCGGCGGACGCGGCTGGAACGCGCCTAGCTGGTCGCTCTCGGCCCTGCTCGGCTGCTACCTGATGTTCCCGCTGCTGCTGCGCGGCATGTCCCGGTTCAACCCGTTCGTCATGCTCGGCCTGGGGATCGCCGTCTTCACGGCCTGCAACCTGGCGACCTGGGCGATCCTCAACTATCCCGTCTACCAGATGCCCCTGAAGTTCGGCATCTTCCGGGCCCTGCCCCTGTTCATCCTGGGCATGGCGCTCGCCCGTTTCGCCCAGCAGGTCTACCTGCCCGAGCGCCTCGCCAAGGGCCTGGGCCTGGTCGCCCTGGCCGGCTTCATCGGCGTGCAGACCTTCGGCGAGTTCAGCCTGATCTCGCTCAGCCTGATCTGCGCCATGATCATGGCCTCGGGCGCCATCCCGGTGCGTCGCAAGTCCTGGCTGGTGGAGAAGGCCGCAGTGATCTCCTTCTCGGTCTTCATCACCAACGAGGTTGTCCGCATCGCCTGGTTCGGGGTGGTCAACCAGCTCATCGCCCGGTTCGGCCTGAGCGAACCCGTCCAATGGACCCTGTGGGGCATGGGCGTGGCTCTCGCCCTCGCCTTCGCCACCGCCTTCCACTACGCGATCGACAATCCGATCCAGGTAGCGGTGAACCGTCCGAAGACGCAGACCGGCCGGGTGCGCACGGTAGTCAACCAGTCCGTGCCCTACCCCAGCTAGCGAACGCCTAGACCGGAGCCGCCGCCCACTGGGCGGCGGTGCGCTCGACCCGACCCACCACGCGCCGCGGCAGGCTGGCCGCCGGACCCACCGGCAGGGCGGCCCAGCGCCGGCCGGCTTGAGCCATGGCCTCGGTGGCGCGGCCGATGGGGGATGTCGCATAGGCCAGGCCCCGGACCAGCTCCGTCCCGCCATTGCCCAGTTGCCGCTTCCATGGATAGTCGCCCGGTCCGAGATCGACCTCGTGGACCCCATCGGCCGCCTTGCCGCGCACCACCTCCAAGGCGAGGACATTGCCTGGCGCGTAGGTGGCGAATTTGGGCTCGTAGGTGGTCAACCAGTAATGCAGCGCGCCACCGCTTCGCAGACCCAGATGGGCCGCCGCCAGTTCGCCATCGACCCTCATGGACGACAGCACGGCGCCGAAGGACTCCGGCGTTGCCTCCGGCAGGGCCGCGATCAGGCGACGGCTCCACGCCCACGACAGGGCGTCGGGATGGCGGGAACGGCGATACTGCGCCGACTTCAGCGCCATCAGGGTCGCCAGGGTTTCCGGCGAACGGTCGTCGATGACGAACTCGACCCGGCGGCCGTCGGCCTCAAGCTTGCGCATCGCGCCGCGGTGGTTCGAGAGCGCTTTTGGCGCGGCGCGACCCTGAGGCCGGGCATAGGCTTCGAAGCCGTCGGCGATATCGACCATGTGTGAGACATCGCGGTCGTCGGCATGGGCGGCGAGGCCTGGATCGGCCGCAGGCGCGCCCTCGAACCGATAGCCCGCGGGCCCACGCGCCAGGGCTGCCCCGACGTCCAGCGTCAGGCCGGGCTCGGCCACGAAGCCATGCCAATCGCAGAATGTCCCACCGGCCGGGCGGGCGACGCCGAACACCCCGGGATGGAAGGGCAGGAACGCCACGGCGCGCCCGCGAGCGGTCCCACGCGAGACCAAGAGGTCACCGCGCGCGCGGTCCACCGCGTCGAACCAACCGAGGTCGAAATAGGGGCTAGAGAGGAAGCGCTGCGCGGCGCGAAAGGTCGTCCAGGCCTGGCGGTCGGCCGGCGTCAGCTCCCGCCAGCGGACGATCTGGAAATCGACCATGAGGTCACGACCCTTGCTCCCGTTCGGGCGGCACCATGGCCCATTCCGAATACGAAACGGTTAAGTCCTGGGCTTGCGAACGGGCGCCTTGGCCGGCGCCACGAGCGGCGCGGTCGGCTTGGGCGCCGGGGTGGTGAACAGCACCGTGCCGGTGACCGGCTGGGCCACGCCCATCAGCTTCGCGCGGAGGGTCAGCAGGTAGCGTCCGTCGGTGTTGAGGTCGGTCTTGAAGGCGTAGACCCCATGGTCGGCGGTCGGCAGGACGGTGACCGGGGCGTAGGCGCCCGGCTGGCCGTCGGGCGACTTGTCGAGGCTGGCGTCCAGGATGGCGGCGCCATGCTGCGGCCGGCCGGCGGCGTCGCGGATGCGCACCTGCAGCACCACCCCCACCTGGCGGCGCGGATAGGGATCGACCGCCTCGAACAGGTAGTCGGAGGTCTGGGCGAACGCCGGGCCGCCGGCTGCGATCCCCAGGACCGCGACCAGCAGCACCAGGCGCCGCCCCGTCAGGCCCGCGCGAACGCCGGATTGCGCCGGGTCCGGCGCATGGCGCCGCCGATCAGGAAGAAGCCGGTGATCGTCAGCGCCCATGTGGTGGGTTCCGGAATGGCCGCATAATAGATGTCGCGGGTGGTGTAGGACCTGGTCGAGTTCAGCACATCATAGTCGATGTTCCAGCCGATGGCGTCGAAGGCCGCCAGGTCCAGCGACGTCACCCTTCCCGCCTGGCCATAGGCCACCGTGGGGTCCAGGGCGCCCAGCTGCGGCATACCGACCAGATTGTCCTTCCAGTGCGAAGCCTGGCGGCCGTCGCCGTTGTACGCGCCCGTCGAAAAGTAGCCCCCGCCATAGATGGTCTTCCCGTCGATGGAGAAGAACGGCGAGCCGCCCACCGACCAGTCGAGCGCGACGCCGCTATTGCCGCCGCTGTAGCGGTAGAGGTCCAGCACCGAGGCGATGGCGAAGTCGTCCAGCGGCAGCATGCCCAGCGCCGGGTCGGTCAGCAGCGGGCCGTCCGGGAAGCCAAGGACATCATAGATGTCGACGCCGCTCACGAAGCCCAGGACGTGGCCGATCTCGTGTACCGCCACGCTGATGAAGTCGATGGCGTTGTCGGCGATCCCGTTCGACGGGTCGAAGTCGAAATTGAAGTCGCTGCTGAACGAAATGGAGCCGTCGGCGACGTTGCCGAACCCGGTGAAACCAAGGGCCTTCAGGTTGGCGCTGTTGGCGTCGAGGAACGAGTTGTTGGCGCTGCCGTCGGCGTCCAGCACGCGGGTGAGGGCATTGGAGCCCAGACCGCCGCCGAGATCGCCCGGCGTGATCACGCTCAACGCGCCCACCCCGTAATCGCCTGGGGTCAGGGTCGGCAGGTTGGCGACCGCGATGGCGTCCAGCGACGTCGACCCGACCGCGGCAAGCTGGTTCTGGATGGTCTCCGTGTCGACCACGAAGGACCGGCTGCCGGCCTGACCCAGGACGCCCGGGCCCAGGGACTGGAAGCGCACATCCAGGTTGATGGTGACGTCGTTGGTGAGGCGCTTGGACCAGAACCCGGCCGCGGCGGTGAAACCGAACAACGCCTGACTGCCAGAATCCACGCCGCCCAGATTGTTCAACACGATCGTCGCCGAGGTCGCCGGCGTCGAAATCCCGCCGACGACCAGAGCCATGGCCGCGGACAACATAAGCTTCCTCATACGCCCCTCCTGATGATCCCGGACTGCGCAGTATCCGGAGGTTCACGGCCCCGGGATGCTTAATGACCTTTAACAATTTCGAGCGAAACACAGCCGATTCTGTCCGGCAATGGAAATTTATTGCCACGCTTGTTGATCTGGCGCATGACGTCACCTCGTTAACCATCTTTTCCGGAATGAAATCACAGTGCGGCTAGAATCGGGCCGCGCGCGCTTTTCGCCGGACAGGGGACGGGCCCAGGCGTTAGACTCTCCTCATCAAGAGGACGCTGACCATGGCCGACGACGCACCGCCCTCCGAGACTCCGATCCAGAAGGCCCTGCGGCTGAAGAAGGCCGCCATCGCCGCCAAGCCCCAGCCGCCTCGGGGCGGCAAGTTCCAGCGCGAACAGGCCGCCGCGGCCCAATCCTCGTCCAAGTCCAAACCGTGGATGTCCCGCTAGGCGCGCCGAAGCTGCCTCACGCGGGGATCGTCACCCTGCCCGGGTCGCCGCCAGCCATTTCCCACAGGTCGCGCTCGGCGGCGATATAGCCGAAGGCGAAGCGGCTGCGGCCCTGGAGGATCTGCTCGAACACCTCACGGGCGCGGTCCATCTCCCCATTGTACAGATACCAGTTGCCGACCCCATATCCCTGGGTGGCGTAGATGGTCTCCAGGTCGTGGATCACCTGGGAGCCCTTGTCGGGATTCAGCAGGTCCTCGGGCCGAAGCTCCCCGCGGTACATCCGCAAACGACGATAATAGGAGGGTCCCTCGACGAACGCCCCGTCCGGCAAGTCGTCGGGTATCGCCCCCAGAACCTGATCCGCCGCGGCATCGTCGCCCTTGCGGCGCAAGGTCATGTAAAGCCAGTCGTTGCAGGCGGTTAGCCCGTCATAGTCCTCCGGGCGCACCCACTCCAGGCACCGCCGGTAGGCGGCCTCCGCCGCATCCCACTCCCTCAGGAGATAGTGCGCCAAGGCGAGGTGATACCAGGTGTTGAACTGAATGCTGGTCGCCGGCACCGGAAGCTCGTTGCCGATCCCGTCCGGCTCGATCCACTCCGACATGCCCTCGATCAGGTCCGCGGCGCGCGCAAGGTCGGCCTGTCCCTCGGCGAACCGCCGGGTCGATAGAAAACGGTGGCCGCGCTGACGCAGGAGTTCGAAGGAGTCTGGAAAACGCTCCAGCCCTTCGGTGAACACCGTGATGGCTTCGTCTATCCGATACCGGAACCCCAGCACGCGGCCGTACCACACGGTGTTGGCCAGGGAAGGGTCGCCTTGGAAATGGGAGCGGGCGCTCTCCAGGGTGCGGCGGGAGCGTTCACGCGTACTGTCTTCGGTCATGCCGCCAGTGAAGCCGCCGGCGCGGGCGCTGGCAAGGGCGGCCGAGGCGATATTGCGTGGCGGAGAGGGTGGGACTCTTTCATGTGATACGCGCCGGATACTGATCTATAAAAGAAACTTGACGATCAATAGGTTGAGTGTGAAACGCGCACCACAGCTCGTATCACAAGTGGTGATTTTGTGCCCCGCGTACCCTCACACATCTTCGACCGCGACGGATGGTTTGCATACCGACGCCGCGTCCCTCTGAGCATTCGCCACTTCCCAGAATTCAGCGGGGCCGAGTGGTTCCACAGATCACTCAGAACGAGGAAGCTCGTTGAGGCTCGCCGCGCTGCGCAAGAGTACGAGGAACTATTCGAAAGGTGCCTAGCTCAAGTGAGCAGCTACGCTTCCGGAGCCACAACGGCACCGGAAGCCATCCTCACAGATGACCTCTTGAAGCAGATCGCCTTCGAGGTGTGGAGCAAAGGCGTTGAAGGGATTAAGCGGGAACACAGGGTGAACCGCACGCCCGATGCCCAGATGGCGGTCGCAGACGAGGACGAATGGGCAACCCAGACCGCTGCGGGGCTTGCCGATCCAACGCGAGCACTCCGGACCAGATGGCTATTGAGACGAGACATCGAGGAAGTGCTTCAGATCAGCGCCGAGGCTGAGTGCCGGAAGAGGGGGCTTCCGGTAGGTGGGCATGAACAGGGCCAGATCGCCGATGCGTTGTTCGAAGCGGAGGTCGGCAAACTGCAAGCACGGTCCGAACTAGCCCATGGGTTGGCGCTTCCAACGGTCGATCACCGCCTGGTTCCGAGCCAACAGATGCCGAAGGGGCGTGGAGCTAGCTGGACGTTCTCCGAATGGGCAGAGAGGGCTCTTTCTGCGCAGCCAAGCGGCGCATCTTGGCAGCACAAAGTCAGAAAAGTTGCGGACGATTTCGAAGCATTCCTCCCGCGGAAGAAAGCGATCTACGAAATCGAAAAAGGCGACATTCAGGACTTCGTCGATTTCCTAATTCAATGCCCTAATCGGTCAATGCAACGCTTCCCCGGTTTGAGCCTGCGTGACGCTGTTCGAGCAAACAACTCTCGCCAAGGCGAGCTGAAGCCATTCAGGACAGTGAGTCCCAACACTATTCGGGACACACAGTTCGCGGTCCTCCGGTGGGTGCTGGCTTTCGCGCATGCACGTGACGCCGTTGCCTTTAACCCAGCCACCGGGGTGAAGGTGCCGGGTGCGAGAAAGAAGGGCGGTCGGAAGTCGGCTTTCCAGATCGAGGAGCTAAACGCCCTATTCGCCCACCCAACCTTCGTCGGTTGCAGGTCACCAATCCGCCCCAACACCCCAGGCGACTACTTGTTTGCGGACCATCGAGTTTGGGCTCCGCTGCTGATGCTCTTCACCGGAGCGCGCCCCAGCGAGTTGGCCCAATTGAAAGTTAGCGATGTGAAACTGGGACATCGCTATCCGCATATTAACATTCTGACAGAGTACGATCCCGACGATCCAGACGATCACGAGTACACGGCGTTCAAAACCGAGAACGCCCGAAGGCAAGTTCCTATCCACCCCGAACTAGATGCGCTTGGGTTTGCGTCCTACGTCGCAAAGCAGCCGAAGGCGGGACGCCTCTTTCCGGAGTGGAAGAGTTCACCTGACGCGAGAAAGCTGTACTCGTCTGCTGGGTGGATCAGGCGCATCAACGACACCTACATCCCAGCGATCACGAATAGGAAGCCCAAGCCGACACTCTATTCGCTTCGCCATACGTTCAAGACCCAGATGGCTCGCGATGGCGTTCCTGCGCAAAACCAGAACCAGATATTGGGCCATGCTCAAGTCGGTATGGACCCAAACTACCTGGATGACCTTGGCATCGAGAGCCACTACGAACATGTCCGCCGCGTGAACTATCGCGGACTTGATCTCAGCTCGTTGCGCTCGAAATACTCGAAGTCTTAGAAAACATCCAACCCAGAATGACCCTGATACCCGGTTCATTCCATGAAGCATTCAGACCCTTATACTTCGACGGACCCTTTACTAAACCGAACAAAATTGCCCGGACCTATTAGGTCCCGACCCTTATATGTGGAAAACCGAGGCCAATAACCGTTATAGTGTTTCGATTTGTGCGGGCAGATGCTCATCTGGCGGCCCAACTTACCTAACGCGTCCGAACCAATGTGCCATTCGTAGCACCTGCGGATGAAGAAGCCCCCCTTCGCTCCCAGATATCCAGGTGCATTCGGCGCGCAAGTGAGCCATCGCGGATAAGACCTATAAGGGTCCCTTGGTTGGTCAACATAGATGCTTGCAGGGGGTCGCATTCCCCAAGCGCTACCTATCCAGCGGTTTCTCGCCCGATCGACGCCAGCGAGCTTCCCTGCGCGCCTTTCAGCTATCGTCAGCGGGACCTTTGGCCTGCGCACAACTGAGCCCTGCGGAGACCAGCGCGAACTCCTCAACCGGGTCACCGCCATTCGAGCTGCGGCTCGGGAAGCCGACCATTGGAGGGGCGAGTTCATCCGCGCGATTAAAGGCTAGCCGACCGACCTTCGCCCCCTCCGCAGTCGGCCAACAATCTGCTACAAGCCCAGCGATGCCTGAGCGTAGTCCGTCGCTTCCTGTCGAAGCCGTTTTTGATGATGAGACCTCGCTACCGGAGCGGTCACCTCCGCCGAGCTTGAAACGGCTGAGAGCCATGAAGTTCCGCGCGTCAGGGCGTGGGGAGCAGCGGCTGAAGAGGGAGGTAATCTGGCATAGCGAGCGCGGAAAGCCCCGGAAAGTTCGGTCAGAAAAATCGAGATCGGCGTGGCGAACCGACAAGCGCCGAGACGAGAAAATCTTTAGTTTTATCAACACGTCTTTGCGTTCTAGACAGCCCGTCCGCGTGACTCCGTCGAGCAGCGATACAGTTAGTGCCGCGAAAGAACAATTGCGAGATGCGAAGGTCTCCGGAACACGGATCATTCCGGAAGTTGGGCTTCCTCATTGGGATCATGCCGACCCACACTTGAAGATGCTCGGATGGGGGATGGCGTCTTGGTCATTGAAAGCGGTTCCCTTCTCCCTCCACCTGAACGAACTCGTGGTCCAGAACGCCAAACAGGATCGACGGGGCCTGGCGCGACACCTTCAAGATCGGATCGGGCGTCACCTGCGGGAGCGGTTCCCAGAAGCAACCCCATCGTTCTGGTTTGCCGTGGAACAGGGCTCTCTCGAACAACCACACCTCCACGGGGCTATTCAAATTCCCGAAGGACAGGACGAGCTAATCCGGAGCGCCCTAAGAGCAGCCGGTGGTTCTTGGAAATCCGCAATCCGTCAGCTCACCCTCAGCCCTCGACGCAACGCGGTGAGTTGGGTCGGCTACTCGACTAAGTGGTTATACGGGACGAGGGTGCGGCTGAGAGACGAAAAAACCACGGGCGCAAGCCACACTATCCGGCAAGCCGCCCGCGCCTGGTATCAAGAGGCCCGAAGGAGTCGGGTGACCCTTTATCCCTAGGCAACCCAAAGCCAATCCTCGAAAGTGCCAGACTGTTTTGAAGGAGCTATCTGTCGCCTTCTGGGTCACCACCCTCTTCCGGCTGCGATGGCGTGGACATCTGAGCGCCCCTCGCCACTCGTTCCCGCAGCTTCTCTTGATGGCGAAGCCTTCGTGTTCGTTCAGCGAGGGCGCTGCTGATAGGACTAGCGCGCCCTATGTACGTGCGGCTGACGTTGTGCTCCGACAAGGTCTTACCACCAGACGGATTTAGAGCGCTTACTCCAAAACCCATAGCGCTTTGAAATACTCCCCGCTGCGCACTAACCCATGCAAGTCTCTCGGGCCAATTTGCGTACTCGCGCCCTCTTTCGGTAATATGTACTTGGTCATCAACAACATCTATGAGGCCATGCTGGTATAGCACTGTTAAAATGTTCGATCTGTTTGATGGCGAAAGCTCAGGCCAGCTTGAATTAAATTCGCCTATGCTCATTACGCCACCCAGTAACAACATATCCAACAACTGCTGCGTGCTTAGGACGAGCAATCCGTTCAAATATCGGAAGTCGTCCTCTCTCTTCTTGTTCGTCAAAAGCACCTCGACTAGGCGATCCCCAGGTGCAGCTCCACCGGGCTCATCCTCCTGTCGGTCGTTTTGTTCAGCGGCCTCCACCGCTGCGACTTCGCCAGCTTGATCGCCATCCCTAGGGGGCGCGAGGTCTACAGGCTGCACCGGCATCGGGTCGAATACTGCGCCCTTCGGCCTAACGTTCGTAAGAAATACAGCGATCTCCGTTCCAAATCTTCTGAAGAAAATGACGATTACGATCAGGGCAAGTGGGGGCCAAGTGAGGAATACCTTGAGGTAGTCCAGCAAGATCACCCAATCGAGGTTGCACGCCATCAGAGACTCCAGCTCGTGGTTGCTCAAACCCTAGCTGCTCGCGGTGCGCGTAGGAAGGAAGTCCCCGCATTCAGTGCGCTTCACTCAGAAATGGACCCTTGGCCCCGAACTTCCGGCGTGTGACATTTGTTTCAACGTCGGATGAAACAGGTGCCACGCTTATGAAGCGTTACGTCGCTTACTATCGAGTCTCGACCAAGCGTCAGGGCGAGAGTGGTCTTGGGCTTGAAGCTCAACATGAGGCGGTAAGGCGCTTTATTGGCGAAGCTGATTTGGTCGCCCAGCATCAAGAGATTGAGAGCGGTGGCCGTGCCGATAGGCCAGCTCTCGAAGCCGCGCTGCGGGATTGCCGGGTCCACCGAGCTACGCTGGTGATCGCCAAGTTGGATCGCCTCGCTCGATCCGTGGCTTTCATCTCAAAGCTTCAGGAAGAGGGTGTCGATTTCGTCGCCGTCGATCTGCCACACGCCAACACGTTCACAGTGCAGATCATGGCAGCGACCGCGGAATTCGAACGCAAGCTCATATCGGAGCGGACACGCGCCGCGCTCGGTGCCGCGAAGGTGCGAGGGGTCCGCCTTGGCGGTCGTCGTGAAGGACACCGGATCGAGGACTATTCCCACCTTGGCCGGGAGCAGTCTGCGAAGGTGCGATCCGCGCTGGCCGGTGCGCTTGCCGAAGATCGTTCGGAGATCATCCAGGCGATCCGATGCGAGGGAGCAACCAGTCTTCGGGGGATAGCCCGCGCCCTCAACATGAGAGGTGTTCCCGCGCCGCGTGGGGGTCACTGGTGCGCCGGGCAGGTGAAGCGAGTCATCCAGCGGGCTGGCGCGGGAACGACCTAAAGATCAAGGCCGCTCGACGAGGCCACCCGAGCTGGAAGCCTCCTGATGCGCGCTCCGGTGTTGTGGACTTCAAGAAAGAGCTAGACAGTTGGGTGGGCGCTGCTGTTCGCGTCCCTAGGCGAATAAGAGCATGAGACGATCAGAACGCAGCAGCTATACGCCGATTGACTTTGTTCAGTGGCATGAGGCCGGAACGCTAGTCATATCGCCGAAATTTCAACGTCGTGGCGTATGGAACCGCGCTGCTCGTTCGTACTTGATCGACACCCTACTACTCGGCCTACCCGTGCCTCCGATCTACATTCGAGTTACCCAAGACGTGAAGCGCCGATCTGTCATACGAGAGATCGTGGACGGACAACAACGCGTTAGTGCCATTCTGGACTACATGAACGACAAGTTCACTCTAGGAAAGAACATTGAGTCTCCGTGTGCCGGAAAGCGGTTTAAAAACCTAACCGAGCAAGAGCAGGATAGGATTTCTCAGTATTCATTCGTATGCGAGGTGTTTTACGGCGTCGAAGACGATGATATACTTCGGGTTTTTTCTAGGTTGAATACTTATTCTGTTCGATTGAACGATCAAGAACTTAGAAACGGCCAGTATTTCGGGGATTTCAAGCAGTCGGTTTATAAACTCGCCCTCGAACATCTCGCGTTTTGGCGGAACAACAAGCTTTTCAGCGAAACCGGCATCGCACGGATGAACGAGGTCGAACTGACGAGCGAACTTGTGATCTTAATGATCGACGGAATTCAGGACAAAAAGAAAAGTATCAATAAGTACTATGCGAAGTTCGAGGAAGCCTTCGAAGACCGCGAAGTGCTGGAAGGTCGTTTTAGATTTGTAATTGATAGCATTAATGATGCAATGAAGGGAGAAGGACTCAGCGGTACGGAATTTAGACGTGTTCCACTTTTCTATTCCCTATTCGGTGCTGTTTACGACAAAGCCTTTGGGATGCCCAGGGATAGAATTACTCAAAATCCCCGTGGCCGGATTTCTGCTGACGAGATAGAGCAGCTAGGGGATGCAATTCATACGCTGTCGGACGCCCTAGCTTCCGCGAAGGAACCCGAAGGCGCGGATGGAGTGGCTCCAGCGTTCGAAGATTTTGTCCTCGCCTGCCTGCGCCAAACGGACAACCTCAAGCCCCGGCGCACGCGCCTTGAGACAATCTACAAGGTCGCGTTCGGGTGAGATGCCCCGTCCTCTCCCGCCCCTAGCCGACGATTTCGCGCGGCAAATCAGACTTGCTAACGACCTCACTGGGCGGATCGAGGCCGCGCAAATTGGACTTCGTGGTCAGGGGGCCGCGCGGGGAGAAATTGGTCTCACGAGCCTCGAGCTGACATACGAGCTGGCCTATCTAAGAACATTCCTCGCCTGGGAGGTTTTCTTGGAGGAGGCGTTTTACCGCCTGCTCTGCGGCTACACTCGGATCGGTGTCCAGGAGCCGCTTCGTGGAGCGCGGTACTTTCATCGGATAGCGGATGCGGAGGCCGCAGTTCTAAACGGTCGCGCGTACAAGCTCTGGCACAACCCGGGCCACGTGATCACGCGCGCACAGGGCTTCTTTGCAGGTGGGAATTTCGAACTGGTCCTGTCGTCAGCCCAAGTCAGACTCGGCTACTTCGCCGCAGTCCGGCACCGCATAGCCCACGCACAAACCCACGCTTCGGCGGAGTTCGATCAGAGTACGCAGACCCTGGCTGGCCGCAGATATCGCGCTTCCCGGCCTGGCCGCTTCCTGAGAGATCGCGTTGCCGGATCGGTGCCTCCGGAACGGTGGATCGAGGCCATATCGGACGAACTGCTCGGATTAGCTCGCCAAATCTGTCCCTAGGCCACCTCGCGGGCCGTGCGACACAACGCGTGACACATCAGACGTCAGTCCGCATCAATGGCATTGAAATTATTACGATTTCTGTGTCATGGCGGAGAGGGTGGGATTCGAACCCACGGTACCCTTCCAGGTACGCCGCATTTCGAGTGCGGTGCTTTCGACCACTCAGCCACCTCTCCAGAGACGACATCGGGCCCCGTTGAAAGGGCCCGCTGAGCGAGGCGCGGAACCTACTCATCCGGCCCCGGTAGATCAAGCGGGCGTTTTGGCGCCCCTCAGTTGGGCCGCAGGACCATCTGGCTGCAGCGGAAAAGCGCCATCAAATTGCCGGTGTCGGGGTTGGTGGGGATCGGCGTCGGCGAGGGCGGGAAACTGAGCGGACATGGCGCGATCCTATCCGTCGGCGGCCAGCACCGCGATCCCGTCCTCGTCGGCGTGCAGCATGTCGCCCGGCACGAAGACCACGCCGCCGAAGGCCACCGGGGTGTCGACCACCCCCTCGCCGCGCTTGATCCCACGCATGGGGATGGTCCCCAGCGCCTTGATCCCGATGTCGAGGGTGGACAGCACCACGCTGTCGCGCACGGCGCCGAAGACCACGATCCCGGCCCAGCCGTTCTTCACCGCGTCGCCCGCCAGCACGTCGCCCACAAGCGCCCGGCGCAGCGAACCGCCCCCGTCGACCACCAGGACGCAATCCTCGCCCGGCTCGGCCAGCAGGGCCTTCACCACGCTGTTGTCCTCGTAGCAGCGGACCGTGCGGATGGGACCGGCGAAGGCGGTATTGCCGCCGAAGTCGCGGAACTGGATTTCGCAGACCTCGACGGTCTCCTCGTGCTCGTCGCAGAGATCGGCGACCGAGGTCACGAGGCCGGCCCCCTGTAGGCGTCGCGCAGGTCGCGTTTCAGCACCTTGCCGATATGGCTGCGCGGCAGGTGGTCGACCAGCTGCAGGTCGGCCAGGCGCTGGGTCTTGCCCAGCTTGTCGTTGACCCAGGTCTTCAGGGCCTCGGCGGCGATGGACCGGCCGGGCTTCAGCGCCACGAAGGCCACCGGGGTCTCGCCCCACTTGTCGGACGGCACGCCGACCACCGCGGCCTCCAGCACGCGCTCATGCTTGACGATCTCGACCTCCAGGTCGCTGGGATAGACGTTGAACCCGCCCGAGATGATCATGTCCTTCTTGCGGTCCATGAGGGTGAGGAACCCGTCCTCGTCGAAGCGGCCGACGTCGCCCGTGCGGATGAAGCGCAGGCCGTCGGGCGAATACCACTCGGCCTCGGAGGTCTTGCCCGGCTGGTTGTGGTAGCCCACCATCATCGCGCCGGAGCGGCCCACCACCTCGCCGACCTCGCCCTGGGCGACCTCCTTGCCGTCCTCGTCGATCAGCCGGATGTCGTGGCCCGGCAGGGGCTTGCCCACCGTGTGCAGCTTGTCGGGATGCTCGTGGGCCACCAGGCCGCAGGAGCCGCCGCCCTCGGTCATGCCGTAGTATTCGATCAGCCCGCCCGGCCAGCGCTTCAGCACGTCGGCCTTGATCTCCGGTGAGAAGGGCGCGCTGGTCGAGAACTTCATCTTGAAGCTGGAGAGGTCATAGCTGTCGAAATCGGCCCGCTCCATGATCCGGCGATACTGCACCGGCACCAGCATGGCGTGGGTGGCGCGGTGCTTTTCGGCCAGCTTCAGGAACTGCTCGGCGTCGAACTTGGGCATCAGCACCGCCGTGCCGCCGTTCGAGATGGTCGGCAGGTACGAGACGAGCGTCGTGTTCGAATAGAGCGGGGTGGAGATCATGGTCACTGAGTCGGCCGGATAGACCCCCCGGCGGATCTGGCCCCAGCGCATGCGGTGCGGCTGGACGATGCCCTTCGGGGCGCCGGTGGTCCCCGACGAATAGATGATGTTGAAGCCCTGGTCGGGATCGACGGTGACCGGAGTGGGTTTGGAGCCCTTGGGCGCCAGCCAGGACTCGAAGGCGATTCCGGCCGACGAACCGTCGAGCGCCACGCGCTGGGCGGTGATCTGGTCGGCCACGCCCTCCAGCTGCTTGGCCACGCCGGCGTCGAGGAAGAACACCCTCGCCCCGCAGTCGTTGAGCATCATGACCAGGCTATCGGGTGTCGACGACGGCGCCAGGGGGGCCACCACGGCGCCCGCCCGCAGGATGCCGAAGAAGGTGGCGCCATATTCGGCGGAGGTCGTGGCGCAAACCGCGGCCACGTCGGCCTTGCCGACGCCCTCGCGCTGCAGGGCCGCGGCGATGCGGTCCATCAACTCGTCCAGCTGGGCGTAGGAGATGGTGCGGTTGGCGTCGACCAGGGCCGGCTTGGCGCCCAGTTCCTTGGCCTGGGCGCGGACCACCTGCTCCAGCGTGCCGAACTCCTGGGTCAGCAGCTCTTCCACGGACATGGCCTTCTCCCTCTCAAACGCTTGTACGACGTCCTAAAGCCCGAAATGGCCGCCGCCGCAATCGGCGCTTGCCATCCGAGCCTGCCGCGAAGGAAACTCACCGCGCCCGCCCCCGCATTTCGGCGGCGCACCCCATTCAAGATCAGCGGGCCGCCAGAGCCCGATCCATTTCCAGGGACGGAACACACATGTCTGACGAGATGATCTCGCTCGGCGCCAAGCTGAAACTGCTGGCCGAGCTGAAGCCCGACGCCCCGGCGGTGAGCTGCGGCGACACCACCCTGACCTATTCGCAGTTCCACAAGCTGACCAACCGCGCCGCGCGGGGCCTGCTCGCCCACGGCGTGAAGCTGGGCGATCTGGTGACGCTGGGCCTGCCCAATTCGACCGACTTCGCGGTGGCCTGCTGGGCCATGTGGAAGGTGGGCGCCACGCCGCAGCCGGTGGCCTTCCGCCTGCCCAAGGCCGAGCTGGAAGCGATCATCGAGCTGGCGAACACGCCGGTGGTCATCGCCGAGTTCGAGCATCAGATCGACCGGCCGATGCTGTCGGTCTCCGACCTGCTGGCGCTCTCCGACGACGACAGCGACCTGCCCGACGTCACCGCCCCGGTCTCCAAGGCGCCGACCAGCGGCGGCTCCACCGGACGGCCCAAGCTGATCCTGGCCGGTCAGCCCGGGGTCAGCACCAGGGAGATCCCGGAGGTCGGCGGCTGGCGGCTGAAGGCGGACTCCATCGCCCTGCTGCCCGCGCCGCTCTATCACAACGCCGGCTTCGGCATGATGATGGCGGCCTTCGCCATGGGCGCGCACATGGTGCTGCTGCCGCGCTTCGAGGCCGAGGCGACCCTGGCCGCCATCGAAAAGCACAAGGCGACCTGGGTCTATCTGGTCCCCACCATGATGAACCGCATCTGGCACCTGCCTCAGGAGGTGCGCGACCGCTACGACCTCTCGTCGCTGGAGACGCTCTGGCACCTGGCCGCGCCCTGCCCGGCCTGGCTGAAGGAGGCCTTCATCCACTGGGTGGGAGCCGAGACGGTGATGGAGCTCTATGCCGGCACCGAGGCCCAGGCGGTGACCACCATCTCCGGCGCCGAGTGGCTGGAGCATCGGGGCTCGGTCGGTAAGGTCAGCGCCGGAGAAATGATGGCGGTGGGCGACGACGGCCAGCCCCTGCCCCCCCGCGAGGTGGGCGAGATCTACATGCGCCGCGCCGCCGGCGCCGCCCCGACCTACAAGTATCTGGGCGCCACGGCCAAGACCCTGCCCGGCGACTGGGAGAGCCTGGGCGACATCGGCTGGTTCGACGAGGACGGCTATCTCTACCTGGCCGACCGGCGCACCGACATGATCCTGGTGGGCGGCTCCAACGTCTATCCGGCCGAGATCGAGGCGGCGCTGGAGGAGCACCCCGACGTGCAGTCCTGCGCGGTGATCGGCATCCCCGACGACGATCTGGGGAACAAGATCCACGCCATCGTCCAGACCAAGGGCGCGCGCGACGAGGAGAGCATCCGGGCGCACCTGGCGTCCCGCCTGGTCACCTACAAGCAGCCGCGAACCTACGAGTTCGTCGATGAACCCCTGCGCGACGACGCCGGCAAGGTGCGCCGCACGGCCCTGCGCGATGAGCGGATCGCCAAACTGAAGGCATCCCAGCCGGCATAGGCCTTAGCTCGACCAGGACTTGCCGCGGGGCGATTGTCGCCCTTGCTGCGCTGCGATATGCCAACGCCATTCTTCAAAGATATTTCCGGGGAAACGCATGAGTATCAGAGGCAAGGCCTACATCATGGGGGCCTACGAGCATCCGCTCCGCGACGCGCCCGACAAGTCGACGCCGCAGCTCCACGCCGAATGCGCCAAGGGCGCCCTGGCTGACGCCGGCCTGACCAAGGACGATATCGACGGCTATTTCTGCGCCGGCGACGCGCCCGGCTTCGGGGCCATGTCGATGATCGACTATATGGGCCTGCGCAATGTCCGGCACATGGACTCCACCGAGACCGGCGGCTCGTCCTACCTGCTGCACGTGGGCCATGCGGCCCAGGCGATCGCCGAGGGCAAGTGCAAGGTGGCTCTCGTCACCCTGGCCGGCCGTCCGCGGCAGAACAAGGGCGGCTGGGGCGGAGGCGCGGGCAAGCCCGGCCAGCTCACCGACGGTCCGCCCGAAGCGGGCTACGAGAACATCTACGGCGGCTCGACCCACAACACCTATGGCATGTGCGCCATGCGCCACATGCACGAGTACGGCACGACGTCGGAACAGCTCGCCTGGATCAAGGTGGCCGCCAGCCACCATGCCCAGTGGAACGAGCACGCCTTCCTGAAGGACGTGGTGACCGTCGAGCAGGTGGTCAATTCCCGCATGATCGCCGACCCGCTGCATCTGCTGGACTGCTGCGTGGTCACCGACGGCGGCGGCGCCCTGATCGTCGTGGCCCCCGAGATCGCCAAGAGCCTGAACCGGCCCAAGGTGAAGATCATGGGCGCCGGCGAGTCCCCCAAGGGCCCTATGGGCGGTCGCGATCTCGACCTCACCCATTCCGGCGCCGTCTGGTCCGGCCCCATCGCCTTCGGCGAGGCGGGCGTGACGCCGGCCGACATCAAGTACGCCTCGATCTACGACAGCTTCACCATCACCGTGCTGATGCAGCTTGAGGACCTCGGCTTCTGCAAGAAGGGCGAGGGCGGCAAGTTCGTCTCCGACGGCAACCTGATCTCGGGTGTCGGCAAGCTGCCCTTCAACACCGACGGCGGCGGGCTCTGCAACAACCACCCGACCAACCGCGGCGGCATCACCAAGGTGATCGAGGCGGTGCGCCAGCTCCGCGGCGAGGCCCACCCCAAGGTCCAGGTGCCCAACTGCGATATCGCGCTCGCCCACGGCACGGGCGGCTCGCTCGGCACCCGCCACGGCGCGGCGACCCTCATCATGGAACGGGAGGCTTAAGACCATGAGCGACGTTCAAGACGCCCCCACCAACATGGCCCGCAAGATCCCGGCGCCGCCGGTGACCATCGAGAGCAAGCCCTTCTGGGACGCGGCCGCCGAGGGAAAGTTCCTCATCAAGCGGTGCAACGCCTGCGGCGAGGCCCATTGGTATCCGCGCGCGCTTTGCCCCTTCTGCTTCTCGGACGAGACGGTCTGGGAAGAGAGCCCGGGCGAAGGCGTGATCTACACCTACAGCGTCATGCACCGCTCCCCGACCGGCCCTTACGCCATCGGCTATGTGACCCTGAACGAAGGTCCGGCGGTCCTGACCAACTTCGTCGACGTCAAGCCCGACGGTCTGTCCATCGGCCAGAAGGTCAAGGTGAAGTTCCAGGACACCGAGGGCGGTCCGCCGGTCCCGGTGTTCGCGCCGATCTAAGCCACGGCCTCGCGAGCCAGCCGCGCGATCAGCGGCTGGGCCTCGCGGGGATGGCGCAGGCGATGGATCGTGAGATGGCTTAGCCGGTCGTCGGCGAAGGCCTCCACGTAGCGCGCCCGGCGGCGGGCGAAGGTGTCCCAGGCCCAGCGGATGGGATGCTCCTTGTCCAGCCAGGACGCCCAAGTCTCCACATTGCCGGTCCCAGGCCAGACTTCCTTCCGGCTCAGCGATCGCTGGAAGGAGCGGCGCAGCACCCGCGACATGATCACGCCGCGCCCGTAGTCCAGCCAGACGATATGGGTGGCGCGGGCCAGGATGGTCGGCAGGACGCGGCTGTAGTTGCCGTCGGTGACCCAGGCGTCGCCGGCCACGGCCGCCTCGACCCTGCGGACGAAGGTTTCGGGATCATGAGTGTTGAGGTCGCGCCAGCCCGCCTGCCAGTTGATGGCGTCCAGCTCGATCACCGTTAGGCCGCGCGCCGCGCCCAGGCGGCGGGTGAAGGTCGACTTTCCCGACCCGGAACTGCCGACCACCGCCACCCGCATCAGTCGTCCTTCAGCCCCATCTCGGCGCGCACCTCGGCGGTGTTCTCGCCCAGGCGCGGGGCGTGGCGGCGGATGTTGCTGGGCGAGCCGGTGAACTTCACCGGCGGCTTCATGGCGTTGTAGGGCCCCGAATGGGGGTGCTCGTAGCGCTCGAAGAAACCCACCGCCTTGAGGTGCGGGTCGTCGGGCAGGTCGTCCAGGCGTGCGGTCTTCACCACCGGGATCGACAGCGGCTTCAGCAGGTCCAGCCACTCGTCGGTGGTCTTGGTCTTGGTGACCTCGCCGACCAGGGCGTAGAGCTCGTGAATGTGCTTGCCCCGCGTCGAATAGTCGGAGAATCGCGGATCCTTGCCGAAGGTTTCACCCCAGCCGGCGGCGGCGAAGAACTGGTCCCACTGCTTGTCCGTATAGGGCAGCAGGCCGATATAACCGTCCTTGGTCTGGTACGGGTTGCGGTTGGGATTGGCCACCCGCTGATAGGCCCACTGGCCGGTCGGCGGCTCGAAGGTGTGGTCGTAGAGGTGCTCGACCAGGGTGAAGCTGGTGACGCATTCCAGCATCGGCACCTCGATGAACTGCCCTTCGCCGGTCCGCTCGCGATGCAGCAGGCCCGCGGTGATCGCCTGGCACATGAACAGGCCTGAGACCTTGTCGGCGATCAGGCTCGGCAGGATGCGCGGGGTGGGGTTGCCGTCGGTGCGCGGCAGCAGGTCGGCCAGGCCCGAGGCCGACTGGATCAGGTCGTCATAGGCCGGCTCCCCGGCATATGGGCCCTCCGAGCCGTAGCCGGCGGCGTGGACATAGACCACGTCGGGGCGCAGGGCCTTCACGTCCTCATAGGCCAGGCCCAGGCGCTTCAGGCCGTCATAGCGGATGGAGGTGGCGAACACCTCGCAGCTCGCAATCAGGGCCTCCAGCAGCGGCCGCGACTTGGGGTCCTTCATGTCGACGAGGACCGAGCGCTTGTTGCGGTTGATGGTCAGGAAGATGGGGCCGAGGTCGCGGGGGGTGTCCTTGGGCACGTGGCCCGCCCAGCGCATGATGTCGCCGCCGTCGCCGCGGCCGGAGCCCGGATCCTCCAGCTTGATGACCTCGGCGCCCTGGTCGCCCAGCATCTGGGTGGCGTAGGCGCCGAAGACCACGCTGGTGAGATCCAGGATGCGGATTCCCTTGAGAGGGCCTGTCGCCTCGCCGGCCAGTTTCCTCGGTTCCGTCACGTCACGCCTCCCCTAGACCGCGCCAGTCGCTATGATCGTCGCAAAGATCGCGCACTGACGCGGGGGAGGGCTAGTGGACTTCGCACTTTCCGACGAACACCGGATGCTCAAGGAGCTGGTGGCGCGGTTCGTCAAGGACGAGCTGATGCCGCTGGAGGCCGGTGTTCTGGCCCGCGAGACGTCCGGCGGTGGGCTGGGCATCGGCGCGGCCGAGCACCAGCGCCTCGATGAGGTGTCCAGATCGCTCGGCCTCTGGGGCCTGGATGCGCCCGAGGACGTCGGCGGGGTCGATCTGCCCTATGTCGCCATGGTGGGCGTCAACGAGGAGCTGGGCCGCACCGTCACCCCCTACACCCTGCCGCCCGACAGCCCGAACCTTCGCATGCTGATGGCCACGGTGAGCGAGCGCCAGCGGGTGGCCTATCTCGCCCCCTATGTGGCGGGCGAGACCATCAGCGCCATCGGCATCTCCGAACCCGGCGCGGGCGCCGACCCCGCCGGCATGCTGACCACCGCCGAGCGCGACGGCGAGGACTGGATCCTGCGCGGCCGCAAGATCTGGATCACGCGGGCCGAAGAGGCCGACTTCACCATCGTCATGGCGGTGAGCAACAAGGAGAAGGGCGCGCGAGGCGGGATGAGCGCCTTCCTGGTCGACAAGGGAACGCCCGGGTTCAACATCCAGCGCAAGATCCCGATGATCGGCGGTCAGGCGACCTATGAGATCACGCTCGACGATTGCCGCGTCGAGGGCTGGAAACTGTTGGGCGAGGAAGGCAACGGCTTCGGCCCCATGCAGATCCGCCTGGGCACCCGGCGGATCGAGATGGCCTCCTGGTCGATCGGCATGGCCCAGCGGGCGCTGGACATGATCTGCGAGTACGCGCCCCAGCGGAAGACCTTCGGGCTGCCGCTGTCGGAGCGCCAGGCGATCCAGTTCTGGGTCGCCGACGCCGCCACCCGCATCCACGCCGCGCGGCTGATGACCTATGACTGCGCCTGGAAGCTGGACCAGGGCCGCGACGTCCGCCAGGAGATCTCGATGATCAAGGCCTACGCCACCGAGATGGCGTGGGAGGTGGTCGACCGGGCCATGCAGACCTTCGGGGCCATGGGTATGACCAAGGAACTGCCGCTGCAACTGATGGCCGCCAAGCTGCGGACCATGCGAATCTATGACGGCCCCACCGAAGTCCACAAATGGGTGGTGGCCCGCAACCTGTTGGGGACCAGACGATGAAGACCGCTTACGGCGACGACCTGACCGTGACCCTCGACGGCCACGTGGCGACGGTGATCATCGACCGACCGCCCTACAACCACGTCTCGGTCGGGCTGATGCGCGACCTGGCCGACGCCCTGGAGGACGCCGACCGCGACAACAACATCCGGGCCATCGTCCTGGCCTCGGCTGGCAAGGCCTTCTGCGCCGGCGCCGACCTAGTGTCGTCCGACGGCATCGCCAACAACGGCATGGGCGGCATCAACGCCCTCTATGACCAGGCGGTGCGGCTGTTCTCCGTGGAGACCCCGATCGTCGCCGCGGTGCAGGGCGCCGCGGTCGGCGCGGGCCTGGGCCTGGCCCTGGTGGCCGACTTCCGGGTGGCCGCGCCGGAGGCCAGGTTCTCCGCCAACTTCGTCAAGCTGGGCTTCCATCCGGGCTTCGGCCTCACCTACACCCTGCCCCGGCTGGTCGGCGAGCAGCGGGCCAGCCTGATGTTCCTCACGGGCCGCCGCGTCCCGGCCGAAGAGGGCCTGGCCTGGGGTCTGGTGGACGAGGTGGTCCCGCAGGAGCACCTGCTGGCCGCCGCTCAGCGCCTGGCCGGCGAGATCGCCGAGAACGCGCCGCTGGCGGTGACCGCCACCCGCAAAACCCTGCGCGGCGAACTGGCCGCCGCGGTCCGCGCCCAGACCAATCACGAACACGCCGAGCAGACCATCCTGCGGGCCACCGAGGACTTCGCCGAAGGGGTCCGGGCGGTGCAGGAACGCCGGCCGGGGAACTTCCAGGGGCGATAGAATTTCAACAGCATTGGCGTTGAATCGCCTGTCGAAGCTGACTGACGGCGACCTTTACTCTTGCCCTTGGGCTTGAGGGTCAGGCCGCCGCCACAGGCGCCTTGCCGAGCTGGGAGGCGGCCTTGGCCAGGGCGGTGATGCGGTCCCAGTCGCCGGCCAGGACGGCGTCGCGGGGCGCCACCCAGCTGCCGCCCACGCAGATCACATTGGGCTGGGCCAGGTAGTCCGGCGCGTTGTTCAGGTCGACCCCGCCGGTCGGGCAGAAGATGGCTTGCGGGAAGGGGCTGGCGAAGGCCTTCAACGCGCCCACGCCGCCGACGATGTTGGCCGGGAACAGCTTGAAATGGCTGAAGCCCGCTCGCAGGCCCCACATCAGTTCGGTGGCGGTGGCGATGCCCGGCAGCAGCGGCAGGGGGCCGTCGGCGCCCTCGCCCTCGATCAGGCCGGGGCTGACCCCGAACTTGGCGCCGTTGTCGGCCGCGGCCTGGCGCTTGGCGGCCGTGGTCACGGTGCCGACCCCGACAACGGCCTCGGGGACCTCGCCGGCGATGCGACGCACGCAATCCAGGGCCACCGGGGTGCGCAGGGTGACTTCCAGCGCGTAGAGCCCGCCCGCCACCAGGGCCTTGGCGAGGGGCACGGCGTGCGCTTCCTCCTCGATGATCAGGACCGGCACCACGGGCGCCAACTTCAGGATCTCGGCGAGGGTCAAAGGCGGCTTCCTTCCAGTTGTTCCAGCACACGGGCCGCCCCAACCAGGGCCGCGTAGGGATGCACGATCAGCGAGGTCGGGATGTCGCGGGTATAGTCCGAAAGCCGGCCCTTGTCCTCGAACCGGCGGCGGAAGCCGCCCGAGGCCAGGCGATCGGCCATGCGCGGGGCGATGCCGCCCGACACATAGACTCCGCCGCGGGCGCCGCAGGTGAGCGCCAGGTCGCCGGCCACCGAGCCGAGGATCTCGCAGAACCGGTCCAGGGTCTCCTCGGCCAGCAGGTCGCCGCCCGCCTGGCCGGCCGCCAGCACGGCCTTCTCGTCCGGAAGATCGGCGGCCACGCCGCGCACGTCGGCCAGGCCGCGATAGAGCGCATGCAGCCCCGGCCCCGACAGGATGCGCTCGATGGAGACCCGCCCGTGGGTGCGGCGCAGGCTGGCCCAGACGGCGGCCTCGACCCCGTCATAGGGGGCGAAGGCGGCGTGTCCGCCCTCGCTGGAGATCGGAATGTCGCCGCGCTCGGTGCGCACCACCATGGAGACGCCGAAGCCGGTGCCGGCCCCCAGCACCACCACCGGAGCGCCCTCCGCGCCCTTCAGCTTCGGGCCGATCACCCGCAGGTCGTCGGCGTCCAGCACCGGGGCGGCCAGGGCCTGGGCGGCGAAGTCGTTGATCAGCTTGGCGGCGTGGAACTCGAAGGTGCCGATCAGCTCGCCCTCGGAGACCCGCCAGTCGAGGTTGGTGAACTCGATCTCGCCGTCGACCACGGGTCCGGCCACGGCCAGCACCGCCTTGTCCGGGCGCTGGCGCCCGGCGATGGTCTCCAGATAGTCGGCGATCACATCGGTCAACGCGCCGTATTCCGACGCCGCATAGGTCTTGGGATTGCGGATGCGGCCCGTCGAATCGACCAGGGCCAGGCGGGCGTTGGTGCCGCCGACATCGCCGACCAGACCGATATAGGCGACCTTCATGCTGCGTCTCCGAACAGGGCGCAGGCGCCGGCCTCGGCGGGCCCCGCGGCCCGGCGCATCCAACCAAACAGCTCGCGGCCGTAGCCGAAGGCGGCGGGCGGCGTGGGCGCGGCGGCGCGGGCCGAGAGCTCGGCCGGATCGACCAGGATCGCCAGCTCGCCGGTGTGGCCGTCGAGGCGGATGACGTCGCCGTCCCGCACACTGGCCAGTACGCCGCCCATGGCGGCCTCCGGGGTCACGTGGATGGCCGCGGGCACCTTGCCCGAGGCGCCCGACATTCGCCCGTCCGTGACCAGCGCCACCTTGAAGCCCTTGTCCTGCAGCACGCCCAGCACCGGGGTCAGGCTGTGCAGCTCCGGCATGCCGTTGGCGCGCGGGCCCTGGAAGCGGACCACGGCGATGAAGTCGCGGTTGAGCTCGCCACGCTTGTGGGCCGCCAGCAGGTCGTCCTGGTCGTCGAACACCAGGGCGGGCGCCTCGACCGCCAGGTTCTCGGGCTTGACCGCAGAGGTCTTGATGACCGCGCGGCCCAGGCCCCCCTTCAGCAGCCGCAGGCCGCCCTCCGGCTGGAAGGGGTCGGAGACAGGGCGCAGGATGTCGGGGTTCAGGCTCTGGGCGGTCCCGTCGCGCCAGACCAGTTCGCCGTGCTCCAGGAAAGGCTCCTGCTGGTAGCGGCGCAGGCCGGGTCCGGCGACCGTGGTCACGTCGTCGTGCGCCAGGCCGGCGTCCAGCAGTTCGCGCACCACGAAGGCCATGCCGCCGGCGGCGTGGAAGGCGTTCACATCCTCGCTGCCGTTGGGATAGACCCGCGCCAGCAGCGGGGTGACGGCCGACAGCTCGTCGAAATCCGTCCAGTCGATCAGCACGCCCGCGGCCCGGGCCATGGCGACCAGATGCAGGGTGTGGTTGGTCGAGCCGCCGGTGGCGAGCAGCCCGGCCAGGGCGTTGACGATGGCCTTGGCGTCCACCACCGCGGCCATCGGCGTATAGGCGTTGGCCGCCTGGGTGATCTCGACGGCGCGCTTCGGAGCGTAGGCCACGAGGGCGTCGCGCAGGGGTGTGTTGGGGTGGATGAAGGCCGAGCCTGGCAGATGCAGGCCCATCATCTCCATCATCATCTGGTTGGAGTTGGCGGTGCCATAGAAGGTGCAGGTCCCCGGCCCGTGATAGGACTTCATCTCGACGTCGAGCAGTTCGTCACGGGTGGCCTTGCCCTCGGCGAACAGGCCGCGCACCCGGGCCTTCTCGGCGTTGGAGAGGCCGCTGCTCATAGGCCCGCCGGGCACGAAGATCACCGGCAGGTGGCCGAAGGCCAGGGCGCCGATGGTCAGGCCGGGCACGATCTTGTCGCAGATCCCCAGCAGCAGGGCGGCGTCGAAGGCGTCGTGGGTCAGGGCGACGGCCGTCGACATGGCGATGACGTCGCGGGAGAACAGCGACAGCTCCATCCCCGGACGGCCCTGGGTCACGCCATCGCACATGGCGGGCGTCCCGCCGGCGAACTGGGCCGTGGCGCCCACCTCCTCCGCCCCGGCCTTGATGAGCTCGGGGAAGCGCTCCAGCGGCTGGTGGGCCGACAGCATGTCGTTATAGGCCGAGACGATGGCGATATTGGGCGCCGCGGGATTGCGCATCCGCTGCTTGTCCTCGTCCGGCGAGGCGGCGAAGGCGTGGGCCCAGTTGGCGCAGGAGAGCTTGGCGCGACCCGGGCCCTGGTTGCGGGCGGCCTCCATGCGGTCCAGGTAGTCGGCACGGACCTCGCGGCTGCGTTCGACGATGCGTTCGGTGACAGCGGCGGTGACGGGATGGAGGGACATGGCGGCTCTCGAACTCACGGCGTCCAGAGGATGCGAACGGGCGCTTTAGCCTGTTCCAGCAAGGCGTGCACGGGAAGACCGGCGCCGTTCTCGACGATCGCCCGCTTCGTCGCGCCGGAGATCAGGATCAGGGTGGCGCGGGCGCGCAGCAGGGCGGGCAGGGTCATGGTGATCCGCGCGACGGGCGGGGAGCCGACGCCGGCCGGAACGCCCAGCAGCAGGCGGTCGGAGGCCAGATCCATGCCGGCCGCGAGCACAGGGCTGCCGGGGATCAGCGAGGCCACGTGGCCGTCCTCGCCCATGCCCAGCAGCAGCATGTCGTAGGAGCCGAGGGCCGCGATCTCCGGCTCGGCCAGGTCGGCGGCGGCCTGGGGACTGTCGGCCGGGCGCGACAGCGGCACGAAGCGCGCGGCGGCGGCGGCCTCGACCAGCAGCCGCTCGCGCACCAGGCGTTCGTTGGAATCCGGCGAGTCCGAGGGCACGAAGCGATCGTCCGACAGGGTGACGGCGACCCGGCTCCAATCCAGCCGCGAGCGGCAGAGCTGGTCATAGACCGGCGCGGGCGAACGGCCGCCGGTAGCCACCAGGCTGGCGCCGCCGCGATGGTCGATCGCCGAGAGCAGGGCCGCATGCGCGGCGGTCGCGGCGGCCGCGGCGAGGGCGGCGGAAGTCGGGAAGGTCTCGATCATGTTCCGCCCTTAACGCCTGTGAACGACAAACGCCGCCGCATTTCGCCTATCGGGCGAGAATTAGCGCCGCGCTGCGGAACAATCCCCTGGGTTGGGGAGCTATGCCTATGGCCCGCCTCCAATCCGCGCGGCCTGTTGAGGGGGCTTGCCCGCATCGTCAGGAGTCCACCATGAGGATCGCTCAGGTTCCGCCGCTCTATGAGGCCGTCCCGCCCAAGTTCTATGGCGGCACGGAGCGGGTGGTGGCGCACCTGACCGACGCCCTGGTGGAGTTGGGCCACGAGGTCACCCTGTTCGCCAGCGCCGAGGCCCAGACCAAGGCGCGGCTGGTCTCCGTCCGCGACCAGGCGATCCGTCTGGACCCGGCGACGCTGAAGTCGGACCTGGCGGCCCACATGACCCAGCTCATCGAGGTGCGGCGGCGCGCGTCGGAGTTCGACGTGATCCACTTCCACACCGATATGATCCATTTCCCCTTCTTCGAGGCCATGCCGGACAAGACGCTCACCACCCTGCACGGTCGCCTGGACCTGAAGGACCTGCCCGACGTCTACCGGCGCTGGCGACAGTTCCCGCTGGTCTCGATCTCCGACGACCAGAGGCGGCCGATTCCCTTCGCCAACTGGGCGGGCACGGTGCATCACGGCATGAGCGCCGACCTCTACCGGCCGAGCTACGAGCCCGGCGCCTACCTGGCCTTCCTCGGGCGGATCTCGCCGGAAAAGCGGCCGGACCGCGCCATCGCCATCGCCAAGCGGTTGGGCATGCGCCTGAAGATCGCCGCCAAGGTCGACTCCGCCGACCAGCGCTACTATCAGGATAAGATCGAGCCGCTGATCCTGGCCGAGCCCCTGGTCGAGTTCGTCGGCGAGATCGGCGACGCTGAGAAGTCGGCTTTCCTGGGCGGGGCCGCGGCCCTGCTGTTCCCCATCGATTGGCCGGAACCCTTCGGCCTGGTGATGATCGAGGCCATGGCTTGCGGGACGCCGGTGGTGGCCTATGCCTGCGGCTCGGTGCCGGAGGTGATCGAGGACGGGGTCACCGGCTATATCGTTCACGACGAGGACGAGGCCGCCGCCGCCGTGCGCCGCGCCGTGGGCTTGGACCGGCGGGAGGTGAGGCGCAGATTCGAGCATCGGTTCTCGGCGACGGCCATGGCCCGGCGGTATCTTGATCTGTACGCGGGCGCCGGCGCGTCCGTCCCGCGCGACGTCGCCCTCGCCGCGAACGGCTGAGGACAGAGACCGATGGACGACCTCGCGCCGGCCCCCGACGCGCCCGTCGAGCACGGCGAAACCCGCGAGCCCCGCGTCCCGTACCGGATGTTCTCGCTGAAGGACAAGGACACCTTCGTGGTGTGCGACGCCTTCGGCGACATCCTGGGCGCCGGCGACGGCCTGTTCCACAACGACACCCGTATCCTGTCGCAGTTCCGGCTGCTGCTGGGCGGCCAGCCCCCGTCCCTGCTGTCGGCGGCGATCGCCCAGGATAACGTCTTCTTCACCTCCAACGGCGCCAACCAGGCCCTGCCCTATCCCGGCGGCCCCATGGGCCCGCCCGGCGTTCTGCACGTGGAGCGCAAGCGGTTCCTGTGGGAGGAACGGCTTTACGAGCGGATCACCTGCTTCAACTACAGCCGCGACGTGGTGCTGCTGCCCCTGTCGCTGGAGTTCGCCGCGGACTTCCACGACATGTTCGAGGTGCGCGGCATGACGCGCGCCAAGCGGGGCTACCAGCGCACGCCCGAGCTCGACGGCCGCTCAGTGCGCTTCCGCTACGAGGGGCTGGACGCGGTCGAACGGACCAGCGTCATCACATTCTCCGACCCGCCTGGGCGGCTGGGAGCGCACCGGGCCGACTACATGTATTCCCTGCAGCCCGAGGGCCGGCTGGAGCTCTATCTGGAGATCGGATCGGACGGCGGCCACATCCCCAGCAAGGAGCGTTTCCGCGACGCCGCGGCCCGCGCGCGCTGGGACATGCGGGCGCGGCGCCGGCACGGGGCGCGGCTGCGGACCTCAGGGCGACTGTTCAACGAATGGCTGGAAAAATCCAAGGCCGACCTCGCCCTGCTCACCACCCGCATGGAGACCGGTCCCTATCCCTATGCCGGCATCCCCTGGTTCTCGACCGCCTTCGGCCGCGACGCGATCATCACCGCCTGGCAGATCCTCTGGTTCGAGCCCAGCCTGGCCAAGGGCGTGCTGACCTACCTGGCCGCACACCAGGCCGAGGAGGTCTCCGCGTTCCGCGACTCCGCCCCGGGCAAGATCATGCACGAGACCCGCAAGGGCGAGATGCCGGCCTTGGGCGAGGTGCCGTTCGGCCGCTATTACGGCGGCGTCGACACCACGCCGCTGTTCGTGGCCCTGGCCGGCGCCTATGCCGAGCGCACCGGCGACTTCGCCCTGATCGACGACCTGTGGCCGGCCCTGCAGGCGGCGACCGCCTGGATGGAGCGCTACGGCGACACCAACGCCGACGGGCTGATCGACTACAAGCGCGGCCAGGATTCCGGCCTCTCCAACCAGGGCTGGAAGGATTCCGAGGACAGCGTCTTCCACAAGGACGGCCGGTTCCCCGATGGTCCGATCGCGCTGGTGGAGGTGCAGGGCTACGCGTTCAGCGCCTTCCGGGCCATGGCCGGTTTCGCCCGCCGCAAGGACGACACCCGAAGCGCCGAGCGCTGGGCCGGGCGCGCCGAGCAGATCCGCGAGGCGGTCGAGCGGCTGTTCTGGATGGAGGACCAGGGGTATTACGGCATCGCCATCGACGGTGAGGGGACGCTCTGCCGAGTGCTGTCCTCAAACCCAGGCCACCTGCTGTTCTCCGGCCTGCCGTCCCCTGACCGTGCGCGGCGGGTGACCAAGCGGATCCTTTCGGCGGCGTTCGATTCCGGGTGGGGGGTGCGCACGCTGGCCACGGGCCAGGCGCGCTTCAACCCGATGAGCTATCACAACGGATCGGTCTGGCCGCACGACACCGCGCTCTGCGCCATGGGCCTGTCGCGCTACGGCGAGCGCGAGGGGGTGGTGTCCCTGACCTCGGGCCTGTTCGAGACCGCCAACAATTACGAGATGCGCCTACCGGAACTGTTCTGCGGCTTCACACGCATGCCCGGCGAGCCGCCCGTGGCCTACCCAGTGGCCTGCCTGCCGCAGGCCTGGGCGGCGGGTTCGGTGTTCATGATGGTCCAGGCCTGCCTGGGCATCCATATCGACGGCGACAAGGGCGAGGTCGACGTCTACGACCCGCGTCTGCCGATCGGCATCGACCGGTTGTGGATCGATGGCCTGCGGGTCGGTGACGCCAGGATCGACCTGGGCTTCGAGCGCGTCGGTTCGCGTGTCGAGGTTCACGCCCGCGGCGGCGCGGGCGTGCCGGTCAGGGTGCGCTAGTCGTTTGCTGGCAAGAGTCCAGGACCACAGATCCTCCCCCAGCGCGGAGCGCGGATTGGGGGAGGTGGATCGTCGCGAAGCGGCGAGACGGAGGGGGCTTCATCCACGGCCGAGAGAGTCAAAGTCCCCCTCAGTCGGCTGCGCCGCCAGCTCCCCCAGAGGGGGAGCATTTGCCCTGTCCCTATCGGCGTGGGGTATGGGCGAGCCGCAGGATATTGGCCGCGCCGGGCGAGCCCATGGGCAGACCCGCCAGGATCAGAACCCGCTGACCCGGCCCGGCAAGACCCATCTCCATGGCCTGCTCCACCGCTGCGCGGGCGAGGTCCTCGGGGTCGGAGATCGCCTCGGTCACCTTGGACTCCACGCCCCAGACCAGGGCGAGCCGGCGCGCCGCCGCCGGGTACGGCGTCAGGGCCAGAATCGGCTGCAGCGGCCGCTCGCGCGCCATCCGCATGGCGGTCTGCCCAGTGGTGGTGAAGGTCACCAGGCAGGCGGTGGAGGCGGCCTCCGCGGCGCGGCGGGCGGCGGCCACCAGAGCGTCGGCGTCGGCGTCGTCCACCGGATACTCCGCGCGCATCAGCTCGCTCCAGCGCGGGTCCTGTTCCACGCGGGAGAGGATGCGGTCCATGATGGTGACGGCCTCCACCGGATAGTCGCCCACCGCGCTCTCGGCCGAGAGCATGACCGCGTCGGCGCCCTCGTAGACCGCGCCGGCCACGTCGGAGGCCTCGGCGCGGGTGGGGGTCGGGGAGTGGATCATCGATTCCAGCATCTGGGTGGCGACGATCACCGGGATGCCGCGGGTCCGCGCCGCCCGGATCAGGGCCTTCTGCACCACCGGCACATCCTCGGGATTGAGCTCCACCCCCAGGTCGCCGCGGGCGACCATCACCGCCTGGCAAAGGTCGAGGATCTCGTCGAGGGCCTCCAGGGCGGCGGGCTTTTCGATCTTGGCCAGGACGCTCGCGCGGCCCTGGACGATCTGGCGCAGCTCGGCCATGTCCGAGGCCCGCTGGACGAAGGAGAGCGCCACCCAGTCGACGCCTTCATTGAGGGCGAAGGCCAGGTCCTGGCGGTCCTTGGGCGTCAGGGCCGGGATCGGGATGGCCAGGCCGGGCAGGTTGAGGCCCTTGTGGTCGGAGAGGCTGTCGCCGGAGACCACCACCGTATCGGCGAAGTCCTTGCCGCAGCGGCGGACCTTCAGCCGCACCTTGCCGTCGTCCAGCAGGATGTCGGCGCCCGGCCGCAAGGCGGCGAACACCTCGGCCAGGGGCACGCCCACGCGGCTGGCGTCGCCGGGAACCTCGGAGAGGTCGAGCCGGAAGTCCTGGCCCGGCCGGATCCGCACCGTCTTGTCCGCGAACTCGCCCAGGCGGATCTTCGGGCCCTGCAGGTCGGCCAGCACCGCCAGCGGCCGGCCGACCACGGCCTCGGCCGCGCGAACGTCGGCAATGGTCCGGGCGTGGTCGTCATGGACGCCATGGCTGAAATTGACCCGGAACACATCGGCGCCGGCGCGGGCCAGTTCGGCGATCCTGGCCACACCCCGGCTGGCCGGGCCGAGGGTCGCGACGATGCGGGCTCGGCGGTCGCGGATCATCCTGGGCTCCTTGGGGGCGGCAACCGGTGTCATGGCGCTCGGGCGGCGCCTGATGATTCGGATCGCAGACTATCAAACCGCGCACGCATGGTGTCTCCCTTGAACCGTTCCTGCCGCTTGCGGATTCCTGACCAATGACCCAGACCCTCGACCTGTTCCCTATCGGCAACTGCGCGGCAAGCGCCCTGATCGACCGCGCCGGCCGGTTCGTCTGGGCCTGCGCGCCCCGGGTCGACGGGGACCCGGTGTTCTCGGCCCTGCTGGGCGGACGCGATCCCGACGAGGACATCGAGGCCCAGGGACTTTGGACGGTGGACCTGGAGGACCAGGCCAGCGTCCGCCAGAGCTACCTGCGCAACACCCCGATCCTCTCGACCGAGATCACCGACAAGTCGGGCGCCGTGGTGCAGGTGATCGACTTCTGCCCGCGCTACCGGCAGTTCGGCCGGGTCTACCGGCCGATGGCCTTCGTCCGCATCGTGCGGCCGCTGGCCGGCACGGCCAATATCCGCATATCCCTGCGCCCGACCGTCAACTGGGGCCAGACACCCCTCGCGCGGACCTCCGGCTCCAACCACATCCGCTATGTGGGTGGGGAGATGACCCTGCGGATGACCACCGACGCGCCCGTGGGTCACATCGAGCACGAGCGGCTGTTCCGGCTGGAGGAGCCTATCGCCATGTTCCTCGGCGCCGACGAGGGGTTTGATTCCGACCTCTCCACCACCGTCGAGCGGATGCTGAAGGAGACCACCGACTATTGGCGCGGCTGGGTGCGCACCCTGTCGGTGCCGCTGGAGTGGCAGGAGGCGGTGATCCGCGCGGCGATCACGCTCAAGCTCTGCGCCCATGAGGAGACCGGCGCCATCGTCGCGGCCCTGACCACCTCGATCCCCGAGCACCCGCCCCACGACGGCCAGCAGGGCCGCAACTGGGACTACCGCTATTGCTGGCTGCGCGACGCCTATTACGTGGTGCAGGCGCTGAACCGGCTGGGCGCCGCCGACATGCTGGAAAACTATCTCGGCTACCTGCGCAACATCGTCGACCGCTCGAAGGGCGGCCACGTCCAGCCGCTCTACGGGGTGGGGCTGGAGCCCTCGCTCACCGAGCGTTTCGCCGAGCACCTGCCGGGCTATCGCGGCATGGGCCCGGTGCGGCTGGGCAACCAGGCGCACGAACACCTGCAGCATGACGTCTACGGACAGATCGTGCTTTCCACGGTGCAGGCCTTCTTCGACGAGCGGCTGTTCCGGCCGGCCACGGTCGACGACTTCCGCAGCCTGGAGCCGGTGGGCGACCGGGCCTTCGAGCTGCACGACAAGCCCGACGCCAGCCTGTGGGAGTTCAGGGGCCGCGAGGCGGTGCACACCTATTCGGCGGTGATGTGCTGGGCGGCCTGCGACCGGCTGGGCAATGCGGCGGCCAAGCTGGGCCTGCTGGAACGCGCCGATTTCTGGAACGAACGCGCCGCCACGGTGCGGCAGACCATCGAGACACGGGCCTGGAACGCCGAGCTCGGCCGTTTCGCCGCGACCTTCGGCGGCGACGAGCTGGACGCTAGCCTGCTGCAGCTGGTCGATGTCCGCTTCGTCAGTCCGGACGACCCACGCATGGCCGCCACCATCGCGGCGGTCGAGCAAGGCCTGCGCCGGGGGTCCTTCATGCTGCGCTACGCCCAGCCCGACGACTTCGGTGAACCCAAGACCGCGTTCAACATCTGCACCTTCTGGCTCATCGAGGTGCTGCACCTGTCGGGACGCGCGGCCGAGGCCCGCGAGCTGTTCACCGAGATGCTGAACCGCCGCACGGCGGCGGGGTTGCTGTCGGAGGATATCGCCTTCGACGGCGGCGAACTGTGGGGCAACTATCCGCAGACCTATTCCCTGGTCGGGCTGATCAACTGCGCGACCATGCTGTCGAAACCCTGGGCTTCGGTGAGGTGAATCCTTTTCGCGTCCTGGGAGTTGTCTAGCGGACACGCCAGCAAGAGGCGCCCGATGACGAGCCAAACCCAGTCCGCCCCGATCCGCCGGTTCTCGGCCCACGGGGTCCATGAACGCCGCAACCAGAGCCACGACGTGTTCGGGGTGAGCTTCGAGGACGCAGCCCTCGACTTCATCGACCGCTGGCGCCCCGTCCCCGACGAGGACGGCGAGATCCAGGTCCAGCTCACCGACTGCGAGACCGGCGAGCGCCAATGCCTGATCGTCGACCTGGAAGGCGGCGAGATAGGAAGCTGCGACTAGGCCCCGCGCAGGTGGGCGCGCCTAGTCGTACCAGGCCCGTTCGGAGCGTTCGATCAGGGCGAAGGCGCCCGACGGGCCCCATGACCCGGCCGCATAGGGCTTGGGCGCCATGCCGGATTCCCGCCAAGCGTCGGCCACGCCGTCGATCCATTCCCAGGCCCGCTCCACCTCGTCGCGGCGGACGAACAGGGTGCGGTTGCCCGCGATGACGTCCAGGATCAGCCGCTCATAGGCGATGCGCCGGCGGGCGTTGGGGCCGGAATAGGCCTTGGCCAGGGAGAGCGACAGCGGCAAGGACTGCAGCCGCATTCCGCCCTCCGAGAGGCCCGGCGCCTTGTTCATCATCAGCAGTTCGATGTCTTCGTCCGGTTGCAGGTCGATGACCAGCCGGTTGGCCTGCAGGTCGGCCTTGGCAGCGGCGTCGAAGATCGAATGCGGCACCGCCTTGAACTGGATGGCGATCTGAGTGCGCCGCTCCGGCAGGCGCTTGCCGGTGCGCAGGAAGAACGGCACCCCGGCCCAGCGCCAGTTGTCGATATCGACCCGCAGGGCGACGAAGGTGTCGGTCTCCGACGGCTGGCCGCGCTCGGTCGCATAGCCCGCGGCGCTCTCGCCGCTCACCACGCCGGCCGTGTACTGGCCGCGCACGCTGACCGCCTGGACGTCGGCGCGGGTCACCGGACGCAGGGAGCGCAGCACCTTGACCTTCTCGTCGCGGACCGAGTCCGGCTCCATGTCCGACGGCGGCTCCATGGCCACCAGGCATAGGAGCTGCAGCATGTGGTTCTGCACCATGTCGCGCAGGGCGCCGTACTCGTCGTAATAGGGCCAGCGGTCCCCCACCCCTTCCGTCTCGGCCACCGTGATCTGCACGTGGTCGATGGTCAGGTTGTTCCACAGCGGTTCGAAAAGGACATTGGCGAAGCGCAGGGCCAGAAGGTTCTGCACCGTCTCCTTGCCGAGATAGTGGTCGATCCGGAAGATGCTCTCCTCGGCGAAGACCTGGGCCACCGCGCCGTTGATGACCTTCGAGCTCGCCAGGTCGCGGCCGATGGGCTTTTCCAGCACGATGCGCGTCTGGGGCGTGGCAAGGCCCGCGGCCGCCAGGGCGGCGCAGACGCGGCCATAGATGCTGGGCGACAGGGCCAGATAGAAGATCGGGGTCTTGGCGGGGCCGATGGCGACCTTCAGCTCCGCGGCCCCCTCCGGGGTGGTGGCGTCGGCGCCCACATAGTCGAGCCGGGCCTCGAACCGGGCCCAGACCTTCTCGTCGAGTCCCGACGCGCCTCCGCGGCCTCCGACCGCGTCCTTGACCTGCGCCCTGAACGCCTCGCGGCTCATCTCGGCGCGCGCCGTGGCGATGATCCGGAAGCCGTCGGCGAGGAACCCGTCGGCGTCCAGGAAGTACAGCGACGGGAACAGCATCCTCTGGGCGAGGTCGCCCGTGCCGCCGAACAGGACGATCACATCGGCGAGAGGCTGCTCGGCCATCGAAGTCACCTTTTCGAGAGATTGGGCTCGAAACGCGCATAGCCGTGTTCGGGGGCGCAACGTCAAGCCCTGGTCCGTCGTTCAACACCTGGAACGGGAGGATATGGATCGATACACGCTGGCGAGCGTTTCCTTGCCGGTGGGCGCATCTATAAGGAATTCATGAGCATCGCGGAATTGCAGATCGGGCTCGAAAGTCCGCCGGCGCGCCTGGCGCTCGCGGGTACGGCCCTGTTCCTGGACCTTGATGGCACCCTGGCGACCATCGCCGAGCGGCCTGAGGACGTGCGTCCCGATCCCCGCCGCACCAACCTGGTCGAGCGCCTGTTGCATGGGTTGGACGGTCGCCTGGCCGTGGTCAGCGGTCGCTCGCTTGAGGATATCGATCACATCCTGGAAGGCCGGGTGACCACCGTCGCCGCCATCCATGGCCTGGTTCGCCGCGACGCTCGCGGCGTGGTGGGCGAAGCCGCGCCGCATCCGGCCCTGGGCCAGGCGGCGGCCCGGCTCGCCGAGTTCGCCGCCCGCGACCGCGACCTGCTCATCGAGGACAAGACCCTCAGCCTGGCCCTTCACTATCGCCAGGCGCCGCACCTGGCTCAGCCGGCCCGGGAGCTCGCCCGGGCGATCGCCGACGAGACGGGCCTCACCTGCCAGCCCGGCGACATGGTGGTGGAGTTGCGCACCCCCGGCGCAAGCAAGGGCGACTCCATCCGCGCCTTCATGACCGAACCGCCCTTCGCCGGCGCTATGCCGGTCTTCCTGGGCGACGACCTGACCGACGAACACGGCTTCTTCGCCGCCAATACGCTGGGCGGGTACGGTGTCCTCGTGGGCCCCCAGCGCCGCACCGCGGCGCGCTACCGCCTGCCCGACGTCGAGGCCGTCCTGGCCTGGCTGGAGGCGGCGTCATGAGCCGCCTGATCGTCGTATCCAATCGGGTCAATCCGCCCAGCGGCAAGGGCGACGAGAGCGTGGGCGGCCTGGCCATGGCGCTGTCGGCGGCCCTGCGCGAATATTCCGGCCTGTGGTTCGGCTGGAGCGGCAAGACCACGCCGGAATTCACCGGCCAGCTCTCCGTGCAGATCGCCGACGGGGTGACGGTGGCCACGATCGACCTCGAGGAGGCCGATGTCAGCGAGTACTACAATGGCTATGCCAATAAGACGCTCTGGCCGCTGTTCCACTACCGCCAGGACCTGACCGCCTACGACCGCTCGTTCGACGAGGGCTACCAGCGGGTGAACCGCCGGTTCGCCGAGACCCTGCGCCCCCTCATCGAGGAGGGCGACCTGATCTGGATCCACGACTACCACCTGATCCCGCTCGGCCGGGAACTGCGCGCGCTGGGGGTCGAGAACCGGATCGGCTTCTTCCTGCACATCCCCTGGCCCGCCCACCAGCTGGTGGCGACCCTGCCGCGCCACAAGCAGCTTGTGGAGGCCCTGTTCGACTACGACCTGGTCGGCTTCCAGACGCCGGAATACCGCCAGGCCTTCGAGGAATACGTGCTGAGCGAGGTGGACGGCGCCGTCGTCGACGAGACGCGGCTGCGGGCCTTCGGCAAGACCGTCCAGGTCGGCGATTTCCCCATCGGCATCGACGCGGCCGAGTTCGCCGAGATGGTGGCGAGCGAGCGGGCCGAACGCACCTTCGGGGTGATGGCGGCCCACACCGCCTTCCGCAAGATGATCGTGGGCGTCGACCGCCTCGACTATTCGAAGGGTCTGGAGGAGCGGTTCCTGGGCTTCGAGCGCCTGCTGGCCGACAACCCGGACCTGCGCCGCGAGGTGCTGATGTTGCAGATCGCCCCGGTGAGCCGCGAAGGCGTCGACTCCTACCAGGAGATCCGCGCGCGGCTGGACGCCCTGTCGGGCCGGATCAATGGCGAATATGCCGACATCGACTGGAATCCGGTCCGCTACGTGAATCGCAACTACCGCCGCGACGAGCTGGCGGGGGTCTATCGCGCCGCCAAGGTCGGCTTGGTCACGCCCATGCGCGACGGCATGAACCTGGTGGCCAAGGAGTTCGTCGCCGCCCAGGATCCCGACGATCCCGGCGTGCTGGTGCTGTCGAAGTTCGCCGGCGCCGCCAAGCAGATGGGCGAGGCCCTGATCGTCAATCCCAACAGCCCTGAAGAGATCGCCGAGGCCCTGAAGCGGGCGCTCAGCATGGGGCTCGCGGAGCGAATCCGCCGTTGGAGCGCTCTAAACGAGGGCGTTCAACGCGACGACGTCACGGCCTGGCGGGACGCCTTCGTAAAGGCGCTTGCCGGGGAAGAAGAGCCGCGCAAGCCAGCCGAAGGCCGACATTATGGCGAACAAGCTCGCCCGCTATCAGTCGATGAGAGACTTCTCCCGGACCTCGGAGCCGAGCGGGAAGCAGACGTCCGCACCTTCGGAGCGTCTGCGCTACGTGATTCAGAAGCACGCGGCGACCCGTCTCCACTACGACTTCCGACTGGAACTGGACGGAGTCTTCAAGTCCTGGGCCGTGACCAGGGGACCCTCGCTCGACCCACACGACCGTAGGCTGGCGGTCGAGACCGAGGACCATCCGCTCGACTATGGCGACTTCGAGGGCACGATCCCCAAGGGCGAGTACGGCGGCGGCTCGGTCATGTTGTGGGACCGCGGCTATTGGGCGCCCGAGCCCGGGACCGACGCCCACGAGGGTCTGAAGAAGGGCGACCTGAAGATCGTGCTCGAAGGCGAGCGCCTGCACGGGGGCTTCGTCCTGGTGCGGATGAAGAGCGACCGCGAGGGCGGCAAGCGCAACAACTGGCTGTTGATTAAGCACCGCGACCAATTCGCCAGGGAGGGCGACGCGGACGCCTTGCTTGCGGAGAACGCCAGTTCCGTGGCCTCCGGGCGCGACATGGACGCCATCACCGCCGGCAAGGGCAAGGCGCCCAAGCCGTTCATGAAGCTGCGGAAGACGAAGGCGACCGCCGACGACACCTGGCGGAGCAAAGGCGTCTCCGAGATCGCGTCGAGGCCCCTGAAGGCCGCGCCCGCGCCCAAGCTCACTGGCGCGTCAAAGGCGAAGTCCACACCTCTTCCGTCCTTCGTCGAGCCGCAGTTCTGCAAGTCCGTCGACCGCCCGCCGCTGGGCCCGGGCTGGGTCCATGAGGTGAAGTTCGACGGCTACCGGCTGCAGATCCGAGTTGAAGGCGGCAAGGCGGTGATCCGCACCCGCAAGGGCCTGGACTGGACGGCGAAGTTCAAGGCGATCGCGGAGGCCGCGTCGAAGCTGCCCGACTGCATGCTGGACGGCGAGGCCGTGGCCCTGGACCACAACGGCGCGCCCAGCTTCCACGGCCTGCAGGCGGCCCTTTCGGACGGCGACACCGGCGACCTGATCTATTTCGCCTTCGACCTCATGTTCGCCGATGGCAAGGACCTGCGTCCGCTAGCCCTGGGCGACCGCAAGGCGGCGCTGAAGGCGCTGTTGTCGGAGGACGATCCCCGCCTTCGCTATGTCGACCACTTCGAGACCTCTGGCGACGCGGTGCTGCAGTCGGCCTGTCGCATGGAGCTGGAGGGGATCGTCTCCAAGCGCCTGGACGCGGCCTACCGCTCCGGCCGCGGCGAGGCCTGGACCAAGGCCAAGTGCCGGGCGGGCCATGAGGTGGTGATCGGCGGCTGGACCGGCGAGCGGGGGCAGCTCCGTTCTCTGCTGGTGGGGGTCAACCACGACGGCAAGCTGCTCCATGTGGGCCGGGTGGGCACGGGCTTCGGCCGCGACGTGGTCGCCCGCGTGCTGCCGGCCCTCGAGGCGGCTGAGAGCGACAAGAGCCCGTTCACGGGCCCCAAGGCTCCCCGCAAGTCGCCCAACATCCACTGGGCCAAGCCCGAACTCGTGGCGGAGATCGAGTTCGCGGGTTTCACCGGCGACGGCAATGTCCGGCACGCCGCCTTCAAGGGCCTGCGCGCCGACAAGCCGGCCGAGGAAGTGGAGGCCGAGGTTCCGGTCCCGGTCGAGGAAGCCGAGCTGGCCCAGCCCAAGCCGGCCAGGACCATCGCCAGGGGCGCGGCGAAGGAGGCCGAGGTGCTGGGGGTGCGCATCTCCAGCCCGGACAAGCCGCTCTGGCCCAACTCGGCCGACGATCCCAGGCCGGTGACCAAGCTCGACCTGGCCCAGTACCTGGAGGCGGTGGGGCCATGGATGATGCCGCACATCGTGGGCCGTCCCTGCTCGGTGATCCGCACCCCGGACGGAATCGGCGGCGAGCAATTCTTCCAGCGCCATGTGGGCAAGGGCGCCTCGAACCTGATCGAGCAGGTCCAGGTTCTGGGCGATCACAAGCCCTACCAGCAGATCGACCGCATCGAGGGCCTGATCGCCTTCGCCCAGACCGGGGCCACCGAGTACCACCCCTGGAATTGCCGGCCGCATGAGCCGGAGGTTCCCGGCCGCCTGATCTTCGATCTCGATCCCGGGCCCGACGTCACTTTCGACGACGTGATCGCCACGGCCCGCGACGTGCGCGACCGGCTGGAGGAGCTGGGCCTGGTCGCCTTCTGCAAGACCACCGGCGGCAAGGGCCTGCATGTGGTCACCCCCCTGGCCAAGCCCAAGGGCAAGCTCGACTGGCCCACCGCCAAGGCCTTCGCCCGGACCCTGTGCGAACGCATGGCCGCCGAAGAGCCCGACAAGTACGTAGTCAACATGTCCAAGAAGCTGCGCGGCGGCCGGATCTTCCTCGACTATCTGCGCAACGACCGGCTCTCCACCGCCGTGGCCCCGCTGTCACCCCGGGCGCGGGAGGGGGCGACGGTCTCCTTCCCCCTCACCTGGAGCCAGGTGAAACCGGGTCTGGATCCCAAGCGCTACACGATCCGCACCGCCCCCGGCCTGCTGAAGAAGACCACAGCCTGGACCGATTACGCCGACAGCGAGCGGCCGCTGGAAACGGCGATCAAGCGTCTGGGCTGACACATCGCGGTCCAATTGCGTCGCGGGGATGAACCTAAGCTGAGCCATTCCGTTCAGACCGGGCTCAAGCGGGACCCATCATCATGGCTCCAAGTTCAACAGGAGAGCCGAGATGAAGAAAATTCTGACCGCCACCATGGCCTTGGCCGTCCTCGCCAGCGCCGGCGCCGCCAGCGCGCAACCCCATAACGGTGTCCGCCACGATGACCGCCGCGATGAACAGCGCCACGACCGCCAGGACGAGCGCCGCGATGACCGCCGCGACTATCGTGACGACCGTCGTGAAGACCGCAGCGAGAATCGCGCCGAACGCCGCGCCGAACGCCGCTATGACCGTCACGTCCAGCGCGCCCACAAGCATTACCGCGCCGCCGAATACCAGCGGCCGTCGGCCTACCGCTATCATCAGTGGACCCGCGGCGAGCGCCTGCCGGCCAGCTACCGCGCCGCCCATTACCGCATCGATCACCGCCACTACGGCCTGCGCGCGCCGCCCCGCGGCTACTACTACACCCGGGTCGACAACGACGTGGTGCTGACCGCGGCCGCCAGCGGCCTGATCGCCTCGGTGATCGTCGGCCTCTTCCAGTAGGTCGCGCCTTCGACATAAACGAGCGCCCCCGGCGAGATCCGGGGGCGTTCGCATGTCAGGCCCGCTTCTTGGCCGCCGGCTTGCGGGCCGCCGAGGTCTTTGCGGGCGCCTTGCGGGCCGGGGTGGCCTTGCGCCGCGATCCGCCGCCCTCGCCCAGGCTTCGCCGCAGGGCCTCCATCAGATCGATGACCTCCGCCTCCTTGGGCTCCTCGACCTTAGCGATTCGGCCGTGGTGCTTTTCCTTCTCCGTGATCAGCTTGCGCAGGGCGTCCTCGTAGCGGTCGTTGAATTCGGCCGGGTCGAAGGGGCCTTCCAGCTGCTCAATGATCTTCTCGGCGATGGCCACCATCTTGGGATCGGCGTGGGCCTTGGGGATGTGGCCGAACACGTCCTTCGGATCGCGCACCTCCTTGTTGGAGCGGATCGTATAGGCAAGGATCCCGCGGTCGCGAGGCTCCAGGGCCAGGACCCGCTCGCGCTGGTGCATCACCACCCGGGCCAGGGCCACCTTGCCCGCCCCTTCCATGGCCTCGCGGATCACGCTGTAGGCCTCGATCGCCATGTCGCCGTCGGGGGCCAGGAAATAGGGGTCGTTCCAGTAGAGCCGGTCGATCTCGGACTCGTCGACGAAGCGCTCGATATCGATGGTCCGGGTGGTCTCCAGCCGGACGTTCCTGATCTCCTCGTCGGTGACCACGACGTAGCGGCCCTTCTCGATCTCATAGCCCTTGACGATGTCGGCGCGGTCCACCGGCCCGGTCTCCGGATCGGTGGGGATCATGCGGATACGGTTGTGGGTCTCCTTGTGCAGCATGTTGAAGGAGACGTCGCTGCTGCGCGAGGTGGCGGTGTGCAGCGCCACGGGGCAGCTCACAAGGGACAGGCGCAGATAGCCTTGCCAGGTCGGGCGGGGGGCCATGACGCGGACTCCGAAGCTTCAGAAGTCCGTGGAACGCCGCGCGGGGCGATTCAGTTCGCCGGCAGGGCCAGGGTCGGCAGGGCCACGGTCTCCTGGGCGTCCAGCCGGCTCTTGCGGAAGCCGGCGCGAACGCCGTTTCCGGCCCCGAACTCCATGAGCTGATCGCTCCTGGGCGAGTAGGCCGGCCAGGGCTGGGTCCCGCATTTCGGAACGCCCGCCTTGGCGAAGGCGACCCAGCAGGCGTGCATGAGGGTGGCCATGGCGCGGTCCTCGTCGCTGACCGCGCTCATCGGCGTGCGGCGGCCCCAGTATTCGAAGACGTACTGGATCTCGGCGGCGTGGAAGGCCCGGGTCATCATCGGCCGGAAGCGGCTACCGACATAGGAGAAGTGATAGAGCCAGGCAGGCTTGCCGCCCGAGGCCTTGGCCGCCACCCAGCGGGCCGGCCCGACCATGAGCCGGTCGGTGAAGACGGCGCGGCCGAGGGTCTCGTCACTGGCCGCGGCCTCCTCGGCATAGACGCTCCGGGCGGCGGCCGAAATCGTGGCGGCCATCTCCGGCTTCCACGGTCCCAGCAGCGAGTCTTCGCCCGAATTGGCCCCGATGATCAGCGGCAGGTCGGCGGCGCGCCCGGCGGCGAACGCCTGGCTCGGGGTCTCGGTCATCAGCTTGCCGTCGACGAAGGGGCCGTAGTCGCCGCCGAGCTTGGCGATCAGCGTGGCGGCCGGCAGCTTGCGCAGGTCGTTGGCGCTGGCCTCGGCGCCGGCCAGGCGCAGGCTCTCGGCGGCCTTGGCGCCCTTGGCCTCCTCGTCCGCCAGGGTCGAGACCCGGAACCAGCCGCCGCCCGACTGGACGATGGCTCTCTTGAACAGCGGCTTGGCCTTGGGCGTGGAGAGCAGGGCCAGGGTGCTCATGCCCCCGGCGCTCTCGCCGAACACGGTGACGTTCTTGGGGTCGCCCCCGAAGGCCGCGATATTGCGCTGGACCCATTCCAGGGCCGCGATCTGATCCATCAGGCCATAGTTGCCGGTGGGCTCGGCCCCGGCCTCGCGGGTCAGGGCCGGATGGGCGAAATACCCCAGCGGCCCCAGGCGGTAGTTGATCGACACCAGCACCACCCCGTCACGGGCGAAGTTCGAGCCATCATAGACCCAACCGGCGCCCGTTCGGTGGCCGCCGCCGTGCAGCCAGACCATGACCGGGGCCTTCCTGGCGGCTTTCGGTGCGAAGACGTTGAGCTGCAGGCAGTCCTCGCTCATCGGCCCGTTGGCGCCGCCGGCATTGGGCGAGCCGTCCGGGCTCATCGGCTGCATGCAGGACGGGCCGTTGGCGGTGGCGTCGCGCTCTCCGGTCCAGGCCACGGGTGGCGCGGGCGGCGCCCAGCGCAGCTTGCCTACCGGCGGGGCGGCGAAGGGTATGTTGCGGAAGACCTCGGCGGTCTCGCCGGACGTCCCCGCCAGCACCCCGCTCTCGACCGTGGCCTTGACCTGCGCCTGGGCCGACCCGGCCAGCATCAAGACGCTCAGCGCCGTCGCAAAAAACCGAAGCATGGCGTTTTCCCCCCGCCCGTTGGTTGTGCGGAGGATTTGCCTGCACGCCCTCCGGGTCAAGCCTCAGTGGAAATCGCGGCTGCGGATCAGGCGGCCCGTGACGTTGCTGCGGATCGCCGGGGCCGGGCCGTCGTCGTCCCGCATCTGGGCCAGGCGGTCGGAGAGGTCGGTGAACCGGCGGGCGACGATGTGGATCACATTGCTCTCGCTCTGCACCTGGCCGTGGACCACCAGGAACGAGGCGCTCATCACCAGGCGGCGGTTGGCGTCGAAGGCGTCCTTCCAGACCACGATATTGGCGATGCCGGTCTCGTCTTCGAGGGTCAGGAAGGTGACCCCCTTGGCGGTGCCGGGCCGCTGGCGGACCAGGACCAGCCCGCCCACCGTGACCAGCCGCCGGTCGGGCGTGCGGGCCAGGTCCTTGCAGGGGATGGCGCCGTAGCTCTTCAGGGTCTCGCGGAAGAAGCCGATGGGATGGGCCTTCAGGGAGAGGCTGGTGGTCCGGTAGTCTTCCATCACCTCCTGGGGCAGGTGCATCAGGGGCAGCTCCACCTGGCGCTCCTTCACCCCCATGGCGGCCAGCAGGGGCGCGTTTTTCAGGCTGCCGGTCTCGTCGGCCAGGCCCTTCACCGCCCACAGGGCCTGGCGGCGCGAGAGCCCGAGACCTGCGAAGGCGTCGGCCTCCGCCAGCAGCTCCAGCGACCGCCGCGAGAGCCCGGCCCGCACGGCGAAGCCGTCGAGGGTGCGCACCCCGGCCTGGCGCGCGGCGATCAGGCCTTCGGCCTCCTCCTTGTTGAGCCCCTTCACCTGGCGCAGGCCCAGCCGCACGGCGCGCAGCCTGCCTGGCACGGTCGCCGGCTCCAGGGTGCAGTCCCAGTCGCTCTCCAGCACGTCGGGGGAGCGTATCTCCACCCCATGCTCGCGCGCGTCGCGGACCAGTTGGGCCGGCTGGTAGAAGCCCATGGGCTGGCTGTTCAGCAGGGCGGCGCAGAAGGCGTCGGGCCAGCGCCACTTCATCCAGGCCGAGGCGTAGACCAGGAGGGCGAAGCTGATCGCGTGGCTCTCCGGGAAACCGTAGGAGCCGAAGCCCTCGATCTGCTTGAAGCAGCGGCGGACGAACTCCGGATCGTAGCCGCGGGACTCCATGCCGTTGATGAACTTCGCCTCGTACTCCCCGACATTGCCGTGGTGGCGGAAGGTGGCCATGGAGCGGCGCAGGCCGTCGGCGTCGTCGTCCGAGAACTTGGCCGCCTCGATGGCGATCCGCATGGCCTGTTCCTGGAACAGCGGCACGCCGTGGGTCTTGCCCAATATGGCCTTGAGCTCGTCCTGGGGATGCGGCGGGGCCGGGCGCGGATAGTCGATCAGGCTCGGGTCGTTGCGGCGCTTCAGATAGGGGTGGACCATGTCGCCCTGGATCGGGCCCGGCCGGACGATCGCCACCTCGACCACCAGGTCATAGAACTTGCGGGGCTTCAGCCGGGGCAGCATCGACATCTGGGCGCGGCTTTCCACCTGGAAGACGCCCACCGAGTCGGCCTTGCAGAGCATGTCGTAGACCTCCGGGACCTCCTGGGGGATGTGGGAGATGTCGGTGATCTTCCGCCCCACCGTGGGGTCGTCCTCGGGGATCATCTCGAACCCCCGCTTCAGCGCCGTCAGCATGCCCAGCGCCAGGACATCGACCTTCATCAGGCCCAGCGCGTCGATGTCGTCCTTGTCCCATTCGATGAAGGTGCGGTCGTCCATGGCGGCGTTGCCGATCGGGACGGTCTCGTCCAGCCGCCGCTTGGTCAGGACATAGCCGCCCACGTGCTGCGACAGGTGGCGGGGGAACTTGAGCAGCTGGGTCGCCAGGCTCACCGCCCTGCGGACCTCGGGATTGGTCGGATCGAGCCCCGCCTGGCGCACATGGCCGTCGGGCACCTCCTCGCCCCAGCTGCCCCAGATGGTCCCGGCGAGCGCGGCGGTGACGTCCTCGGTCAGGCCCAGGGCCTTGCCCACCTGGCGGATGGCCATGCGCGGGCGGTAGTGGATGACCGTGGCCACGATGGCGGCGCGGTGGCGGCCATAGCGGCGATAGACGTACTGCATCACCTCCTCGCGCCGCTCGTGCTCGAAATCCACGTCGATGTCGGGGGGCTCACCGCGCTTCTCGGAGATGAAGCGGGAGAACAGCAGGTCCTGGTCTTCCTTCGTCGGGTCGACCGCCGTCACGCCCAGGCAGAAGCAGACGCAGGAATTGGCCGCCGAGCCCCGGCCCTGGCAGAGGATCCCCTGTTCGCGCGCCCAGGCGACGATGTCGTGGACGGTGAGGAAGTAGTTGGCGAAATCGAGCTTCTCGATCAGGTCCAGCTCATGCTGGATGGTCCGGCGCTCCCTCTCCCCCATGCCCTTGTCGAAGCGGGTCTTGGCGCCCTCCCAGGCCAGGTCGCGCAGGTGCTGGATGGCGGTCTTGCCCCGCGGCACCGGCTCGTCGGGATATTCGTATTTGAGCTGGGAGAGATCGAAGCCGATCCGATCGACGATCTCCAGGCTGCGCTCCACCGCGCCGGGGAAGCGGGCGAAGAGGCGGGCCATCTCGACGGGGGACTTCAGGTGCCGCTCGGCGTTGGCCTCCAACTTCAGGCCTGCGTCGTGGATGGTGCAGGTCTCGCGGATGCAGGTGACCACGTCCTGCAGCGGGCGGCGTTCGGCGGCGTGGTAGAGCACGTCGTTGGTGGCGACCATCGGGGCGCCCGCAAGCTCGGCCAGCGCGGCCAGCTTCGACAGCCGGTGCAGGTCGCGGGCGCCATAGGGCCGCGAGGCGGTCAGCCAGACATCGCCGCGCAGCTCTCCGGCGATCCGTTTCAGCTCGTGCTCGAAGGCCTCGTCCAGGCGGGCGGGGGGAACGATCAGGACGAGCTGGCCCTCGGAGTGCTGGGCGAAATCCTCCCAGTGCAGCTCGCACTCGCCCTTCTCCGAACGGCGCTGGCCGACGGTGAGCAGGCGGGTCAGGCGGCCATAGGCCTCGCGGTCGGAGGGGTAGCAGAGCAGGGACGGCGTGCCGTCGGTGAAGTCCAGACGACAGCCGGTCAGGGCGCGGACCCTGGTTCCGCCCTTGCCCAACCGCCGCATCTCCGACCAGGCCCGGACCACCCCCGCCAGGGAGTTGCGGTCGACGATCCCGATGGCCTCCATGCCCAGGCAGGCGGCGGTGAAGACCAGCTCGTCCGGATGCGACGCCCCGCGCAGGAACGAGAAGTTCGTCGTGGCCTGGAGCTCGGCGTAGCGGGTCATGATGTCAGGTAAGGTCGGTGAAGGGGTTCCAGGCCACTTCCCAATAGTGGCCGTCCGGATCGGCGAAATAGCCGGAATAGCCGCCCCAGGAGACGTCCTTCGGAGGCACGGTGGCGACGGCGCCGGCCGCCAGGGCCTGGGCGTAGACCTGGTCGACCGCGGCTTTGCTGGGGGCGTTGTGGGACAGCATGACGCCGCCGAAGCTGGGCGGCGCGGCGGGTACGTCCACCTCCTTGGCCATCTCCCGCCAGGGGAACAGGGCGAGCCAGGTCCCCTCCAGCCGGAACATGGCGAAGTCCTCGCCTTCCTTGAAGTTGTGAATCGGGAAGCCCAGGCCATCCCGGTAGAAGGCGATCGAACGGGGCATGTCGGTGACGGCCAGGGTGATCAGGCTGATCTTGGGTTTCATGGTCTCTCCTCATTCATCCGAACAGTCCGTGCAGCCACCACCTGGCGGGTTGGTCTTCGGAATAGAGCCCCTCGCGATAGAGCCAGAAGCGCGCGCCTTCCTGGTCCTCCACCCGGTAATAGTCGCGGACATGGTCGGTGCGGACCTCGTCGATCTCGCCGCGCCACCATTCGGCGCCGATGCGCTCGGGCCCTTCGGCGAAGCGCACGCGGTGGGTCTGCTTGCGCCACTGGAACTGGCGGGGCGGGTCGTCGGGGGTGAGCGCCAGGACCAGGTCCAGGGGCTCTGGACGGCGAAAGAGGCGCAAGGGCCGCGGGGTCTCCGGGTTCCAGCCCTGGCTGGGGCCAAGCGGCGCGCCGGGCCGCGCGCTCTGCTCGGGGACGTGGCTCTGCACCGGGGCGCTCTTCCAGACCCGGTCCTCGCCCAGGCGGTTGGCCAGCCGGTCCACCAGGGGCGCCAGGCCCTCCTCCAGCGCCGCCTCGCGGGTGGCGTCCAGCCGCGCCTGACGACCGGACAGCACCTCCACCGCCTCGGCGGTGATCGTCACCACCTCGATCCCGAAGCCGGGATCGACGGTCTCCAGCTTGGGCGCGAACAGCTTGGCGATCCGCGCCGGATCGCGGCCGGGGATGGAGAGGCCGATGGTCAGCGGATAGGCCTTGCCGTCCAACCGGTGAAAGGTGAGCTCGAACCGCTTGGCCCCCCGACTTTCCAGCTCCAGCCGCGCGCAGAGCTTGGCGGCCACGTCGCGGCTCACCCTTGCCAGGTCCTCCAGCACGCTGATCGGTTCGAAGAAGGCCAGCCGCGCGAACCACGGATTGGGCGGGCGGCGGAAGGTCAGCGCCTCCTCGGCCCGGCCCATGGCCTGGTCCAGCCGCAGCAGGGCCTGTTTGCCGAACCGGCGGGCGAAGGGGGCGCGCGGCAGGCCGATGATCTGGAACAGGTAGCGCAGACCCAGCCGCTCGATCTGGGCGGCGGCCTCGGGCGGGAGGCGCAAGGCCGCGGGGGGCAGATAGGCCAGCAGGTCGGCCTGGCCGCCCGGCGGCGCGATGATCTCCGCGCCCTTCCCATGGTGGGCGAGCGCCCAGGCCGCGCCGGGGGTGTCGGCCACGGCGCAGCGGAAAAAAAGGCCGTTGCGGGCCAGGCGGGCGCGGAAATCGGAGACCAACTCGGCCTCGCCGCCCCAAAGGTGGTCGACCCCGGTGATGTCCAGGAACAGGCCGTCGGGCGGAGCGGCCGCCACCGCGTGGGAAAACCGAACCGACCAGTCGACCAGGGCGGTGAGCGCCGCGGCGTCGGCCTCGGGTTCCGCCTCCGCGGTGACCAGGTCGGGAACCAGGGCCGCGGCGTCGGTGGCTTTCTGGCCGGGGAACAGGCCCGCGGCCGCGGCGGCCTTGTCCACCGCCGACAGCCGCCGCACGGCCTTCACGGTCTCGATCAATCCGAACGGGCTAGGCCGAGAGTCGGACGGATTGCGCCGGCGCCAGTTGGCGATCGCCCAGTTCGGCGACCAGGCGCAGAGGATGCGGGCCATCTTGGGCCTCCCAGGTAAAAGCGGCTTGCGCCTCCATCAGCCAGCCGCCGGGCCGCCCGCCCCGGCACCGTTCCAGCTCGACCCGCCAGCGCGGAGGACCCAGGCCGAACTCGCCGGGCGCGGGCTCGCTGGCCGCGGGCGCGATCTTCCAGCGGGTGGCCGCCGCCGAGCCGCTGGCGCTCTGCCTGCCTAAGCCCCCATAGGGTCGGCGGCGGATCACGAACCCGGTGGCGCCGTGCTTCTCGCAGGCCAGTTGCAGCCGCCGCCCGGCGGTGAGATCCACGGCCTCCACCTCGGCGAAGACCGCGGTGACGCCGGCGGTGGCTAGCGCATCCTCGGCCACGGCTAGGGCCTCGGCCTCGTCGCGGGCGCAGACCTGGATCAGCCGCTGCGCCGGAAAGCCCAGCCCCGACAGGCCCGGAGCGAACAGGTCGTCGCGCCGCAGCACCCAGACCGCCTCGCCCCGCCGGGCCAGGGGCGCGGCGACGAGCGCGGCGAAGGCGGCGGGGGAGGCCCCGGTCTCGACCTCCATCCCCGCCCCGGTGAATTCGTGCCATTGGCCCAGGGGCAGGCCCTGGCCCAGGAAACAGCCGTCCAGCCGGGGATCGCCGAACGGCAGGGACTCAGAGTCCGCCCGTCCGCCCGCCTCGAGGGCGGCGATCTTCGCCTTGAGCGCGGCAAGTCGCGCCTCGCGAAAACCGGACATGGCTTTCTGTTCTCCTGTTCTTATTTTGTTCTAGTTTTGGACTCAAAAGAGTCAAGCGCCTTACGGTGGAGTCAGCTCTCTTGACCCCGCTCGCGACCGGACGAATCCTGCGGGGTCTGGAAGAAAGGGCACGCCATGGCCGCCACCCAGCTTCTCGTGGGCACCCGCAAGGGCGCCTGGATCTATCGCAGCGACGATGCGCGCCGGACCTGGAGCGTCCAGGGACCGATCTTCCTCGGCCACATCGTCAACCACCTGGTGCTCGACCCGCGCGACGGGAAGACCCTGCTCATGGCCGCCTCCACCGGCCACCTGGGCCCGACCATCTTCCGCTCGATCGACGGCGGGGCCACCTGGACCGAGGCCGAGCGTCCGCCGGCCTTCCCGAAGGTCGAGGAGGGCCAAGGCCCCGCGCGGTCGGTGAACCACAGCTTCTGGCTGGAGCCGGGCCATGCCAGCGAGCCCGGCGTCTGGTGGGCGGGGACCTCGCCCCCCGGCCTGTTCCGCAGCGCCGACGGAGGAGCGACCTGGGACGGAGTGGCCGGCTTCAACAACCATCCCATGTACTGGAAGTGGTGCCCGGAAGACGGCGGCACGCCGGACGGGGCGCTGCTCAACCAGATCCAGATCGATCCGCGCGACCCGCGCCACATGTATATCGCCACCTCCACCGCCGGGGTGTTCGAGAGCCATGACCAGGGCGCCGGCTGGGCGCCGCTGAACCAGGGGGTGGAGGCCAGCTTCATGCCCGACCCCTATCCGGAATATGGCCAGGACGCGCACTACATCGCCCTGGCGCCCACCATGCCCGACCGCCTCTGGCAGCAGAACCATTGCGGCGTCTATCGGCTGGACCGGCCGGCCGAGCGCTGGGACCGGATCGGCGAGGCCATGCCCAAGGAGATCGGCGACATCGGCTTCACCATCGTCCCCCACCCGCGCGCCGCCGACACCGCCTGGGTCTTCCCCATGGACGGCACCGAGGTCTGGCCGCGCACCAGTCCAGGCGGAAAGCCGGCGGTCTACCGGACCCGTGACGCGGGCGCGAGCTGGGAGCGCCAGGACCGGGGATTCCCTGTCGAACAGGCCTGGTTCACGGTCAAGCGCCAGGCCTTCTGCGCCGATCGGGACACCTCGGTGGGGCTCTATCTGGGGACCACCGGCGGCGAGCTCTGGATGAGCGACGATGAGGGCGAGGCTTGGCGGCCGATCGCCGCCCACCTGCCCGAGATCTACTCGGTGAGCGCCGCGCCCCTGCCATGATCGCGGTCTTCATCCCCTCCCAGCTCACCTCCTACACCGGCGGGGCCAGCCGGCTGACGGCGGCCGGGGCAAGCATCGAGGCGGTGCTGGACGACCTGGACCGACGGTTTCCGGGACTGAAGTTCCGCGTGGTCGACGAGCAAGACCGCATCCGCCGCCACATGCGCATCTTCCGCAACGGCGACCGCGCCCAGGACGTCCGCGCGCCGGTGGGCGAGGGCGACGAGGTGCTGATCTTCGGGGCGCTGTCGGGAGGCTAGGTCCCTCCTCACAAGGAGGAGGGACGAGCGCATTCAGAACCGCAGGGTGCGGGCTTCCTTGACGTGGGGCAGGGCGCGGATCTTGGCGATCAGGCCATCGGTGGGATCCTGGTCGACCCCGACCAGGGCGATGGCGTCCTCGCCGGCCGAGACCCGGCCCAGGTTGAAGGTGGCGATGTTGACCCCCGCGTCGGCCAGCAGGGCCCCCAGGGCGCCGATGAAGCCCGGCTTATCCAGGTTGTTCACATAGAGCATGGTCGTGCCGAACGGCGCGTCCAGGTCCATGCCCTTGACCTCGATGATGCGCGGGGTCCCGGCCATGACCGACCCGGCGAAGGAGCGCTTGCCCAGCGACGTGGTGACGGTGATCCGCACCAGGCTCTCATAGATGGGGCTGTCGTCCTGCTTGCTCTCCGAGACGGTGATGCCGCGCTCCTTGGCCACGGCCGGGGCCGAGACCATGTTCACGTCCTCGAGCATCGGGCGCAGCACGCCGGCCAGGGCCGCGGCGGTGAGCGGCCGGGTGTTGAGGTTGGCGACCTCGCCCTCATAGGCGATGTCCACGGCCTTGACCTCGACGTCGACCATCTGGCCGGCGAAGGCGCCCAGGCGTTCGGCGAGCGCGATGAAGGGCTTCAGCTTCGGGGCCTCGTCGGCGGTGACCGAGGGGCTGTTCAGCGCGTTGGAGACCGCGCCGGTGAGCAGGTAATCGCTCATCTGCTCGGCGACCTGCAGGGCCACGTTCTCCTGGGCCTCCATGGTCGAGGCGCCCAGGTGCGGGGTGGCGATGAAGTTCTCCGCCCCGAACAGGACGTTTTCCTTGGCCGGCTCCTCGACGAAGACGTCGAAGGCCGCTCCGCCGATGTGGCCATCGTCCAGGCCTTTGCGCAGGGCCGCCTCGTCCACCAGGCCGCCGCGGGCGCAGTTGACGATGAGAACACCCTTCTTGGTCTTGGCCAGGTTCTCGGCCGACAGGATGTTGCGGGTCTTGTCGGTGAGCGGGGTGTGCAGGGTGATGACGTCGGCGCGGGCCAGCAGGTCTTCCAGCTCGACCTTCTCCACGCCCATCTCCACGGCGCGCTCGGCCGACAGGAACGGGTCGTAGGCCACCACCTTCATCTTCAGGCCGTTGGCGCGGTCGGCAACGATGCCGCCGATATTGCCCGCCCCGATCAGGCCCAGGGTCTTGGCGTAGAGCTCCACGCCCATGAAGCGGTTCTTCTCCCACTTGCCGGCCTGGGTGGAGACGTCGGCGGCGGGGAGCTGCCGGGCGAGCGCGAACATCATGGCGATGGCGTGCTCGGCGGTGGTGATCGAGTTGCCGAAGGGCGTGTTCATCACCACGATCCCCTTGGAAGTCGCCGCGGGGATGTCGACATTGTCCACGCCGATGCCGGCGCGGCCGATGACCTTGAGGTTTCCGGCGGCGGCGATGACGTCCTTGTCGGCCTTGGTGGCCGAGCGGACCGCCAGGCCGTCATAGTCGCCGATGATCTTGAGCAGTTCGTCCTTGGTGAGGCCGGTCTTCACATCGGCGTCGACGCCGCGCTGCTTGAAGATCTCGATGGCGGCGGGGCTGAGTTTGTCGGCGATCAGTACGCGGGGCATGGGGCGGTGTCCTTACGGAGATATCTGTGAAGGCCCCCTCCACCGCTTCGCGGTCCCCCTCCCCCAGTGGGGGAGGATCTTGGGCCCGGATGCTCCCCCTCTGGGGGAGCTGTCGCGAAGCGACTGAGGGGGTTTAGGGCTTAGGCGGTCTGGAGCGCTTCGAGGGTCGAGGCGAAGGCCCAGTCGAGCCAGGGGGTCAGGGCCTCGATGTCGGAGGTTTCCACCGTGGCGCCGCACCAGATCCGAAGACCGGCCGGGGCGTCGCGATAGCCGCCGATGTCCAGGGCCGCGCCTTCCTTCTCGAGGATGGAGGCCAGCTTCTTGGCGAAGTCGGCCTGGGCCTCGTCGGAGAGCGCAGTGATGCGGGGGTCGACCACCTTGAGGCAGACCGAGGTGTTGGACCGCGTCGCCGGATCGGCGGCGAGGAACTCAACCCAGCCGGTGCGTTCCACCCACTCGGCCAGGGCGGCGAGGTTGGCGTCGGCCCGGCGCTGCATCTCGGCCAGGCCGCCGATGGAGGCGCCCCACTTGAGCGCGTCGATGGCGTCTTCCACGCAAAGCATGGAGGGCGTGTTGATCGTGGCGCCCTCGAAGATCTCGCGCGACAGCTTGCCGGCCTTGGTCATCCGGAAGAGCTTCGGCATCGGCCAGGCCGGGGTGTAGCTCTCGAGGCGCTCGACGGCGCGCGGCGAGAGGATCAGCACGCCGTGCGCGCCCTCCCCGCCCAGCGCCTTCTGCCAGGAGAAGGTCACCACATCCAGCTTGGCCCAGTCGAGATCCTGGGCGAAGGCGGCGCTGGTGGCGTCGCAGATCACGATGCCTTCACGGTCGGCGGCGATGAAGTCGGCGTTGGGGACGCGGACCCCGGAAGTCGTGCCGTTCCAGGTGAAGACCAGGTCGGCGTCCTTACGGACCTTGGAGAGGTCCGGCAGTTCCCCATAGGGGGCGTCCAGCACCTCGGCGGGCAGCTTGAGCTGCTTGGTCACGTCGGTGACCCAGTCCTTGCCGAAGCTTTCGAAGGCCAGCAACTGGACCGGCTTGGGACCCAGCATCGACCACATCGCCATCTCGACGGCGCCGGTGTCGGAGCCGGCCACGATGCCGATCAGGTAGTCCTCCGGAACCTCCAGCACCTGGCGGGTGCGGTCGATCGCCTCTTGCAGGCGCGCCTTGCCCAGCTTCGACCTGTGCGATCGGCCGAGGACGGCGTTCTGGAGATTTTGGGGATTCCAGCCGGGGCGCTTGGCGCAGGGCCCGGAAGAAAACTCGGGGCGAGCCGGGCGCATTGCCGGCGTGGCGAGGGTCGTCATAGCGATGTCTCCCATCCTTACAGATGAGCAGCGCCCCGTTGGGGGGGCGTGGCCCGCCGCGGAGAAACCCTGGTTTCCGCCCCGGATCAAGCGAAAGTTTTCGAAACCCGATGTGAGCGGAACTGATGACGCGACCGCTTGGTGCGCGGAGCGACCCGTGATCTCAAGGTCTGATGACGAGCCGCCCGCAACCGATCGACTGGCTGGTGATGGCCTTCCTGGTGATCGCCTGGGGCTCGGCCTTCGCCGCCTTGAAGGTCGCCGTGGAGTACATCTCGCCGGTCTGGAACGCGGCCCTGCGACTATGGATCGCGGTGGCGACCTTGGGCCTGGTCCTGGCCATCCAACGCCAGAAGTTGCCGCCGCCCGGCGACCCGGCCTGGCGGTTCTACGCGGTGGTCGGCCTGGTCGGCATGGCCGCGCCCTTCGTGCTGTTCGCCTATGCGGCCCAGAGCCTGCCCTCGGCGGTCAACGCCATGTGCAACGGGGCCTCGCCGATCTTCACCGCCGCCCTGGCGCATGTCTTCGTGGCCGGCGACCGGCTGACCCTGCAGCGCAGCGCCGGGGTCGGGCTGGGCTTCGTGGGCTTGGCCGTGCTGCTGGCGCCCAAGCTGATGGGCGGCCTGACCATGGAGGCCATGGCCATGATGGCCGCCCTGGGGGCCGCGGCGCTCTATGCCGTCGCCAACGTGGTGACCAAGCACGCGCCGGCCGTGGCGGCGACCGCCGGCGCCCTGATGATGTCGCTTTGGGGGGCGGCCTACGCCACGGCGGCGGCCGTGTTCACGGCGCCCCTGCCCGCCTGGCCACCGCTTCCGGCCCTGGTCGCGGTGATCGCCCAGGGCGTCTTCCCCGCGGGCCTCGCCACCATCGGCTGGGTGTTCCTGATCCAGCGGCGCGGCCCGCTGTTCGTGTCGCTGTCGATCTATCTGGCGCCGCTTTGGGCGACCGCGGTCGGGGTGACCTTCCTGGGCGAGCGGCCGAGCTGGATGGCGTTCGCGGCCCTGGGCCTGATCCTGGCCGGGGTGGCGCTGGCGACCCTGGAGCGGCGCGGACCTATGCCGCCGCGGCGGCCTTCGACGCAGCCTTGACCCGCGCGCGCCAGGAAACGATCGCCCCGGCCGTCAGACAGATCAGGATGGCGTAGAGATTGATGTTGTTGATCAGGCGATGGAGCGAATCCACCTCGCGGTCGGTCACCAGATAGAACGAGTGCAGGCTGAACTGAGCCGCCTGGAACATCAGGGCGCCGCCCAGCCAGAGGCTGGCGTAGCGCACCGCGATGGCCAGAAGCCCGACCGCGGTCAGGCCGTCGCCTATCAGCTGGGCGATGGGCATGAAACTGCTGAAGCTCGGAGGCAGGAGACGGCCGAATTCCCAGAGCAGGGCGAAGCCCAGGATCAGCGCAGCGCCAAGGCGCTCGGCGGGGCCGCCCTTCCAAAGAGCGAAGCCGCAGGCGCTCAACATCAGGACCAGGAAGAGGGCCCAGAAGAGCAGATGGATAGCTACGTCCGACATGCATTGCGCCCCTAACCGAGATTAGGGGCGCAACACCAGTTAAACTATTGCAACCAAGTCGGGGGTTAGCCGACTTCGCGCATCAGGGTCTTTTGAACGGCGAGGGCCATGGGCGGCTTTTCGTAGCCGTTCATCTTGGTCCGCACGCCCAGGCGAAGCTGAGCTTCGGCCAGTTCGTTGTGCACGCCCACCATCGCGGTGCGGGCTTCGCTGAGCGCCTTGACGGCCGCCATCAGCTTCACTTGCACGTCGTCGGCGAACACCATCGACACCTTAACGTCCTGGCGGGCCTTCAGGAGGTCCGCCATCAGCTCGGCGGCTTCAACCATGGCCTGATCGACCGCCGCTTCCGTCGAGAACAATTTGGTCGCGACACGCTGTGCGACAAACGCCTTTTCCATGGGAAACCCCTCCGAGGAATTAACTTACCGGAAGCTAAGGTAAACCAGAGGTTAAGGGGCGTCTAATAGATTCACGTTCGGTTAACTATGATTTCCCGCGACAACTGCGCGCAACGGTTGTGACTGTGTCGGAAAGGCAACAGATTCCGTCGAATTCCCCTGATGGGCGAGGTCCGAGCGGGACCGTGGAAGCAAACCGTTAGGGGAAATCGACTAGGTAAAGCGCTCGATGGAACGCCGAGCGCCATGACCGACCAGCCTCGCAAGACCGGCACGGCCCACCACGCGACCTTCCATGCGCGCGTGGCCGGCGTGGCCCTGATCACCACCGTGGTTGTGCTGGTCGCCGCCTGCCTGACCTTCATGCTGCAGCAGTGGGCGGTGGCCCGCGAGCAGACCCATCAGAGCCATGTGGCGCTGTCGGAGATCACCGCCAGCGCGGCCGGACAGGCGCTCTCGGAACGGGATACGGACGCCGCCGCAGCCTCCATCTCGGCCCTCGCCAAGGCCGATCGGGTGATCGGCGCCCAGCTGTTCGACAGCCAGGGTCGGAAGGTGGCGACCTTCGCCCGCGCCGGCGGAACCGACGCCCTGGAGACCGAAATTCTCCGCACGCCGGTCCGCGCTGGCGGCGCCCAGGTGGGAGAACTGGTGATGACGGCGGAGACGCCGCGCCTCACCGCCCTGCTCCCGCAATTCATCGCCCTGACCGGCGCGCTGTTCTTCGGTGGCGTCGGCGTGGCGCTGTTCCTGGCGCGCGGACTCGCCTCTCGCGTGATCGCGCCGGTCCAGAAACTGTCGGAAGCCATGCACGAGGTCGCCGGAAGCGGCAGCTTCGCGCCCGTCGAGGTTGCGGCGGACGACGCCCTGTTCCGCAGCCTGACCGACAGCTTCAACCACCTTTTGGCGAAACTCGATGAACGCGAGCAGGCCCTGCAGCGCACCCTGCGCGAGCTGGTCGAGGCCCGCGACGCCGCCAACGCCGCCAATGTGCTGAAATCCCAGTTCCTGGCCAATATGAGCCACGAGATCCGCACGCCGCTGAACGGCGTCCTGGCCATGGCCGAGGTCATGTCCATGGGCGACCTGACCCACGTGCAACGCGAACGCCTGGACGTGATCCGCCAGTCGGGCGGCCTGCTGCTGGCCGTGCTGAACGACGTGCTGGACCTCTCCAAGATCGAGGCCGGCAAGCTGACCCTGCTGGTCGACGACTTCGACCTGGAGACCGCGCTCGCCCCCACTCGCGAGAGCTTCGCCGTGGTCGCGGAACGCAAGGGGCTGTCGTTCAAGGTCGAAGTGGCCGAGGCGGCCCGCGGCGCCTGGCGCGGCGACGCCGACCGCATCCGCCAGGTGGTGGGCAACCTGCTCTCCAACGCCGTGAAATTCACCCTGCAGGGCGAGGTCAGCGCGACCTTCGACGTGGCCCCCGACAGCGGCGACCTGCGCCTGACCGTCCGCGACACAGGCGTCGGCATCGCCGCCGAGAAGCAGGCCGCCCTGTTCGAGAAGTTCACCCAGGCCGACAACTCGGCCACCCGCCGGTTCGGCGGCACGGGCCTCGGCCTGGCCATCTGCCGCGAGCTGACCCAGATGATGGGAGGGGTGATCTCGGTGGAGAGCCGAGAAGGCCAGGGTTCGGTCTTCATCGTCGAGCTGCCGCTGGAACGCGGCGAGGTGGCGGCCCCTTCGATCGTCGCTGTCCAGGCCGCCGCCGAGGGCGCCGACGAAGGCGCCCTGCGCCTGCTGGCCGCCGAGGACAACCCGACCAATCAGCAGGTGCTGGCCGCGGTCATGGGCTCGCTTGGCATCGAGATCGACATCGTCGCCGACGGCAAGCTGGCCTTCGAGGCCTGGCGCGATGGGGCCTACGACCTGATCCTGATGGATATCCAGATGCCGGTGATGGACGGCATCGACTCGGCCCGCGCCATTCGCGCCGCCGAGGCCGAGCGCGGCCGCCCGCGTACGCCCATCGTGGCGCTCACGGCCAACGCCCTCTCCCACCAGGTCGAGGAATATCTCGCGGCCGGCATGGACGGCCACGTGGCCAAGCCGATCGAGATCTCCAAGCTGTACGACGCCATCAGCCGCGCGCTGAGCGAAGCGGCCACCGTCGGCGCGTCGCAGGCTTCGGCCACCGCCGCCTAGCCGCTCATCTGGCGCCCACGTCCATCTGAACGTCAGACAACGACCGCCTCAGGTCCGTTTCACCTGGGATGGGGTCATCTAGGGCTCAACGTCGCCTCACCAGGCGGCGTCGACGTCCAAGGAGGACCCAATGAAGAAGATCCTGCTCTCCCTGACAGCGGCCGCCGCCTTGACCGCCGCCGCCGTCCCGGCCGCCGCCCAATCCTATGACGGCCATCGCACCTATGAGCGCACTTACGAACGCGGCTACGATGGCGGCGACCGCTATGATCGCGGAAATCGCTACGATGGCGGCGACCGCTACGATCGCGGAAATCGCTACGAGCGCAACGACCGCGCCGATCGCCTGCAATGGCGCATCGAAAGGGCCGAGCGCCGTGGGGACCTCAGTTACCAGGAAGCCGCGCGCCTGAGGGGCTATGTGCAGGCGGTTGAGAACCTGGCCGACCGCTATCGCCGCAACGGCTACACGACCGCCGAACGCCGCGCCATCGAACAGCGCTACGCCTCGATCGAGCACCGCCTGCGCCAAGAGCGCAATGAGTACGGCTACGGCTACGGCGAGCGCCGTTAAGCGGCCCGGCCGCCGCTGAACCAATCATCCTTCGGCTCGTTTCCCTCGCCATGCCGGCGGGGGGCGACGCCGGAGGAACGACTTAGGAGATCACCATGAAAAACAAGACCCTGACCCTATTCGCCGCCGCCGCCGCCTCGGTGCTCGCCCTGTCGGCCGGCACGGCCTCGGCCCAGGCCTGGAGCTCGATCAATGAACGCCAGGCCACCCTCGACGCCCGCATCGACGCCGGCGTCCGCTCGGGCGACCTGACCCGCAGCGAGGCAGTCGAGCTGCGCAGCGCGTTCAACGACGTGGCCCGCCTGGAAGCCCGCTATCGCGTCGACGGCCTGTCGGCCTGGGAACGCGAGGATCTGGATCGCCGGTTCGACGCCCTGTCGAACCGCATCCGCTATGATCGCAACGACAGCCAGGACCGCCGGGATAACGGCAATGGTCGTTGGGACAACGACAACAATGGTCGTTGGGACAACGACGACAATGGCCGCTGGGATAACAACAACTGGCGTGACGGCCAGGGCCGCTGGATGAACATCAACCAGCGCCAGGCGCAGCTCGATCGCCGGATCGATCAAGGCGTGCGTAGCGGGAAGATCACCACTCGCGAGGCCTATCGCCTGCGGGCCGACTTCCAGGTCATCGCGCGGCTCGAGGCCCGCTATCGGGTCAACGGGCTGTCGGCCTGGGAACGCACCGACCTGGACCGTCGCTTCAACACCCTGGCCGCGCGGATCCGCTGGGAACGGCGGGACGATGAGCGCTACCGCGACGGCTACGGCCAGCGCCGCTAAAGCCTCAAGCGCCCTGCGGCGGCGACGTCGCGGGTGAGGAGAGCGGAAGGGGGACGGCTTCACGGCCGTCCCCCTTTTCGTGCGCTCGGGGACCGCTGGTTTACGGGGGGTTAGCACGTAACGCGTTATGCCAAGTGACTCGACTGACAAAGGCCAGGCATGGGCGCTGTCCGCATCTCGTCCGACCTGATGGAGGTCCTGGCCGCGAGGCGGTCCCAGGCACGCTTCCGCATCGGCGTGGCCGTGGCGATGCTGGCGGGTTTCGGAACCACCGTCGGCTGGGCCTTCGCCTTCGGCTGGTTCGCCGTTTATATGGGCCTCCAGTTCGTCGAGCATCTGCTCCTCCGCCGCGGCGACCTCTCGACCGTCGCAAGCCTGGCCCTGCTGTCCACCAACGCGATTGTCTTTGGAGCCTATGGCGCCATGGGTCCGGTCATGGACGGCGCCTGGGGCCTGGCCTGCGCCATCGCGCTGATGTGCGGGGGCCTGCTCAACACCGCCCTGACCAGCCAGAAATCACTGCAGGCTTTCGTGGCGAGCGCCTGGCCCTTCGCCTTCTTCCTGGCCGCAATGCCCTTCGCGGCGATCGCCATAGGGGCCGAAGTCCGCCATGCCGTGGCGCTCGCCATCTCCGCGGTCCTGATCGTCGCCTGCACAGCCATGATCTGGCGCGCCGCCGCCCGCGCGCTCATCGCCGAGGGCGAGGCGCGCGCCAGGGCCGAGGCCGCCGACGCCGCCAAGTCCGCCTTCGTCGCCATGGTCAGCCACGAGCTGCGCACCCCCATCAGCGCCATCCTGGCCGGCGCCGTTGAGGCGGGCCGGCCAGAAGCCGCCGGCGCCAGGGCCTCCAATCTGGATCTGATCGGCTCCTCGGCGCGGATGATGCGGACCCTGCTGGACGACCTGCTCGACCTTTCCAAGATCGAGGCCGGCAAGATGGGCGTGGAGGTCACGCCCTTCGACCTGCGCCGTCTGATGTTGGAGACCGTCCGCTTCTGGGCGCCCGAGGCCCGCCGCCGCGATCTGCGCTTCCGCGTCGAGGGCGCGCGCCAGGTCCCGGCCTGGGTCGAGGGTGACCCGACCCGCGTGCGCCAGGTGCTCAACAACCTGTTCTCCAACGCGCTGAAGTTCACCGACGCCGGTTCCGTCACCCTGAAGTTCACGTCAGGCCCGGACGGCCAGGCGACCCTGTCGGTGATCGACACCGGCCCGGGAATGGACGCCGATCAACTTGACCGCCTGTTCACCCCCTACGGCCAGGCCAGCGACAGTGTCGCGCGGACCCATGGCGGAACCGGCCTCGGCCTCAATATCAGCCGCGAACTCTCCCGCCTGATGGGCGGCGACCTGGCGGTGGAGAGCGCGCCGGGCCAGGGATCGGCCTTCCATCTCCAGGTCAGGCTGCCCGCCGCCGCGCCGCCGTCCGTCGTGGTGGACGCGACCCAGGATCGCGAGGGCCTGCGCCTGTTGATCGTTGACGACCACGAGATCAACCGCCGCGCCTTCACCCTGATGCTGCAGGGCGCCTGCGACGAGCTCGCCGTGGCCCAGGACGGAATCGAGGCCCTGGAACAGCTGGCGACCCAGCCCTTCGACCTCGTGCTCATGGACCTCAACATGCCCCGCATGGGCGGCATGGAGGCCGTGCGGCGCCTGCGGGCGGAGCCGGGCCCCAACCAGGCCACGCCGGTCATCGCGCTCACGGCCTCGGTGGCGCCCAAGGAGGTGGCCGCCTGCATGGCCGCGGGGATGAGCGGCTTTGTCATGAAGCCGGTGGAGGCTAAGGAGCTGTTCGCGGCGATCGAGCAGGCTCTGACCGAGGCGCCCGCGCCCGTCGCCCTCACCGCCTAGAGAACGTCCATGCCCCACGAGACCCGCACCGCCGATGGCTTCGTCGTGAGCGACGAGGCCGCACGCTTCGACCGTGACCGCGCCCATGGTTGGATCGCCGGCGAGAGTTACTGGGCGCCCGGCATCCCGCGGGACCTGTTCGACAAGTCGCTGGACCACAGCCTGGTCGTGGGCGTCTACGCCCCCGACGGGACCATGGCCGGCATGGCCCGCGTGGTCACCGACCGGGCGACCTTCGGCTGGATCTGCGACGTCTTCGTGGGCGAGGCCTATCGCGGCGCCAACCTCGGCAAGGTCATGATGGCCTATCTGAAGGATCATCCGGACATGCAGGGCTTCCGCCGCCTGCACCTGGCCACCCGCGACGCCCATGGGCTCTACGCCCAGTTCGGGTTCGTTCCGCTGACCGCTCCAGAAAGCTGGATGGAGATCCGCGGGCCCGGCTACCTCTAGGCCTCGATCGAGAGTTCCGGCCAGCGGGCCTGGGCCGCCTGCGCCGTACGCAGGAATCCATTGGTCCTTCGGGTCGGATTGGGGCGCAGGCGCAGAGCGAAAATGTCGTCCAGGCCGAAGGGCGCGACGATCGTCATCCGCCCGTCCCGCTGCAGCCGCGCGCCCACGGCGAAGGTCGCGCTGGTGAACCGTCCCAGGGCCTCGGCGCTCGAGCCGAGCGGCGCATAGGGCTCGCCGAACTTGCCTTCGAACCACAGGTGAACGCGGGCCTGATTGCGCACCTCGACCATCTCGCGCAGCCGCGGTTCGAAGGCGGCCGCCACTCGCTTGATGACCACGTCCTCGGCCTCGTAGCTGACGTCCGGATCGAAATAGCCCAGATCGTAGTCCTTGATCCCGTAGTCGGGGTCGCGGCCGGTGAGATGGTTCAGGGCCCGCTGATAGATGGCCCCTGAGAACAGCAGCCAGTCCGGTAGGTCGAGTTCCCGGGCCGTCTCCATGACCTGCATCAGGCTCGGCGCGGCGCGCAGGATGGCCTCCAGCCTCTCGGTCAGGTCCCGGCTCATCGTTTCTCCCGCAGCGGCCAGCCGTGGTCCAGCGGGCCGTGGCCCGCCCCGAACCCCGGCGCACGGCGCATGGCCTCGTGCACATAGGCCCAGGCCCGCGCCACCGCCTCCGTGAGGCTCAACCCCTGGGCCAGGCCGGTGGCGCAGGCCGAGGCCAGGGTGCAGCCGGTGCCGTGGGTGTGGCGGGTCTCCAGGCGCTCGCCCTCGAAGGTCGTCTCGCCGTCCGGCGTCACCAGCACGTCGATCACCGTCGCGCCGGCCACATGGCCGCCCTTCATCAGCACGGCCCGGGCGCCCAGCTTCAGCAAGGCCTCGCCCGCCCGGCGGAGGTCGTCGGTGGTGGCCACCGCCAGGCCGCTCAGGGCTTCGGCCTCCGGCGCATTTGGGGTCAGCAGGGCCGCGCGGGGAATGAGCAAGGTGCGGACCGCCACGACCGCCTCGGCGGCCAACAGGCTCGCTCCGCCCTTGGCGACCATCACCGGATCGATCACCGCCGGAAGCGTCCGGGCGCTGTCGAGGACGCGCGCCACGGTCTCGACCATGGCCACATCGCCCAGCATGCCGGTCTTGATGGCGTCGGCGCCGATATCGTCCAGCACGGCGCGGGCCTGGGCCTCGACCACCGCGGCCGGAATCGGATGGACGCCGGTGACGCCCAGGGTGTTCTGCACGGTGACCGCCGTGACCGCGGTGGCCGCATAGCCGCCCAGCGCCGTGACCGTCTTGATGTCGGCCTGGATCCCCGCCCCGCCCCCGGAGTCGGAACCCGCTATGATCAGCACGCGACCTTTGTTCTCGGACATGGCCTGGACCTAGCGTGACCGGCGGCGAAATGCATCGGGATTTGCGCGACGTCCGCCGTTCTCTCATGGCGTGGTCGCACCCCGCCCTGCTAGCTTGACCGGATGACAGACAAGATCGCACTCGTCACCGGCGCGGGCTCCGGCATTGGTCGCGCTGCGGCGCACGGCTTGCTGGACGCCGGCTGGAAGGTGGTCCTGGCCGGACGGCGGGCCGATGCGCTGGTGGCCACGGCCGCCCATGCGCCGGACCGGGCCCTGGTGGTGCCGACCGACATCGCCGACGAAAGCCAGGTCCACGATCTGTTCGCGGCCATCAGCGTCGGTCACAAGCGCCTGGACCTGCTGTTCAACAACGCCGGCGCCTCAGCGGGCGGGCGGCTGGAAGACCTCTCGCTCGAGAACTGGAAGCGGGTGGTCGACGTCAACCTCACCGGCGCCTTCCTCTGCACCCGCGGCGCGTTCCGGATGATGAAGGCCCAGACGCCGATGGGCGGGCGGATCATCAACAACGGCTCGATCTCGGCCCACGTCCCGCGGCCCTTTTCGGTGGCCTATACGACCACCAAGCACGCCATCACCGGGCTCACCCGGTCGACCTCGCTGGACGGACGCGCCTATGACATCGCCTGCGGCCAGATCGACATCGGCAACGCCGCCACCGAGATGACCGGCGCCATGGCCAAGGGCGTGCCCCAGGCCGATGGGACCTTCGCCTCGGAGCCGCTGATGGACGTCAAGGCCGTCGCCGACGCGGTGGTGTTCATGGCCGGCCTGCCGCTGGACGCCAATGTCCAGTTCATGACGGTGATGGCCACCAAGATGCCCTTCATCGGGCGCGGTTGATCGCCTCCCAGACCTTGAGGGCCTGAACCGTCTCTGCGACGTCATGCACCCGCACGACCGCCGCGCCGGCCTGGACCCCCGCCAGGGCCGCGGCGAGCGAACCTGGCAGGCGCGTATCGGCAGGAAGGGCTGCGGGATCAAGGGCGGCGATGAAGCGCTTGCGGCTTACCCCCAGCAGCACCGGGAAGCCCAGGGCGACCAGGACGTCCATATGGGCAAGCAGGGCCAGATTGTGCTCCAGCCGCTTGCCGAAGCCGATCCCGGGATCGAGCCAGATCTTCTCGCGCGCCACCCCGGCCGCCATTGCGACCTCGGCCCGGACATTCAGGAACGCGGCCACCTCGGCCACCACGTCGTCGTAGCGTGGATCGGCCTGCATGGTGCGGGGCTCGCCCTGCATATGCATCAGCACAACGCCGCAGCCGAGCTCGGCGGCGACGGCCGGCGCCTCGTCGGAAAAGCCCAGGGCCGTGACGTCGTTCCAGATGTCGGCGCCGGCGGCCATGGCGGCGCGGGCCACCTCGGGCTTCATCGTGTCCACCGAAATGGCGACGGCGCTCTCCGCGCGGATCGCCCCGATCAGCGGGACCAGCCGGGCGATCTCGTCGCCCGCGGAGACGGGGGCGGCGCCGGGGCGGGTGGACTCCGCGCCGAGGTCCAGGATGTCGGCGCCTTGCGCGATCAGGTCGCGGGCATGGGCACGCGCCGCGTAGGGCGCCAGGAACCGGCCTCCGTCGGAGAAGCTGTCTGGGGTGAGGTTGACCACCCCCATGACCTTCACCATCGCGCCCTCGCCCAAATGAAAACGCCCTCCCGATACAGGATCGGGAGGGCGTGGAGAATGGTGGAGACCCTTGGCCCTAGGCGGGTTCGGGACGCGGCGAGATCGGCACCGAGACCGAGGGACCCGAAGGCCGCTTGATATCGCTGTCCTCGCGGTTCGGCGCGACGCCCTTCAGCACGTTGATGATCTCGTCGCCGCTGAGGGTTTCGTATTCCAGCAGGGCCTTGGCCAGGGTGTGCAGTTCGTCGAGCTTTTCCGTCAGGATGCGGCGGGCCTCGTCGAACGCGTTCTGGACCAGGGCCTTGACCTCCTGGTCGATCAGCCGGGCGGTTTCTTCCGAGACGTTCTGGGTGCGCGACACCGAGTGGCCAAGGAAGACCTCGTCCTGGTTCTCGCCGTAGGAGACCACGCCGAGCTTGTCGGAGAAGCCCCACTTTGTGACCATGGCGCGCGCCAGGCGCGTGGCCTGGTCGATGTCGGACGAGGCGCCGGAGGTGATCTTGTCCTTGCCGAAGATCAGCTCCTCGGCCATGCGGCCGCCCATCAGGATGGTCAGGCGCGAGGTCATCTGCTCGAAGGACATGGAGAGCTGGTCCCGCTCGGGCAGCTGCATGACCATGCCGAGCGCGCGGCCGCGCGGGATGATCGTGGCCTTGTGGACCGGGTCGGTGGCCGGGACGTTGAGGGCCAGCAGGGCGTGGCCGCCTTCGTGATAGGCGGTGAGGCGCTTTTCCTCGTCGGTCATCGCCATGGACTTGCGCTCGGCGCCCATCATGACCCGATCCTTGGCGTCCTCGAAATCGCGCTGGGTGACCATGCGGCGGTTCTTGCGCGCGGCCATCAGGGCGGCTTCGTTGACGAGGTTGGCCAGGTCGGCGCCGGAGAAGCCCGGCGTGCCGCGCGCGATGGTCTTCACCTCCACGTCGGCGGCCAGGGGCACGTTCTTCATGTGGACGCGCAGGATGCGCTCGCGCCCGCCGATGTCGGGGTTCGACACCACCACCTGTCGGTCGAAACGGCCCGGACGCAGCAGGGCCGGGTCCAGGACGTCGGGACGGTTGGTCGAGGCGATGACGATGATGGCTTCCGACGGGTCGAAGCCGTCCATCTCCACCAGAAGCTGGTTGAGGGTCTGCTCACGCTCGTCGTTGCCGCCGCCCAGGCCCGCGCCACGATGGCGGCCCACGGCGTCGATCTCGTCGATGAAGATGATGCAGGGGCTGTTCTTCTTGGCCTGCTCGAACATGTCGCGCACGCGGCTGGCGCCGACGCCGACGAACATCTCCACGAAGTCGGACCCGGAGATGTAGAAGAACGGCACGCCGGCCTCGCCCGCGACGGCGCGGCCCAGCAGGGTCTTGCCGGTGCCGGGGGGGCCGACCATCAGGGCGCCCTTGGGAATCTTGCCGCCCAGGCGCTGGAACTTCTGCGGGTCCTTCAGGAAGTCGACGATCTCGCTCAGCTCTTCCTTGGCCTCGTCGACGCCGGCCACGTCGTCGAAGGTCACCCGGTTCTTGTTCTCGGTCATCATCTTGGCCTTGGACTTTCCGAAGCCCATGGCGCCGCGGGCGCCGCCCTGCATCTGACGCATGAAGAAGATCCAGACCCCGATCAGCAGCAGGATCGGCAGGCTGTTGAGCAGCAGGCCCATGAGGCCGCCGCCGGCGGACTTCACATTGATGTCCGCGCCCTGGGCTTCCAGGCGCTTGAGCAGCTCTTCCTGGTTGGTCGGCGTCAGGGCGGTAAAGGACTTTCCGCTGGCGTCCTTGATCTCGACCGCGGTGCCGCGGATCGTCGCGGACTTCACCTCGCCGGAGTTCACCTTGGCCAGCATCTGGGAATAGGAGACCTGCCCCGCCGCGCCGGCCGCCTGGCTGCCGCCGGTCATCATGCTGTACAGGCCGATCAGGACGACGACGATGACGCCCCAGATGGCGAGGTTACGTAGATTCATGTCGCGCCTTCGATAAGTGTCTCACTTGCCCAAGATAGGTGGGCGGACCCCAAAACTCCAGCAAGGCCCGTGCCGCGCGACCGAACATCGCGGTTCGGTGAACGCATTACACGCCAAGGCGGCGCTCCAGGCAGCAAAAAGGCCGTACGGAACCCGCACGGCCTTTTAAAGCTTGGCTTTGAAAGAAGTCCTACCGCACGGGCTTCTTCGGCGCCGCGATCAGGCCTTCGCGCTGCGCGCGCTTGCGGGCCAGCTTGCGGGCGCGGCGAACGGCCTCGGCCTTCTGGCGCGCGCGCTTCTCGCTCGGCTTCTCATAATGCACGTGCCGCTTCATCTCGCGGAACGAGCCCTCGCGCTGCATCTTCTTCTTCAGCGCCTTGAGGGCCTGATCGACGTTATTGTCGCGAACGAAAATCTGAACCAGAGGTCTCTCTCCTATTACCCGTTCCCGCTCGGCCAATCCTGGGGTCAGGCGGCGGCGAACGGACAAAAGCTTTTTAACCCGATGGCTACGGGCCTTCGAGTTGAGCGCGGGCAGATAGCAGAACGATCAGCCGATGTCCACGGCGGACAGGCGCAAAAAGGCCGGTTAAAAGAAGCCATGACGAACCAAGACGGCTGGGCCGAAACCACTGAGCAACAGGTGCTGGACGCAGCGCTCACGCGAGTCACCACCGGGGGCTTCACCTGGCCGACGGTGCGCGCGGCGGGCCAGGCCTGCGGGCTTTCTGCGGCCGAGACCGAACTTCTGCTGCCGAACGGACCGGCGGACCTCGCCGCCCTGCTGGCGAGACGGCATGATTCCACAGCCCTGGCCGCCCTGCCCGACCCCGCCGGCCTGAAGATCCGCGCCAGGATCCGCGCCGCCGTCGAGGCGCGGCTGGACGCCGCGGCCCAGGACGAGGCGGCCGTGCGCCGCTGGGCGGGATACTTGTCCCTGCCGCTCCACCTCCCGCTGGCCGCGCGGCTGCTGTGGGACAGCGCCGACAAGCTGTGGCGCTGGGCGGGCGACACGGCCACCGACGAGAACCACTATTCCAAGCGCGCGATCCTGGCGGGCATCCTGGCCTCGGCGCTCGCCATCCGGCTGTCGGGCGGCAAGGAGGAGGCGATGAGCTTCGTCGACGCCCGCATCGAGAACGTCATGGCCTTCGAGACCTGGAAGGCCGGCCTGAAGACCGGCGACCTGCTGAAGGACCTGGCGGGCGCCCTGGCCAAGCTCCGCTACGGCTAGGCCGTGACGCTGGGAGACGATTGAATGCCGACCGTGCATGTGAACGGACTTGATATCTATTTCGAACGGGCCGGCGAGGGTGCGCCCCTGCTGTTCATCTCCGGCACCGGGGGCGACCTGCGCAACAAGCCCAACCAGTTCGACGGACCGCTGGCCAAGGCTTTCGACCTGGTCTCCCACGACCAGCGCGGGCTCGGCCGGTCCGACAAGCCTGATCGGCCCTACAGCATGGCCGACTATGCCGATGACGCCGCCGGGCTGATGGCCCACCTCGGCTGGGACCAGGCCCATGTGGTCGGCGTCTCATTCGGCGGAATGGTGGCCCAGGAGCTGGCCCTGCGGCATCCCGGCCGCATCGAACGCCTGGTCCTGGCCTGCACCTCGCCGGGCGGGGCGGGCGGCGCCTCCTATCCCTTCCACGAGATCGAGCATCTGACCGGAGAAGCCCGGGCCAGGCATCTGATCCCGATCTCCGACACTCGCCGCGACGCCGGCTGGGCGGCCGCCAACCCCGAGACCTACGCTCAGCTGGTGGCGTTGGGATCGGCCGATCCCTTCGCCGACGAACCTGGCCGCAGGCAGGGCGCCCACCGCCAGCTCGAGGCCCGCAAGGACCACGATACCTGGGACCGGTTGGGAGACATCGAGGCCCCGACCCTGATCGCGGCGGGTCGCTACGATGGCGTGGCCCTGCCGGAGACCCAGGAGAAGATGGCCGCCCGTATCCCGCACGCGACGCTGCGCTTCTTCGAGGGCGGCCACCTGTTCATGCTGCAGGACCGCGCCGCGGTCCCGGCCATGGTGGAGTTCCTGAAGGTCTAGACTCCTCGCAGCACCGCCGCCACGGCGGCCGCCACCTGCGTCACGTCATAGGGCTTGCGGATGATCGGGGCGTCGAATCCCAAGGGGGCGCCGCCAGCATCACCATAGCCTGTGGCGAACACGAAGGGGATGCCGCGCGCTGCGAGGGCCTCGGCCACGGGGGTCACCGACAGGCCGTTGAGATTGGCGTCGAGCACGGCCGCGTCGATCCGCTGGTTCAGTAGGGCCATGGCCTCGGAGAGTTCGTAGGCGGGGCCGATGACTTCTGCGCCCGCCTCCGACAGCCCGGTCTCCAGCTCCAGGGCCAACAGCACCGCGTCCTCGACGATCAGCACCCGCGAGCCGGTGAGATCGGTCGGACCGGTGGGCGCCGAGACCGTTTCGATCGCCTGGCGCACCGGCGCCTCTGGGACGGTCTCGGGTCGTGCGACCACGGCCGCGGGACTGGCGCGCAACCGCACCCGCACCCCGGCCCGACGATACTCGACCTCGGTCTCGCCGTTCAACTCGCGCCCTGTCACCTGGGCCAGCAGGGTGGAGCCGAAACCGCGTCGGGTCGGTGGATTGACCGGGGGTCCTCCAGTCTCCGTCCAGAACAACTCGAACCCGCCGTCGGCGAGCCGCGTCCAACGCACCTCCACGCGGCCGGACTCTACGGAGAGCGCCCCGAACTTGACCGCATTGGTGGCCAGTTCGTGCAGGGCCAGCGAAAGGGCGTTGGCGGCACGAGGCGTGAGGAACAGCTCCGGCCCCTCCCAGCGGGTCTGGCCGGGCGCCAAGCCGCCCAGCTCCGCGGCGGCGAGGTGGGCGATCGCCGCGCCTCGCCAGCGGGCGGCGGTCAGCAGTTCGTTGGCCGAACCCATGGCCTTCAGCCGCCCAGCGAAGGTGGCCAGGAAGCTGTCCAGTGAGGTGGTGCGCTTGGCGGTCTGGAAGGCCAGGGCCTGGACCGTGGCCAGGACGTTCTTCACCCGGTGATCCAGCTCCCCCATCAGGGTGCGGCGGCGATCATCCTCCAGGTGGTTGTCGCTGACGTCCTGCACGACACCGCAGACGCGGACGGGGCGGCCGTCATCATCACGTACCAGCAGGCCGGACGAGCGCATCCAGACCGTGCGCCCGTCGTCCTCGCGAATCCGCCGGTATTCCGTCTCGAACCGCCCCGTGGCGCGCATCGAGGCTTCCATGGTCTTGCGGGTGGTTTCGCGATCCTCGGGATGGACGCCGCGATAGAGCGCCTCGCCCTTCTCGGCGTCCAGGTCGCCTTGCGGCAGGCCTGTTATCGCCGACATCCGCGCGCTGATGCGGAAGATGTCGCGGACCATGTCCCACTCGTACTCGCCCAGGCGCGCCGATTGCAGCGCCAGCTCGAGGCGTTCCCTGTCGAGGTTGGGTTCAGAGGCGGTCTTCGCCATAGCCGCACCATAAAGCCAGCTTCGCTGCGAAGCGACAGGAACCGAGAGTTGCACCCAGCCTTTTGCGGCGTCGTCAGCAACCGGCTTCCGCCGCATGCCGGAACCGCCTAATATGTGCGGCGTTTGGGCTGTAACGCCTGGGCGCCCTTGCTTGAGGCCTGCCGAACATCCTGGAGACCACCCACATGGGCACGAACGCCATCGACCATGCCACCGACGAGGCCCGCAACGCGGCTCACTCGGTCACCGAGTCCGCCGCCAAGCTGACGGCCGAGGCCCAACGCAGCTTCAACGACGCGGCCAAGCGTTTCGAGAAGGTGGTCGCCGAGGGCCTGGAACAGGTCCGCGCCCAGTCGCGCACCTATGCCGACAACGCCGGCCAGCACATCGACGAAGCCCAGCGCTACGTCGTCGAGCGCGTGAAGGAACGTCCCCTGATCGCCGCGGGCGCCGCCCTGGGCGCCGGCCTGCTGATCGGCCTCCTGCTGGCCAGCGGCCGCAAGCGTTGATCCTGAAGAAGGCGGTCTATTTCGCCGTCGCCGTCGCCGCGCTCGCCGCGGCGGCGGTCGTTTGCGTGGTCGCCCTGGCCATGGCGCTGCACGCCGCGGTGCTTCCCTCGGTCGGGCCCGCCTGGGCGTCGGTGATCGTCGCGGGCGCCGCGACGGTGGTGATGGCCATCCTGGCCGCGATCCTGCTGATCCGCGCTAATCCGCCGAAAAAGTTGCGCGTCGGGGGCCAGGAGAAAGACCTGACCTCGCGCGTCTTCGAGCTGGCCCGCGACAAGCCCTGGGTGGCCGCCGGCGTGGTGGCCGCGGCCGCCGCCGTGGCGCTGAAGAACCCTAAGATCACCGCCGCGGTCGTCTCGGCGGTCATGGCCGGCCGCGCCTCCAAGAAATAGCGAACCAAACGCCCGGAGGGGGGTTTTCCAGGGACAGCGGGCTTACCGCGCCTCCCCAGGATGATCCCATGTTCGAGCTTCCCCCACTGCCCTATGACCACGCCGCGCTTGAGCCGGTGATTGGTCGGGCGACCATGCACCTGCACCACGAGAAGCATCACCAGAAGTACGTCGACACCACCAACCAGCTTTTGGGCGAGCAGGGCGCGCGCCCCACCAGCCTTGAAGATGTCATCCGCGAAGCCGCCGGAAAGGCGGACGCCAGGAAGCTGTTCAACAACGCCGCCCAGCTCTGGAACCACACCTTTTTCTGGACCTGCATGAGCGCCAAGGCCCAGACGCCGACGGATGGCCTGGCCGAGGCGATCGACCGCGATTTCGGCGGCCTGGCCGACCTCAAGGCGAAGTTCGTCGAACTCGGCGCTGCTCACTTCGGCTCGGGCTGGGTCTGGCTGGCGGCCGAGGGCCAGACGCTCAGGGTGGTCGACACCCATGACGGCGACGACCTGCTCACCCACCAGGGCCTAACCCCGCTGTTCGTCTGCGACCTGTGGGAGCACGCCTATTATCTCGACCACAAGAACGACCGGCAGGCCTTCCTGGAGGCGTGGTTCGACGCCCTGCCGAACTGGGCCTTCGCCGGCGACCAGTATGCGGCGGCGCGCGGAGACGGCGAGATCTGGCGCCATCCGGATCCCGTCAGTTCTTCGGGAACGGGAGCGGCCGAAAAGCGTTCGAATCTGGGACGCTAACTCGGAGGAACGACTATGCTCGGTTGGGCTTTGACTTTCCTGGTGGTCGCTCTGATCGCCGGTCTTCTCGGTTTCACTTCCATCGCCGGCGCGGCGATGGGCATTGCGAAGATTGTCTTCTTCGTGTTCTTGGTGCTGTTCGTGGTTTCCCTCATCATGCACATGGTGCGAGGGCGCGGCGCACTCTAGCACGCTCCACGACTCGACAACTAAAACGCCCGCCTTCCCCGGAAGGCGGGCGTTTTATTGCCGGCGGTCCAGCGACCAGGTGCGCGAGGTCTCGTAGTGCGAGCCCTTCCAGTCCTGGGCCTTGATGTGGATCTCGCGCTCGTCGGCCTCCACGATGTTGAAACCCGCGGGCACACCGCGTTCGCGCAGGGAAAGGGTCCCGGCCCCGGCGGCGTAGGTCTTCGCGTCGCCGAAGGGATAGGGCCAGGCGAAGGGCGCGTGGATATGGCCTGAAAGCACCAGGTCGACCTGGCTTTCCGAAAACGCCTTGGCCGCGGCCTCCCCGCCCCAGACCTTGGCGGTCATCGGGCCCCCGATCATCTCGGACAATGGGTGATGACACACCAGCACCTTGAGCTGGCTGGCCGGCGCCGCGCAAAGCCAATCGCGGGCGCGCTCGGTCTGGCTGCGAGAAATCTGGCCCTTTGACCAGTTGGCGCGCGGCTGGACGCCCCGGGCCGTATTGACGCCGAACACGGCGAGGCCCGGCGATACGTGGGTCTGGCCCTCGACCTGGCCGATCAGACGCTGGAACCGTCCGAAGGGCGAGAAGAACCGCTCGAACCAGGCGATATAGGGCGCGTCGTGATTGCCCGGCGTCACCAGGACGGGGCCCGGCAGGGTCTTGATCCAGGCCGCGGCGGCCTCGAACTCGCCGATCTCGCCGAACTGGGTCAGGTCGCCCGAGATGATGGTCAGGTCGAATCCGCCGCCGCGCAGCACCTCGGCCGCGCCGGTCACCGCGGCGACGTTCTCTCCTCCGAAATGGATGTCCGACAGGTGCGCCAGGCGGATCAAACCCCATGCTCCTTTGGCGGGGCGAGGATCCGCGCCACCTTCGGCCGCCAGGTCACCCGGGTGGTGGCGTTCAATCGCACGGGCTCTCCGTCCAGCACGGCCGGAATGCGGCCGGCGGCCCAGACCCCGGCCGAACGGCAGGACCGCACCTCCACCGCTGGATCGTTGCGCCAGTCGTCGACGATGGCCTTGATCCCCATGCGGGCGGCGTCGGCCAGGCCCTTGGGATCGATGGCCGCGACCTCCAGGGCCTGCTCGTCGTTCGACATGGCCTTCGACGCCATTGGGCAGAGAAAGGTGAGCGCCTCGGCCTTGCCTCGGGGCCCACCGTCGAGGGCATAGCGCAGGCGTCCGGAAAAGGCGCGACGCCAGGCGCGCTGGGCGCGGGCCAGGGCCAGCTTCAACTCCCCGTCGCGCACCGCCTCGCGGGCGGGCGCCCAGAGGGCGGGCGAGCCCAGGATCGCCGCCACCAGGAAGGTGCGGCCATCGATCTCACCGCCACCGATCGCCTGTTCCCGGCCGTCCTCAAGAATGGTCTTCAGGGCCTCCTGCCAGGGAACGACGCCATAGACCGCGTGAGGCAGCATGTTCATGGTCCCGCCCGGCAGCGGGGCGATCAGCGGACCGTCGGGACCGGCGAGCTCCGCCGCCGCCCGCGCCGTGCCGTCGCCGGCTAGCACCAGCACGGCGTCGGGCGCAGCGTCGATGGCATCCCGCAGGCAACGGCCCAGCTCGCCCGGAGCCGGCGCGCTGACTGTGGCCCGAACGCCCCATTCCGCCAGCAAGGCCTGTATCTCATCGGGCGCGCCCGGCCCGACGCTGCCGGAGGCGACGTTCACCACCACTTCGACTCTGGAAATCTTCGGCTTACCCGCCACTGTGTCGTCCTTAGCCCCACTCGCCGATCCGGCGCCCTTATGACGCAGACGGCGGCGTTTCCGAAACGGCGCCGTCTGCGGCAGGTTCCGGCAGGTCGAACCCGGAACCCCGGCGACCGCCGATGCGTTGCGGCACGAGGGATAAGCTCAAGGAGAGCCAAGAGATGCTGAAGCACCGATCATTCATGCCGCTGATCGCCATCGCCGGCGCCGGCCTGTTGGCCGCGGCCTGCACCACCACCGGCAATGTCGAGCGCAACGCCGCGGGCGGCGCGGCTCTGGGCGCACTGGCCGGCGCGGTGATCGGCAATAACGTGGGTTCCGGCGACGCCGGCACCGGCGCCGCCATCGGCGCGGCCATCGGCGGCACGGCCGGCGCGGTCAAGGGTTGTCGGGAAGACGGCGGCTGCGGCGCCAACTCCACCAACAAGCGCCAGTATTATGACGAGCGTGCGGGGCGGTACTATTATTACGACTCCGCCTCCGGCCGGTATTACTGGGAAAACGGCAGTCCCCGCTGAGGCGGCGGCTACAGCACTGGTATCAGAAGGGCGGTCGGCTATGCTGGCCGCCCTTTCCACGTTACGGCGCGACAGGGGCGTACGATGAAGGCTCAGGCGATCTTGACGATCACCCTGGTTGCGGGACTTGCAACCGCCGGCTGCGCCACGCGCGCGGGACGGGACCGCATCGTCACCGCGACCTCGCGCTGCGAGGACGTCACCGTCCAGGTCTATTTCGAACCCGACAGCGCACAGATCACCTCGGAGGGCCGCGCGGTGCTGGCCCAGGCTTCGACCCAGGCCAAGACCTGCAGGGTGGACCGCGTGACGGTTCTGGGGCTGGCTGACGCCGCCGGCGCCCCTGCGGCGAACCTCGAACTCTCGAAGAGACGCGCCGCCTCGGTGAGCGAGGCCCTGGCCGCCACAGGCCTCCCAACCGCGGAAGTCGACCTGACAGCCGCCGGCCAGAGCGGGGCCACCACCCGCACCGGGGACCTGCAGCCCCTACGCCGACGGGCCGATGTGACGGTGGAGCTCAGCAGGCCCCGCTAGGCCGAGGCAGGCAAAGAAGAAGGCGGACCTGGGGTCCGCCTTGAAGTCTGCATCATCGAGAAAAAGGGGGTGCGGAGACGGCAGACCGGCATAGTCGCCGGCCTCAAGTCGGGGGGGGGCGTCGCCGCCTCCGCATCGAATAAACCCACACCCAAATGTTATGTTCCCGGCATAGGCGAGTTTTTTTGCCGCCTATTCGAAGGTTGGTTCGATGGCCGGCATGGCGTCGAATTCGGCCTTGGTCAGGGGCGCGCTCAGGCTAGCGCCCGCGACCTTCAAGGCCTTGACGGAGAGGCTGCGAGGACCGCTGGCCCGGACGCCTTTAGGCCGCACCAGCACCTGGGCCGGCGCCCCATCGGCGCCCAGGATCACCCGCTCCACATGACCCAGCACGACGCCGCCCTGGCCGATCACAGCCTTGCCCTCGAGGCCGGCGGCGTCGACCGGCGCGGCGGCCTGGGCGGTCAGCGGCAGCGACATCAGGAGGAGGGCCGCGATCAGGGATCTGAACTTGCTCATGGCCCTAAGATGGCCCTTCCGGCGCAAAAAGCGAACCCGCCCGATGACGCGGGCCGCCGCGCACGGTCAAGCCGGGAACACCGGACTGGTCCCGCACGTTAGCGAGGTGCGGGCGTTTCGCCCGTGAACAGGGGCGCGAGGGACATGATGCGCGGATACGAGGCTCCGCACGGCGGACTGGTTCTCTTCTCCACACCCTCCCGTCGACAGCGCATAGCGCGGCGGCGATGGATGGCGATCGGGGCGGTTCTGAGCATCGCGGTGGCCGGCGGCGTGCTCGGCCAGATGTCGGCCGTCCGCGACGACACCGAGCACCCGGTTCCTCCCGGCCCGTTCAGCTATCTGCCCTAGTTCCCGCCTCTGGCGACGCATTCAGGAGACCACTGCATGGCCACCACTTCCCGATTCACCCGCACCGGCCTGGGCGCGACGCGCGCGCGGCAGGGACGGCTGGGCGTTCATATGTTCTGGGTGCTCGTGGTTTCCACGGCGCTGGCGGCGCTCGCCCTTTTCGGGGCTTGGAGCTGGCGGGCCGACGACCTGGCCTCGACGGCGCCCAACAACGCCCGCCAACAGGCCGACGCCAAGGCTTTCGACATGGGCGAGCCCGCGCCGGCGGCCCTGCAGACGGCCCCCACGCCCGGTCGCTGACCTCCGCGTTCGGGAAATGGAAACGGCCGCCCGCGGGCGGCCGTTTTCGTTGGGCGACGGATCGCTCAGAGCACCGACTGGCCGCGCACGGCCCGCAGGACGAAGCTGGCGATCAGCAGGACCAGGAAGACCACGAACAGGACCTTGGCGATGGTGGCGGCGAGCCCGGCCAGCCCCACGAAGCCGAGCAAGCCCGCCACGATGGCGAGAACGGCGAAGACCAGCGACCAACCCAACATGGCGAACTCCCGAAATGAAAACGCCGCGCCCGGCGGGGCGCGGCGAGATCAGTTCAACGCCTTATGCAGAGCGTCGTTCCTAGGCCGCCTTGCGGGTGTTCCTCGGATGAAAGAACAGGGCCTGGCCGATAGCCGCCTTCACGGTTTCGGGTTGGAACGGCTTGGTGATCAGGAAGGTCGGCTCGGGCCGTTCCCCGGTCAGCAGTCGTTCGGGGAAGGCGGTGATGAAGATCACCGGGATGTCGAAGCGGGCCAGGATGTCCTTCACCGCATCGATGCCCGAAGAGCCGTCGGCGAGCTGGATGTCGGCGAGCACAAGCCCCGGGGTGCGGCGGTTGATGGCGTCCACCGCCTCGGTGCGAGTGGCGGCGATATCGACCACCGTGTGGCCCAGTTCGGTGACCAGGGCTTCGATGTCGGCCGCGATGACCGGCTCGTCCTCGATGATCAGCACCTCGGTGGCCAGTTCGGCGTCGATCTCGGCTTGAGCCTCGCCGATCAGCCGTTCGACCTCCGCGAAGTCGGCGCCCAGGATCTGGGCGGCCTCGGACGGGGTGAAGCCCTCAAGAGCGGTGAGCAGGAAGGCCTGGCGCGAACGCGGCGCGATCCGCATCAGACGGCGACTGGCGTCGTCGGTCCCTTCCGTGACGTCCGCAGGGGGCTCGAGCTGGGCGCCGGTGGACAGCCAGATGGCGTGGAAGACGTGGTACAGGGCGACGCGGGGAGTCAGATTCGACTCCAGGACCCGTTCGCCTGCAGCCAGCGCTTCCAGCGCCACGCGGACATAATGATCGCCGGTGGTCTGATCGCCAGTAAGCGCGCGCGCGTAGCGGCGCACATAGGGCAGATGCGGCGCCAGTCGGGCAAGAAGACTCAAGGCTATACCCCTCCCGTAAAAAATCATGAGAGCGCGCGGGGGCGTGACCCCGAGACCCATCATAGGCGCCTAAACGTGGCCTTTGGGAACCGGTTCCCTCGGAATATGGTTTTCTGCATCTTAGGGCGCACGCATGGAACCCGGATTGGAATGGGACGTTGAGCGGCGACGAAGAGGTATCGAGGGGGCGGGCTCCGCGAAAGCCGGGCGCCGACGACATGATAGAACAGCGACCCACAGAGGAACGACGCAAGGCGTCAGCCGCTCTGGACGAAGCCCGCCTGCGTCAGCAGGCGATCGGCGTGCGTTTGCGTCAGATGTTCGACGAAGTGGTCAGCGAACCTGTCCCCGACGAGTTCCTCGAGATTCTCCGCAGGGCTGACAAAACGGCTGCGGAGAAGGGCTGATGGCGGAAGTTAAGGCCGACCGTCCCCCCCGCACGCCTGCGGCCGACGAGGCGTTCAAGCGCGAACTCGTCCAGCTCATTCCCCATCTGCGGGCCTTCGCCCGCACCCTGGCGGGCGAGCCGGCCGGCGCCGACGACCTGGCGCAGGACGCCATGATGAAGGCGTGGGATGCCCGCGCGAGCTTCCAGATGGGCACCAACATGAAGGCCTGGACCTTCATGATCCTGCGCAATCAGTTCTATTCCGAGAAGCGCCGATCCTGGCGCCAGACCCAGCTCGACCAGGAAGCCGCCGAGCGGACCCTTGTGGCCGTGGACGACCCCGAGGCCCCGGTGGCCTTGGACGAACTGCGGCTCAGCCTGGCCCAGCTCCCCGCAGAACAACGCGAGGCGCTGATCCTGGTCGGCGCCGGCGGCTTCGCCTACGAGGAGGCCGCCGAGATCTGCGGCTGCGCCGTGGGCACGGTGAAGAGCCGCGTCAGCCGCGCGCGTAAGGCCTTGCACGTCATCCTCGACGACGGCTCATATGAGCGCGACGGCGGGTCGGCCGGCGACGCCATGCGATCCATCCTGGCGGACGCGGAGCGTCTCAGCACCGTTCGCTAGAAAGAGGACGATGCATTCGCCCTGGGGTTCGCTGTCAACGATCAGGGTCCGGCTGACGGCCGCGCTGGCGGCCGCGCTTTTGCCGGTCCTGATGCTGGGCGTGATCCAATCGGCGATCGCATTCCGCAATGATCGCGACCAGCTCCGCGAGGAGTTGGCCGCCTCGGCCGAGCGCAGCGCCGCAACGGCCCGGGCGCGGATGGAAGCCGCCGACATCCTGCTCCAGACCCTGGCGCCGGGGTCGGTGGGCCTGAACTGCGCCACCCGCCTGGACCTCGTGACGAAGCGCATCCCGGGCTATTTCAACCTGATCCGCTTCGATCGGCGCGGTCGGGTGGCCTGCGCCGCCAGCGACGTGCCCGCCGATCCGGGCCGCGCCGGACGGGAGTGGTTCAAGCGAACGGCGGCCGGCGACAACCTGGTCATCACCCGCGATCCGGGCGCCGAATACGCCCGCGTTCCGGCCCTGCTGGCGGCGGTGCCGGCGAGGGACCCCCGCGTGGGCTTCGACGGCGCCTTCGTGGCGGTGATCTCGCTGGAGAGCCTGGCGCCGCGGACCGCCGACCGCTCCCTGCCCGAGCAGGCCGAGGTGGCCCTGGCCGACGGCGACGGGGGCTTCATCAACGCCACCGACAAGGAGGCCTTCCCGGACCTCCCCGCGAACTGGCGCACCGAGGCGATGAAGAAAGGCTCGCTGGTCTGGTACGCCAACGACCTGCGCGGCGAGCGCCGAGTGTTCTCGGCCGCGCCGCTGGTGGGCGACGAGCTCTATGTGATCCTCTCGGCGCGCTCGGGCGGGATCTTCTCCTGGGCGACCCTCAACCCGCTGACCGGCATAGCTTTTCCGATCCTGACCTTCATCCTGGCCCTGGTGGCGGTGTCGGTGGTGACCGAACGGGTGGTCACCCGCTGGATCGCCTATCTGCAGCGGATCGCCGCGCTCTACGCGCGGGGCCGGCTCAGCGTGCGGCCGATCCAGGCGGAACAGATGCCGCCCGAAATCCGCGACCTGGCCGAGACGCTGGAGGACATGGCCGACGCCATCGTCGGGCGCGACGCCTCGCTGCGCGACAGCCTCGCGCAGAAGGACGCGCTGATGCGCGAGATCCACCACCGGGTGAAGAACAACCTCCAGGTCATCTCCTCCCTGCTGAACATGCAGCAGCGCGCCCTGGCCGACCCCGCCGCGCGTGCGGCCATGTCCGACACCCGCCAGCGGATCACGGCGCTCGCCCTGATCTACCGCGCCCTCTACCAGGGTCCGGACCTGAAGCGGGTGGACCTGCGCGCCTTCCTGGAGGAACTCACCGCCCAGCTGGTCTCGGCCGACGCCATCCGCGGATCCCACGTCCAGACCGAGATCCATGTCGACGACCTGGTGATCGATCCCGACCGCCTGGCGCCGCTGGCCCTGTTCGCGGTCGAGGCCATCACCAACGCCCAGAAGCACGCCTTCGCCGGCCGCGGCGGCACGCTCAGCGTCAATTTCCGCGTCCATGGCGAGGAGGCCGAGCTGGAGATTTGCGACGATGGCGCCGCCCCCGACGACGCCCTGGTCTCCTCCGGCGTCGGCCGCACCCTGATGACCGCGTTCAGCCGCCAGCTTCGCGGCCGCTCAGAGCTGGTGCGAAACGACAAGGGCGGGATAACCGCGCGGCTGATCTTCCCGACACCCTCGGCCGACCCACAGCCAAAGCCGGCCTCGGCCAACGGGAACCAGGCGGCGGCTTAACCGTTAGGTCTGCGCGAGATTTCCAACCATCCCTGGAGACACCCAAAATGCGTATGTTCGCCATCCTGGCCGTCATGGCCGCGAGCCTCACCATCAGCGCCTGCAACACTGTGTCCGGAGCCGGCAAGGATGTGAGCGCCGCCGGTGACGCCGTCAGCGACACGGCCGAAGACGCCAAGCGCTAGGCAACGCCTGATGAGACGAGAAGGCCCCGCTCCGGCGGGGCCTTTTTCGTTTGACCCTAGGCCGCGACGCGAAAGGCGGGGTTGCGGGCGAACAGGCCTGGCCGGCCGGCCACCGGCTGGAAGGCGTCCTCGAAGCCCGTGGCGGTCTCGCCTTCGCCCAGGAACAGAAAGCCCTCGGGGCTGAGCGCGCGGGCCAGGTTCTCCAGCAGGCGGGCCTTCATCGGCTCGACCAGGTCGCACAGCACATAGCGGCAGAAGATCACGTCGAAGCGGCCGGCGGTAGACAGGTCGGCCACCAGGTTGATCCGCCGCCAGCGCACCATCTGGCGGACCCGCGGCGAGAGCGCCCACATGTCATCGACCTTCTCGAAGTGCCGCACCAGCTGGCGGATCGGCAGGCCGCGTTGCACCTCGAACTGCGTGTATAGGCCGCTCTGGGCCTTTTCGAGCTGGCGTTCGCAGAGGTCGGAGCCGAACAGCTCGACCTTGATCCCAGGCATCTCGGGCCGCTCGTCCTCGACGATCATGGCCAGGGAATAGACTTCCTGGCCCGAGCCGCAGGCGGCCGACCAGATGCGGATGGGTTCGCCGTCGCGCACGCGGGCCAGGGTCGGCAACACCTCTTCGCGGAACAGCGAAAACGGCGCGCGGTCGCGGAAGAATGCCGTCTCCGACTGGGCCATGGCCTCGACGATGGCCCAGGCCAGCCGGTCCTCGCGTTTGGTGCGCAGGGCGGTGACCAGGTCGGGGATCGCGCTGAAGCCCTCACGCCGCGCCACGGGCGCGAGGCGGCTCTCGATCAGGTAGGACTTTTCGGGATCGACCCGAAGCCCCGCGCGCGCCGCGCAGAGCTGGGCCACCAGTTCGCGGTCTTCCGGCCTCATACCAGACCCACCTCGGCGAACTTGGCGGCGATGATGTCGCCGTCGAAGGGCTTCATGATGTACTCGTCGGCGCCGCAATCGAGCGCCTCTCGGATCCGGGCCAGGTCGTTCTCGACCGTGCAGAACACCACGACCGGGGCCTTGCCGCCCGGCTCGAGCCGCAGGTGGCGCAGGAAGTCGATGCCGGTCATCTGCGGCATGTTCCAATCCAGCAGGACAGCATCGGGCATCGCCGCCCGGCACCAGGCGAGCGCCTCCATCCCGTCGGCGGCCTCGGCGATCTCGAAGCCGATGTCCTCCAGGATGCGGCGGGCGACCTTGCGGATCACCCGGCTGTCGTCGACGACTAGGCAGGTCTTCAACGGGATGCTCCTTCCCCCGGGTTTCTTGTGCTCCGCTGGTGGTTAAGGAGGGGTATGGCCGCGAGATTTTTTTGCACTGCGATGGGCGCGCGGGGTCTCGGCCGCCCAAGACTTTCCCGGACCGCCTATCAGTTTTTGTCGGCTTGAAGCCGCTCCGCCCGCCGCTAGGGTCTCGAACCTGCCCGCCAAAGTCCCGAGAGGCCCGCGATGATCGACGTCCACTACTGGCCGACCCCCAACGGCAAGAAGGTCACCATCCTGCTGGAGGAACTGGCGCTTCCCTACCAGATCGTCCCCGTCCGCATCGGCCAGGGCGACCAGTTCACCGACGATTTCCTCAAGATCAGTCCCAACAACCGCATGCCGGCCATCGTCGACCGCGCGCCGGCCGACGGCGGGCCGCCGATCGCCATCTTCGAGTCCGGGGCGATCATGCTGTACCTGGCCGAGAAGGCCGGCCGGTTCCTGGGGCACGACCTGCGAAGCCGCTACGAGGTCACCCAGTGGGTGATCTGGCAGATGGCGAACCAGGGCCCGAAGTTCGGCGAGCGCGGACATTTCAGCCGCGTCCCGCAGAGCGCCGGCGACCAGTCCTACGCCCAGCGCCGGTTCAACGACGAGACCCATCGCCTCTACGGCGTGCTGAACAATCGCCTTTACGACCGGCCCTATATCGCGGGCGACGAATACTCGATCGCTGACATGATCAGCTATCCGTGGACCGCCGGCTGGGAGCAGCAGGGCATCGACATGGGCGAGTTCAAGTACTTCAAGCGCTGGTTCGACGAGATGGCCGCGCGGCCCGCCGTCCAGCGCGGCATGGCGGTCACCGCCGGCCCCTCGGTCGATCCCGCGACCCTGACCCCCGAGGAGCAGGCGGCCATCCGCAAGATGCTCTACAACCAGCGCGCCCGGCCCGCCCCGGTGGGCTAGGGCGCCGGCGTCGGGGTCACCTGGACGAAGACTACCTGCCAGCGGCCGTCGCGCCAGGCGAACACGTCCGAATAGTGGAACCGCTCGACGAACGGCTTGCCGTTCTCGCTCCCGCGCAGCTCCACGCGGCCGCCGACGATGGCGGCCTGCGGGCCCAGGGGCACGAAGACCGGGTCGAGGATGGTCAGGGGTTCGAAGGTCATGCCCGGCGTCAGCCAGCCGGCGATGAAGTCGGCGCGATCCGCATGCTTGCCCGATCCCCGGACGATGACGAAGTCCTGGGCCAGGAACCGTTCCAGCGCCGCCTTGTCGCCGGTGAGCTGGGCCTGATCGAAGGCCTTGGCGGCGGACCTGACGTCCATGTCGGGCGCGGGCGCGGCCGCGATCAGCAGTGGCGCGAAGAGACCGGCGGTCAGCAGGCGGCGCATGGAGGACCTCCGGGAAAGCGACCGCCTTCCTAGCGATCCCCCACGCGTCGCGCTGTCAGGTTTCTAGGTTCACACCAGTTCCGACGGCTTGACGCCCAGCTCCTTGAGGAACGGCTCGGCATATTCGACCCTGCCGGTCATGGTCTTGGGATCGCCGGAGGCCAGGCGATAGACCGCCTCCGAGATGAACTCGATGGGCTGGACGCGGTCCTTGGTGGCCTCGTTGATCAGGCCGTGCACCGCCACGCCGGGGGTGTCGACCAGGCCCGGCGAGACCACATTGACCGCGATGCCGTCGTCGTAGACTTCCGAGGCCAGGCCGGTCGTGAAGCGCTCCAGCGCCGCCTTGCACATGCCATAGACCGTGCCGCCGCGGCCGCCGCGATAGGGCTGTTTCGGGTGGATGCCCGCCGGCGAGGAGATGTTGACGATCCAGCCCTGCTTGCGGGCCTTCATGCCCGGCAGGACGAGCTGGGCCAGGTGGAAGGGCGCATAGACCTGCACCTCCATCATCAGCTTGAAGCGCTTCTCCGGGAACTCCTCCACGGGGATGAAATAGGTGATGGCGGCGTTGTTGATGAGGATGTCGATGGGCCCGAAGGTGGCCTCCGCCTCCTCGACCAGCCGTTCCCGTTCGATCGCCTGGGCCAGGTCGGCCTTGACGAAGGCGGCCTTGCCGCCGGCCTTGTTGATGCGGTCGACCGTGTCGGCCAGGGTCCCGGGCAGGCGGCTCTCGCCGTCCGAGGCGGTGCGGGCCGAGACCACCACGCTGGCGCCCTCCATGGCCAGGCGCGCGGCGATGGATTCGCCGATACCGCGGCTGGCGCCGGTGACCAGGGCCACCTTGCCCTTCAGGCTTCCGTTCGGATTGATGCGGGCGTCGCTCATTTGAAATTCTCCCTGATGAAAGTCTTTGTTTTTAAATTGGATAACGAACTCGAAGCGGCCTACTCGGCCGGTTCTGAGACTTGCGCGGCTGAGGTTCTGGCCACCTCCGACGGCCAGGCGTCGACCGTCACCCGGCGCATGTGCCGCCGCTCGCCGGGATAGTCGTTGAGCGCGAAATGCCAGACCGAGCGGTTGTCCCAGAAGGCCACCGAACCCGGCGCCCACGCGAACCGGCAGGTGAAGGCCTCGTAGCGGGAATGCTCGAACAGGAAGTCCAGCAGGGCCTTGCTCTCCCGCCGGCTCCAGCCCTCGATTCGCATTGTGAAGGCCGGATTGACATAGAGCGCCTTGCGGCCGGTTTCCGGGTGGACCTTGACCACCGGATGGACGAACTCGCCCACCGCGCCCTCGGCCTCGACGACCTTCATGGTTTTGCGCGACTGGGCCGAGTGGCCCTGGGCGGAATATTCCCGGCCGGCCGAATGGACGGCGTTGAGGGTCTCCAGGGTCTTCTTCAGCCCCGGCGACAGGGCGTCGTAGGCGGCCGCCTGGCTGGCGAACAGGGTGTCGCCGCCGAACGAGGGCAGCTCAACCGCATAGAGGATCGAGCCGATGGAAGGATGCTCCAGGAAGCTCATGTCGGAGTGCCAGCCGCCGCCGAAATTGACCCGGTCCTCAGGCTCCTTGACGATCTCCATCACCTCCGGATGGGCGTCCATGCCGGCCACATAGGGGTGGATGTTCAGCGGCCCGAACCGGCGGCCAAAGGCCAGTTGCCGCTCCGGCGTCAGGGCCTGGTCGCGGAAGAAGATCACCTGGTGGGTGACGAAGGCCGCGCGGATCTCGGCGATCGTGGCGTCCGACAGGTCCTGCGAGAGATCGACCCCGGAGATCTCGGCGCCGAGCGCTCCGGCGATTTTACGGATCTTGAGACCGGCCATGGGGACCTCCGAGTGATGCCGGCGAATGAAACATCGCAACGGCGCCGGAAGCCAGCGAGAAGCGCTCAGGCCGGTTGCAGTAAATCCCATCGGTTCCCGTAGAGATCCTGGAAGACCGCCACGGTGGCGTAGGGTTCGTGGCGTGGCGCCTCCAAGAACCTCACGCCGGCCGCGCTCATCGCGGCGTGGTCGCGGGCGAAGTCGTCGGTGCTGAGAAACAGGCCCACCCGGCCGCCCGTCTGGTCGCCGATCCGCGCGGCCTGGGCGTCGTTGACCGCCTTGGCCAGCAGCAGGCCGCAGGCAGAGCCCGGCGGGGTGACCACCACCCAGCGCTTGCCGTCGCCCTGGGGAACGTCGGAGGTGAGCGTGAAGCCCAGCTTCTCCACATAGAAGGCGACGGCCTCGTCATAGTCGGCGACCACCAGGGCGATGAGGCTGATCTGCTGGGGCATGGCGGCGACTCGAGCGGCTGGACGGCGGGGAGGCTCAGGCTAGAGTGCCGCGGCGTTTCGGGGGAGTTCTCATGCATCGTCTAATGGCCGGTATCTCGGCGATCGTCCTTGGCCTGGCCGCCGCGAGCGGCGCGGCCGCCCAGCCGGCCAAGGTCACGGTGATCCACGCCGGCGCCCTGCTGGACCGCCCGGGCCAGGCGCCGCGCGGCGCCTCCACCCTGGTGATCCGTGGCGGCAAGGTGGAGTCGGTCCGCGACGGATTCGTCGCCCCGGAGACCGGAGCGGAACTGGTCGACCTGAAGGACCAGTTCGTCCTGCCGGGCCTGATCGACATGCACGTCCACATCTTCAACGACGACGACAAGCTGCGCGCCCGGATCGAGGGGGCGAACCGCGACATCGAGGACAACATGGTGATCGGGATCGACAACGCCCGGCGCACCCTGGAGGCCGGCTTCACCACCATCCGCGACCTGGGCTCCGACATCCGCAGCGTCACGGCCCTGCGCGACGGGATCAATTCCGGCCTGCTGGCGGGGCCCACCATCGTGCCGGCCGGGCGCGCGATCGCCATCACCGCGGGCCATGCTGACGGCTCCAACAATCTCAACCGCGACCTGGCCGAGATCGCCCGCGCCCGGGCGGACAACGTCTGCAACGGCCCCGAGGACTGCCGCCGCGCGGTGCGCTCCCAGATCGGCCAGGGCGCCGAGGTGATAAAGTTCACCGCCACCGGCGGGGTCAATTCCAACATCGCCGGCGGCCTGGGCCGCCAGATGTTCGACGACGAGATGAAGGCCATCGTCGACACCGCCCACATGTTCAACCGCAAGGTCGCCGCCCACGCCCACGGCACGGACGGCATCATCGCGGCGCTCAACGCCGGGGTGGACTCCATCGAGCACGGCACCTTCGGCACCAAGGAGACCGACGCCCTGTTCAAGAAGACCGGGGCCTATTTCGTCCCGACCATGCTGGCGCCCCAGGCTGCGCTTTCGCAGGCCCGGGCGGGCTCGCGCTCGAAGGCCACGCTGGAGAAGGCCGAGATCGCCGGGCGCGCCGCCATGGACAACCACCGCCGCGCCATCGCGTCCGGGGTGAAGATCGCCTTCGGCACCGATACCGGCGTCTCCTCGCACGGCGACAACGGCAAGGAGTTCGCCCTGATGGTCAGCGTGGGCATGAGCCCGGCCGAGGCGATCAAGTCCGCCACCGTTACCGCCGCCGAACTACTGGACCGTTCGACCACCCTGGGAACCCTGGAGCCCGGCAAGGACGCCGACATCATCGCCGTCGCCAAGAGCCCGCTCACCGACGTCGCCGAGCTGGAACGCCCGACCTTCGTCATGCGCCGCGGCGTGGTCCACAAGCTGGCCGGCCAGCGCCAGGCGTTTCCGGCGGACTAGGCGCGCCGAGGGGCGGAATGGCATGGTCCGTCATGAGCCGAATGGGACTTACGCCAAGCGAGACAACGCGAAGCAGAGCGAACGCCACAGTCGGCGCTATCGCTGACTATCCGGCAGATTTGCCTACTGGGCCGCTCAAGGTCAGCCAAGGGTAGATCCCAGTCACACCAGGAAAGGGCCGGCGCATGATCACCGTGTGGGGCGGACAGACTTCCCGATCGATCCGGGTCGTCTGGGTGCTGGAGGAGATGGGCCTTCCCTATCGGGTGCGGCAGGTGGACATGTTGGCCGCCGAGCAGGACCCCGAGTTCCTGGCGATCAACCCCGCTGATTACATCCCGGCGATCCAGGACGGCGACGTCGCCATGGTCGAGTCGATCGCCATCATGGAATACCTGATGGGCCGCTACGGACCGACGCCGCTGGCGCCGGCGCCCAGCGATCCGACCTTCCCTGCCTACCAACAGTTCCTGCACCTGGGCGAGGCCGGACTCGCGACCCTGATGATGCCGGTCGTCGTCAGCCGCTTTATCGCTCCTGAGGCCGAGCGTGAGAACTGGGGCGCGACCTGGTGTCTGAAGTCATTTCAGAAGCGGCTGAAGCTGGTCAGCCAACGGCTTGCCCACTCGCCCTACCTCGCCGGCGAGACCTTCACCGCCGCCGACATCTCGGTGACCTACGCCCTGAACCTGGGCCTGAGACACTGCGACGTCACCCTGAGCGACGCCGAACGGGCCTACCTCGCCCGCACCACGGGCCGCGACGCCTACAAGCGCGCCATGGAGCGTTCGCACGAAGGGGTGAACACCTAACCCCCCGTCTCCGCCGCGCAGCGAGACAGGAGGGGGGCCGCACCCAAGGTCCACAAAGGGTGGCTATCAGACATGGAGCCGGGATGGTTGCGGCTGATCTTGTCGAGGGTCCCGGAGGCCCGTCAGCCATGCCCCTCAAGTTGCCTAGCCATGGCTTCAAGCGACGGCCATGGCGGGCCCTTGCGCAGGGTGTCGATGAAGTGTTCGGCCCACTGTCGGCCGTTCGGGAACTGGTCGTCGGCATCCCAACGCCACGCCGCGACCATCGCGAGTACGAGGGCGCGGCACTCGCTCAGCAACGCCCGATCCACATCCGGATAGTGCTCGATGACCGCCTCAGGCACGTGAGCCAGGTCGAACTCTATCGGCCCGAAACAACAGGTCTCAAGGTCGATGAATAGCGGCCCGATCTTCGTTCCCAGCACGTTCCCCGGGTGCGGTTCGCCGTGAAGCAACTGCTCCGCTGCGCCGCGATCGACGATCGTTCGCCTGAGGCTGTTCAACATGCCGCTGAGAAGTTGCCGGTCTGCCTCGGCGAGGTCCGGTGTTCGGCCCCGGTCCGCCACGAGTTCCTGGGCTTCCGCGACGCGGTCGGTGAAGTGTGGGGCCGTGATCTCGATCGTCCGCATGCCGGCGTGCAGACGGCAAAGCGCATCTGCATAGTCGGCCGGCGCGACGCCCGGCGTCACGGGCGCGTAGTAGGTCCAAAGCGTAATCGCGAAGCCGGCGCGCTCGTAGACACGCGGCGGAACCCTAGGTTCGAGAGCCGCTGCAGGACTCTCGATCTCGGCAAGCCGCCCGGCAAGCTCGACCTCGAAGTGCGCCACTTGTCCCGCCATGGGCGCGACCCGGGCAAATGAGTCACACGGTTGTAGGCACAGGGCGAGCTTGTTTGAGTTGTGAAGAACGACCGCGTCGTCGACGTGGAGGCCAAGGCCCTTGGCGGTCGAGATGGCCGCGGCCACCGCACGCTGAAGTTCAGGGGCCTGCAAGGGGTCCTCGCTCTGCGCTCAAGGATTGGCCCAGTACGGGAAGCTGCTCCCCATCAACACGGGTCGCACGGGCAGGCAACCTAATGGCGGCGGATGTCCGCTTGCGGTCGAAAGCGGACGTCCAGGTCCCGACCGCCTCAGTGCATCGTCCCCGCGACGATCTCCAGCTTGTTGCCGTCGGGATCGAGGAGCACACAGCCGTAATAGTCGGGGCCGATGTCCGGGTGCGGGCCGGAGGCGCGGACCGAGGTGGCGCCCGACGCCAGCGCGGCGGCATAGGCCTTGTCCACGGCAAGGCGCGAGTCGGCGGTGAAGGCGATGTGGGTCCCCAGGCCGGCCACGCGATCGCCTTCGACCGGATAGAGCCAGAAGTCGCGGGTCGCGCCGCCCGGTCCATAGGCCAGCTCGTTGTCGGCGGCCCAGGCGTTGGCGCAGCCCAGCGGGGCGAAGAAGGCGTCGTAAAAGGTCTTCGCCGCGGCGAGGTCTCTGACGCCGACGGAGAGGTGATCGAACATGGAGAGACGCCCTTTGCGGTGAAGCCCGGGCTGTAGTTGGGAGCCACGCCTCAACGCCGCAAGGTCAGCCCGGGATCGTGGCGGCGAAGGTGACCTTCTCCTCGGTCACGTCGGCGAAAATCCGCCCGCCGGCGTCCCCGACGAACAGGTGGGTGTAATAGGCCTGGACCCAGTGGCCGTGCAGGCCTTCGCCCGGCCCCTCGCCCTGCAGGCCGCGCAGGACCTCGGGGCGCAGCCGCGCCTTGGGGCCGACAGCCTCGACGGCGATCGCCATGCCGCCGCCGGCCTCGGCCACCGCACGGATGCGGGCCACGCCGCCGGTCGGCAGGGCCGCGCCGGCCATCTGGGCCAGGTTCAGGAGCGTGCGCGCGGCGGGCTTGTTCACCGCCGGCGGCTCCACCTGCCAGTCCAGTTCGGCGCGCATGTGATGGAACAGCCCGCCCGCCAGCTTGGCCAGTTCGCGGGCGTCGAAGGTCTCGGCCGAGGCCGAGGCGCCGAAGGCCACGCGGCTGAAGGACAGCAGGTCGGCGAGCTTGCGCGCCGAGCCCTGGATGAGGCCCATGGCCTCTTCCTTCATGTCCTGGGCGCTGGGATCATCCAGGAGGTCGAGCCCTGAGACGATGGCGCTGGCCGGACTTATGAAGTCGTGACACATGCGCGCGGCGAGATAGGCCGCCACTTCGGCTGTTTTCGGCGGGGCCGGGGGTTCGGCGGGGGCGGGGGTGTCGACGTGCGTCATGAGAACCCGAACTTGGTCTGATTTGGCCCTTTGGCAAACCGGGCGGGCGCTCTACAGAACGCGGCCATGAGCGGTCCCGATCCCTTCCTGGAGCCCGGCGTGCTGGTGAGGCACCCGACCCTGGACGACTGGGGCCTGGGCCAGGTGCAGTCGGTGGCGGGAGCCAAGGTGACAGTGAACTTCGAGAACATGGGCAAGCAGGTGATCGACTCGACCGTCATCACCCTGGTCTTCGTCGGCGACGATCCGCGCGAGGCCCGATGAGCAACGAACTCGGCGCGGCCCTGGCCGACATCTGCGAAGAGGCCGCCGCCCTCATCCTGCCCCTGTGGAAATCTGGCCTCACCGTCTTCTCGAAGGCCGACGAGAGCCCGGTCACCGAGGCCGACCGCCAGGGCGAGGCCCTGATCGTCGCGCGGCTGACCGCGCTCTATCCCGACACGCCGGTAATCTCCGAGGAGGACGCCAGCGAATTCGGCACGCCCGACGCCATCGGCCCGCGATTCTTCCTGGTCGATCCGGTGGACGGCACCAAGGCCTTCGTGCGCGGCGACCCCAACTTCACCGTCAATATCGGCCTGATCGAACATGGCCGCCCGGTCGCCGGGGCGGTCTGCGCGCCCGCCACCAACGAGACCTGGTTCACGGCGGACGGCAAGGCCATGAAGCGCCAGGCCGGCGGCGCCGCCCGGCCCGTGAGCGTGCGGCCCTGGCCCACAGGCGCGGCCGTCGCCCTGGTCAGCCACACCATGGGTGAGGAGACCGTCGCCAGGCTCACCCGGCAGTACGGCTTCGACCTGCGCGAACCGATGGATTCCTCGATCAAGTTCTGCCGGATCGCCGAGGGCGCGGCCGACATCTATCCGCGTCACGGGCCGACCATGGAGTGGGACGTGGCCGCCGGCCACGCGGTGCTGGAGGCCGCGGGCGGGACCGTGACCACACCGGAAGGCGAGACCTTCCACTATGGCAAGGCCCTGGAAGGCTTCCGCAACGGCTGGTTCGTCGCCAAGGGCGGCTAGATCTCGCGGGGGATGTCCCGAGCCATCGACAGGGGCTCGGTGACGGCGGGCGTGGCCGCGCGGGTCAAGGCCTGGGCGCCGCCGCCCAGCAGCAGGTAGCCCAGGAACCCCACGGCGAAGCCGACGGCCGCGAGCCACAGGAACGGCCGCGCGATGTCGGATGGGCTGGCGGCGAGCATGATCCTTCTCCGGTGAACAGCGCCTGGATGTGGAACCAGCGAAAGCCGGCTTGGTTGCGCGCGGTCAGTTGCGAATAATTCTCATTGCTAAGACGAGACGCGATATCTAAGAACGCCTCTTAGTTTCATTCGCATATTGGCTTGAGGGGTTGGCGGTGGTGGTTCGAGGCAAGACAGGCGGGCGCCTCCAGGGGACGCTGGCGGCCCTGATGGCCGGCGTCGCGGCGCTGGCGCTCTCGCCGCGGCACGCCTGGGCCGAGACCGACCAGGCCGTCGCCTCCATGGCTGCCGTGGAGATCTCGGGCGTCACTGTGACGGGCCGCAGGGACGCCTACGACGCCAAGCAGATTTCCACCGCCACCAAGACCGACACGCCCCTGCGCGACGTCCCGCAATCGGTGACGGTGATCACCCAGGAGCTGATGTCGGACCAGGCGATGCAGAGCATGGCCGACGTCGTCCGCTACGTTCCCGGCGTCACCATGGGCCAGGGCGAAGGCCACCGCGACGCCCCCACCATCCGGGGGAATTCCAGCACCGCCGACTTCTTCGTCGATGGGGTGCGCGACGACGTCCAGTATTATCGCGACATCTACAACGCCCAGCGGGTCGAGTTCCTCAAGGGCCCCAACGCCATGATCTTCGGCCGCGGCGGCGGCGGCGGCGTGATCAACCGCGTGACCAAGCAGGCCGGCTGGGACCCTCGGCGCGAAGTGAAGCTGGAAGTCGGCTCCCACGACCACAAGCGACTCACCGCAGACCTGAACCAACCGCTGAGCGCCCAGCTCGCGGGCCGGCTCAACGTGCTCTACGAGGACTCCGGGAACTTCCGCGACCACGTTTCGCTGGAGCGATGGGGGATCGCGCCGACCCTCACCTATCTTCCCAACGACCGGCTCGCGCTGCGCGTCGCCTATGAGCATTTCGAGGACGACCGGGTCGTCGACCGAGGCATCCCGTCATTTCAGGGCCGCCCGTCGCGTGCGCCCGTCGAGACCTTCTTCGGCGCGCCGAGGCTCAGCTACGCCACGGCGCGGGTCGACGCGCTGAGCGCCGCGGCAGAGTACGAGATCGGCGAGGGCCTGACGGTCAGCAGCAACCTGGTCTACGCGAGCTACGACAAGTTCTATCAGAACGTGCTGCCCGGCGCGGTGAACGCCGCTGGCGCCCAGGTCACGATCACGGGCTACAACAGCCCGACCGAACGGGAGAACCTGTTCAACCAGACCGACCTGATCTGGAAGACCCAGACCGGTTCGATCAAGCACACCCTGCTGGTGGGCGCCGAGTTCGGGGTCCAGGAGACCGACAACTTCCGCAGCACCGCCTACTTCAACGGGACCGCGACCTCGATCCTGGTGCCGTTCGCCAGCCCGACGATCCTCAACGGCGATATCGCGTTCCGGCAGAGCGCGACGGACGCCGACAACCACGTCACCGCCAAGGTGGCCGCGGTCTATCTCCAGGACCAGATCGAGCTCACGCCGCAGTTCCAGGTCATTCTCGGGTTGCGCTACGACAGCTTCGACCTGGACTTCGAGAACCACCGCAACGGCGACCGGCTGAGCCGCACCGACGACCTGGTCTCGCCGCGGGCGGGCGTGGTCTACAAGCCCATCGACGCCGTCTCGCTCTACGCCAGCTATTCGAAGTCCTTCCTGCCGAGCTCAGGCGACCAGTTCTCGTCCCTGACCGCGACCTCCAGGACCCTGGAGCCGGAAGAGTTCGAGAACTACGAGGTGGGCCTGAAATGGGAAATTCGTCCCGATATCATCCTGACCGCGGCCGCCTATCAGCTCGACCGTGACAACACCACCGCGCGCGACCCGAACAATCCCGCCTTGACCGTGCAGACGGGCAGCCAGCGCACCAAGGGCTTTGAGCTCGGCGTCAGCGGCCGGATCAACGAGGTCTGGGAGGTGGTCGGCGGCTTCGCCTGGCAGGATGCCGAGATCACCAGCGCCACCACCGCCGCCAACCCTGGTCAGAAGGTCGCCCTGACCCCCAGGCACACGCTCTCGCTGTGGAACAAGTTCCAGGTGACTCAGGACTGGGCCCTTGGATTGGGCCTGATCCACCAGGACAAGATGTTCGCGGCTATCGACAACGCCGTGATCCTGCCCGGCTTCACGCGCGTCGACGCGGCGGTGTTCTACGACGTCACAGGCAGCCTCAAGCTGCAGGTCAATGTCGAGAACCTGCTGGACGAGGCGTACTATCCGACCTCCCACGGGAACAACAACATCATGCCGGGCGCGCCGCGCACGGTGCGCGCCTCCCTGGCCGCCAGGTTCTGATCCCGCGGCGCCGATCCCCTCCCCCCTCGGATCGGCTCTCGTGACGCCCCGCCGGCCGGCCCGGCGGGGCGTTTTCGCTCAGGCCGCTTGCTTCCCGCGATCGATGGGCGAGACTTGCCGAAACGGGAGGGGCGCATATGGCCTACGAGACCATCACCTACGAGACGCGCGGCCAGGTCGGCGTCGTCACTCTCAACCGCCCCGAAAAGCTGAACGCCATTTCCGCCGAGCTGAGGCGCGACGTGCATGCGGCCTTCGCCGAAGCCCGCGAGGACGACAACGTGCGGGTCCTGGTCATGACGGGGGCTGGGCGCGGCTTCTGTTCGGGGGCCGACCTCACCGGGACCCTGCCGCCGGCCGCGACGTCGCAGAACGACCGACTGGACGAGATGGGCTGGGTGGGCCGCTGGGCGCGGCTGTTCCACGACTTCGACAAGCCGCTGATCGGAGCGATCAACGGGGTCTGCGCCGGGGCCGGCATGAGCGCGGCGCTCGCCTGCGACGTCCGGATCGGCGGACCCGGCGCGCGGTTCAAGACCACCTTCGCCGAGCGCAATCTCTCGCCGGACTCCGGCCTCTCCTGGTTCCTGCCGCGCATCGTCGGCTACGCCGCGGCCGCCGATCTGATCTTCACCAGCCGCATGGTGGAAGCGCAGGAAGCCCTGTCGCTCGGCCTGCTCAACCGGCTGGTCGAGGGGGATCTCATCGAGGCCGCCGTGGCCTATGGCGAACAGATGGCCCAGTGGCCGCCCCTGGCCATCCGATCCTCCAAGCGGGTGCTGCAGCATAGCCACGGCGCGGGCCTGGAAGAGGCGCTGAAGTACGAGTCGGTCGGCCTTGGCTTCTCGCGCCGATCTCCCAATGACGCCAAGGAGTCCATCGCCTCGTTCCGTGAGAAGCGCAAAGGCGTCTACACGGGCACGTAAAATGGCGTCATAAGGCGCGCGAACTTCCTTCAAGGAGACGCGCCATGGCCCTGGACGCCGCAGACACCCAGAAGACCTTCGACTGGGAAGACCCGCTGGACCTCGCCTCGCGCCTCACCGAGGAGGAACGCATGGTCTGGGACGCGGCGCGATCCTACGCCCGGGAGAAACTGCTGCCCCGGGTGGTCTCGGCCTATGCCGACGAGCGGTTCGACCGCGAGATCATGACCGAGATGGGCGCCATGGGCTTCCTCGGCGCGACCCTGCCCGAAAAGTACGGCGGGGCCGGGGTCAGCCACGTGGCCTATGGCCTGATCGCCCGCGAGATCGAGGCGGTCGACTCCGGCTACCGCTCGGCCATGAGCGTGCAGTCCTCGTTGGTCATGTACCCGATCTACGCCTTCGGTTCGGAAGAGCAGAAGATGAAGTACCTGCCGGGCATGGCGCGCGGCGAGATCGTCGGCTGCTTCGGCCTGACCGAGGCCGACGGCGGGTCCGACCCGGCCTCCATGCGCACGGTGGCGAAGAAGACCGACGGCGGCTACGTGCTCAACGGCGCCAAGATGTGGATCACCAACGCGCCCATCGCCGATGTCTGCCTGGTCTGGGCCAAGCTGGACGGGGTGATCCGCGGCTTCCTGGTGGATCGCGGCTCCAAGGGTCTGGAGACGCCGAAGATCCTCAACAAGCTCTCCCTGCGCGCCTCGGTGACCGGCGAGATTTCGCTCAGCGACGTCTTCGTGCCGGAGGACATGATGATGCCGGGGGTCAGCGGCCTGCGCGGACCGTTCTCCTGCCTCAACAAGGCGCGCTACGGCATCTCCTGGGGGGCCATGGGCGCGGCCGAGTTCTGCCTGCACGCCAGCCGGGACTACACCCTGACCCGCAAGGTGTTCGGCAAGCCGCTCGCCGCCCGCCAGCTGGTGCAGAAGAAGCTCGCCGACATGCAGACCGAGATCGCGCTGGGCTTCGAGGGCGCCCTGGCGCTCGGCCGCCTGCTCGACCAGGGCGCCTGGGTGCCGGAAGCGATCAGCCTGATGAAGCGCAACAACTGCGGCAAGGCCCTGGCCATCGCGCGCGAGGCCCGCGACATCCATGGCGGCAACGGGATTTCCGGCGACTATCACGTGATGCGCCATGCCGCGAACCTGGAGACGGTAAACACCTATGAAGGCGCCCACGACGTCCACGCCCTGATCCTCGGGCGCGCCATCACCGGCGAGAATGCTTTCTAACCGCAACTTCTGCGATTGGCGCCGGCGCCTCATACGTTGCGTTTACCGCGATTGGTCTAGGCTCCCCTGAACTCGGGGGAACGGGGCGATGCCCACACCGCAGCGGATCGGCGCGGCCAACACCGGCGACATGGCCCGGTGGCTGTTCAGCAACAGCCGCGAGGTCATGTTCATCATCGGCGGTGACGGCCAGGTCGAACAGGTCAACCCGGCCTTCGAACGCGCCACCGGCTGGACCCAGGACGAGATAAGCGGTCGCGGCGTGCGCGACATCGTCCACCATGAGGATCTCGCCGACTACGACGCCCATCTCGCCCGGCTCGTCGAGGGCGGGACCAGCGAGAGCCTGTTGCGGCTGCGTACCCGGGACGGCGGCTTCCGCTGGTTCGACGGACGGGCGGAACTCACGGCGGATGGCCGCATCGTGGGAGTCGCGCTGGACGTGACCGAAGAGCGGCGCCGTGCGGACGAGCTGGCCACCGCCCATCGCACCCAGGTCCTGCTGTCGGTCACCGCCGGAATCGGCAGCTGGGTCTTCGAACCGGAAACAGACACGATCACCTGGTCCGAGGACATCCTCTCGGTCACGGGCTACGCGCCGGAGGAGATCGCCGACAGCGGCCAGTTCGAAGCCCTGCTTCATCCCGACGAGGCCGAGCGGATCAAGGCGATCTTCATCGCCGGAACGGTCAAGGGCCAGGGGCGGACCTTCGAACACCGAATGCGTGGCCGAGGCGGCCGGTGGACCTCCTGGCGCGCCACCTTCCATACCGAGCCGCGGCCCGGCGGCGCCTACGCCCTGGTCGGCGTCTCCCAGAACATCACCGAACTGGCCAAGGCCCGCGACGAGGCCCTGCGCGGCCAGCAACAGATCCACCAGTTGATCGAGAACGCCCCCTTCGCGGTGGCCATGTTCGACCGGCAGCTGCGCTACATGGTCGTCTCCAACACCTGGCGGCAGGCCTTCAAGCTCGATCAGCGCGACCACATCGGGCTCACCCTGAAGGATGTTTTCCCCACCGCGCCGAAGCGGCTGCTGGACGCCCAGGCTCGCGCGCTGACCGGCGAGTTGGTCAGGGCCAAGGAGGATCGGTTCACCGACGGCCAGGGGACGAAGCACTGGGTGCGCTGGGAGGCCCGTCCCTGGCGCGACGCCAAGGACGCGGTCCAGGGGATCATCTGCTACGTGGACGATATCTCGGCCCTGGCCGAGGCGCGCACAGACGCTCAGCAGAACGCCCACCGGCTGAAGCTGGCGCTGGAGGCGGCCGACGCCGGAGTCTACGAGATCGACCACCGCAACAAGACCGTCTGGGTCTCGCCGGAATATCGCCGGCTGCTTGGGGGCCACCCCGGCGGCTACGAAGCCGCCCAGCAGCTGAAGTTTCCGCGCTTCCATCCCGACGACGTGGACCACGTGCGCCAGTCGTTCCGGAAGATCCGCGCCGGCCGGGAAGCGGGCGGCGCCATCATCGAGGCGCGCGTGATCGGGCGGGAGGGCGCCATCCGCTGGACGCGGATCTTCCATCGCCTGAAGCACGACAGCAAAGGACGCCCGGTCAAGGGCGTCGGCATGATCCAGGACTTCGACGAGCGTAAGCGCCAGGAGCTGGCCCTGGTCGAGGCCCAGTACGCCGCCCAGGCCGCCGGCGACGCCAAGGCCGCCTTCCTGGCCAATATGAGCCACGAGATCCGCACTCCGATGAACGGCGTCATGGGCGTGTTGCACCTGCTGAAGAGCGAGGCCCTATCGGAGGAGGGCCGCAAGATGCTGGAGGAGGCGCTCTCCTGCGGCCAGATGCTGGCCGAGCTGCTCAACGACGTGATCGACTTCTCGAAGATCGAGGCCGGCCGGCTGGAACTGGCCTGCGAGCCCACCGACCCGCGCGCCCTGATCGAGGGCGTCGCGCGCCTGCTGCGACCGCAGGCGGAGGCCAAGGGCCTGTTGCTGAACGTCGAGATCCCGGCCGACCTGGGTTGGGTGCGGACCGATCCGGTGCGGTTGCGCCAGGCGCTATTCAACCTGATCGGCAACGCGGTGAAGTTCACCCTCGCGGGCCAGGTCACCATCCGCGCGGCCCTGAAGCCCGGGCCGGTCGAACCGCTGCTGCGCCTGGAAGTGGCCGACACCGGGGTCGGCATCCCCGAAGCCGTGCAGCCGCGCATCTTCCAGCGCTTCGACCAGGGCGACGCCTCGACCACCCGCAAGTTCGGCGGCTCGGGGCTGGGCCTCGCCATCACCCAGCGTCTGGCCGAGATGCTGGGCGGCAAGGTGGGCTTCGCCTCGACCGAGGGCGTCGGCTCGATCTTCTGGCTTGAGGTGGCCGCCCCGGCCGCCGATCCGGTCGCCGCGGCCATCGAGACCAACGAGCCCTATCTCGAGGGGCTGAAGGTTCTGGTGGTGGAGGACAACCCCACCAACCGGATGATCGTCACCAAGCTGCTGGAGAACCTGGGCGCGGTGGTGGAGACCGCCGCCGACGGCCTGCTGGGCGTCGAGGCCGCAGCCCGCGGCGGATTCGACCTCATCCTGATGGACGTCCAGATGCCAGGCATAGACGGCCTGGAGGCCTGTCGCCGCATCCGCGCCCTGGGCGGCCAGACGGCGGCGACGCCGATCGTGGCGCTCACCGCCAACGTCCTCTCCCATCAGCGCCAGTCCTATCTGGCGGCGGGCATGGATGGGGTGGTCGGCAAGCCCATCTCCCCCGCCGCCCTGCTGGCCGAGATCTCGCGCCTGAGCGGCGATGCTGTGGACGAGGCGGCGGCCTGAGGACTTGACGGCGAGCGGCGAAGCGGCCCGGATCGCCCGTCCAACGCTTTGGAGGCCGCGCCCCTGACCCCTGCGCCCACGACGCCCCCGTCGCCGATCCTCTTCCTGTCGATCCTGTTCGCGGCCTCCATACCCTTCTGGGTGGTGAGCTCCCGGGTCGGGGTGCAGTTCCTGCCCGGACTGCCCCTGTCGGCGAGCATGGCCATCCTGCCGTCCCTGGTCGCGCTGTTGCTGCTGTGGCGTCGCCAGGGCCGTAGCGCCGCGCTCGCGCTGCTGCGACGGTGCTTCGATTTCAAGCGTCTGCCCCGAATCGTATGGCTGGTCCCGGTGGTGCTGATTGCACCCCTCGCGACCTGGGCGGGGCTCGCCGTGCGGCCGGATCTTGGCCCGCTGCCGGCCAACCTGGCGGTGACCGCGACGGTGATGTTCGCGGTGTTTTTCGTGAGCGCGCTGGGCGAGGAGCTGGGCTGGTCCGGCTATCTGCTCGAACCGATGCAGGCTCGCTGGGGCGCCCTGCCCGCCGCCCTGATGATCGGGGCCGTCTGGGCGGCCTGGCATGTGGTCCCGTTCCTTGAGGCCGGACGCTCGGTCGACTGGGTCGCGTGGCAGGCCGCCAAGACCGTCGCGGGGCGGGTGATCATGGTGTGGCTGTTCCTGAACACTGGCCGCAGCATCTTCTACGTCAGCCTCTTCCACGCCCTGGACAATCTGGCGGTGTTCACCTCGCCGGGTTACGGGATCGCCTACGATCCGATGGTCACCGCCCTGGTCACCATCGCGCTCGCGCTGATCGTGACCTTGCGATGGGGCCCGACGCTCGTCGGCCGCGACCGGCGCGCCGGCGCCTGACACCGCCCATGCTCTTCCAACGCGCGCGCGCTCGGTGCTAGACCACCTGCCAAGGATTTGGGGGAGAGAAGCATGGCGGAGATCGCCGCGGACTCGACGGACACGGCGGAAAAGAAGCCCGCCTCGCTGCGCACCGTGGTGGCGGCCTCCGCCGCCGGGACCACCTTCGAGTGGTACGACTTCTTTGTCTTCGGCAGTCTGATCCAGGTCATCTCCAAGACCTTCTTTTCGGGCCTCAGCGACACCGCGGGCTACATCGCCGCCCTCGCCCTGTTCGGCGCGGGCTTCCTGTTCCGCCCGGTGGGCGCCCTGGTGTTCGGCCGCATCGGCGATAAGACCGGCCGCAAGGGCGCCTTCCTGGTCACCGTCATGCTGATGGGCGGCGCGACCTTCGCCATCGGCCTCTTGCCCACCTATGCCCAGGCTGGGCTGTGGGCGCCCGGCCTGCTGGTGCTGATGCGCATTCTGCAGGGCTTCGCGCTAGGCGGCGAATACGGCGGGGCGGCGATCTATGTGGCCGAGCATGCGCCGCCGAACGGCCGCGGCCGGGCGACCAGCTGGGTGCAGACCTCCGCCGCCTTCGGCCTGTTCGGGGCTCTGGTGGTGATTCTCGTCACCCGGCTGGTGGTCGGCGATCTTTATGGACCCGAGGCTTTCGACGCCTGGGGCTGGCGCATTCCTTTCCTGTTCTCCGCCGGCCTGTTGGCGGTCTCCATATGGATGCGTCTGAAGCTCACCGAGAGCCCGGCCTTCGCCAAGATGAAGTCCGAGGGCGGCGGCTCGGCCTCGCCCTATCAAGAGTCCTTCGGCCAGTGGAAGAACCTGAAGATCGTGCTCCTGGCGCTCGCGGCGATCATGTCGGCCCAGGGCGCGGTCTGGTACACGGCCTTCTTCTACACCCAGACCTTCATGGAGAAGTTCCTCAAGGTCGATCCGGCGACCATCAACCTGCTGATGATGTCGGCCACGGCGGTCAGCGCCATCTTCTACGTCGTCTTCGGCTGGCTGTCGGACAAGGTCGGCCGCAAGAAGGTGATGCTGTTCGGCATGACCCTGATGCTGGTGGCCTATTTCCCCGGGTTCCACATGCTGGCCCGCACCGCCAACCCAGCGTTGGCCGAGGCCGAGGCCCGCACGCCGGTGGTGGTGGTGGCCGACCCGGCCGACTGCTCGCTGCAGTTCGATCCCGTGGGCAAGGCCTCCTTCACCTCGTCCTGCGACATCGCCAAGAGCACGCTGGCCAACGCCGGGGTCTCCTATTCCAACCAGGCCGCCCCGGCCGGGACCCTGGCCCAGGTGAAGATCGGCGAGGCGGTGGTCGCTTCGACCTCCGCCTCGGGCCTGGCCAAGGACCAGGCCAAGGTGGTCAAGACGGGCGTCGAGACCGCGATCAAGGCGGGCCTCACCGCCGCCGGCTATCCGGCCAAGGCCGACCCCGCGCGGATCAACATCCCCGGCGTCTTCGCCGTGCTGTTCGTCTTCGTGATCGCCGCCACCGCCCTGTTTGGCCCGATCGCCGCGACCCTGGTGGAGCTGTTCCCGACCCGGATCCGCTACACGGCCATGTCGCTGCCCTATCACATCGGCACCGGCTGGATCGGCGGCTTCGTGCCCTTCACCGCCTTCGCTATCGTCGCGGCGACCGGGAACATCTATTCGGGCCTCTGGTACCCCTTCGCCTTCACCCTGCTCTCGGTGGTGACCTGCTTCTTCCTGCTGCCGGAGACCAACGGCCGCTCGCTGGACGACTAGGCGGCCACCAGGGCCAAGGCCTCCGGGAACCGGGCTGAACGCAGGCCGTCCAGGGCCGCGTTCAGGCGCGCCTTGCCGTAGGCCAGGCGGCCGCGCCAGGTTTCCAGCGCGAAGTCGCCGGTCCCCAGAGCCTGGTGAATCTCCGCCAGGCTCGGGGCCTCCAGGCTGGTCTCGCGCAGATCGGGACATTCTGCGGCGACGCCGTTCAGCAGGATCACCCCGTAGAAGACCTGGTTGATCTGCCGCATCAGATAGAGCCGCGCCTGACGCTCGGCGGTCGGCGCCTGGCCGAAATAGGTCGTCGCCAGCAGCGCCTCCTCCTCCGGCGTGTGGGCGAAGACATTGGCGAGCGTCGCCAGATCCACATAGCGGTCGGCCAGGAACGATGACTCCCAGTCCACCAGCCACAGGCGCCCCCCGTCATAGAGGATGTTGCGGGGGTTCAGGTCGTTGTGGCTGGAGACCCGGTCCCCTTCGGCCGTCCGATAGCCGGCGCGCAGGACGGCATAGCGGGCGAACAACTCCTCGACCGCGGCCGGGGCGATCAGGCCGCTGGCCTGGAACACCCCGATCAGCCCGTCCATGCCGTCCATGTAGTCGATCAGCGGCGGGAAGGCGGGCGTCTCGTGCAGGGCGCGAATGGTCTGGGCGGCCTCGACGATCAGGTCGGCGCGGGTCCCGCGATAGTCCAGGACCAGGGACTGCTCCTCGATGAAGTCCATGATCGCCACGCCATCGGCGGCGTCGGCGTAGCGCACCCGCGGCGCAATGTACGCGGCGGCCGCCGCGCCCATGCAACCGTACCAGCGGCCGGGGTCCCGGAAGTCGTCGCGGGCGCCCTCGATCCGCAGCAGATAGGCGATGCCGCCGACACGGATTCTGTAGACCGAGGCGCCGGAAAGGCCGCCGGTCAGCGGCTTGGCGGAATCCATTTCCGTCGTCCCGAAGGCGGCGGTCAGGGCGCGGTCGACCGCGGGACGTTTGGCTTCGGGAATGGGCATGGACGGCTCCAGATGAGCCGTTATTTTACCCGGATATAATTCCGAGTCAATAATACCCGGATGATATTAGCTCGAACCCCGCGAGGTGCGGCCCGCCCAGCGGCCCACCGCGTCGGAGACCAGGACGGCGGCCACGGCGATGGCGGCGGCGACCAGGCACAGGGCCGCGGCCCGGGCCTCGCCCCCCGGCGACTGGGTGGCGCCGTAGATCGCCGACGGCAGGGTCAGGGTCTCCCCTGGAATGGCGGCCACGAAGGTGATGGTGGCGCCGAACTCGCCCAGGGCCTTGGCGAATCCCAGGATGGCGCCCGCCGCCACGCCGGGGGCGGCCAGCGGCACGGTCACCCTGAAGAAGCGCGTGAAGGGGCCCGCCCCCAGGGTCAGGGCCACCTCGTCGACCTCGCGGTCGATGGCTTCGATCGCCAGGCGCATGGGCCGCACCATCAGCGGGAAGGCCATGATCCCGGCGGCGAGCGCCGCCCCCGTCCAGTCGAAGGCGAAGACGATCCCAGCCTTCTCCAGCAGCGCCCCGACGGCGCCGCGGCGGCCGAACAGCAGCAGCAGCACGTAGCCGGTCGCCACCGGCGGCAGGACCAGGGGCAGGGTGACCGCGGCGTCCAGCACGACCCGGGCGGCGAAGCGGCCGCGCGCCTGGGCCAGCGCGGCGGCCAGGGCCAGGGGCAGGCCCAGCAGGGTGGCGGCCAGCGCCACCTTCAGCGACAGGGCGACGGCGGCGAAATCCTCCGGCGTCAAGGCGCTCACCGGTCGGGCGCCGCCGACAGGACCTCGATGGCCGCGCCGGCCGCGGCCAGGGCCTGCAGGTCGGCGGGCGACGGAGCCCCGCAGATCACCCGCACCACCCGCAGGCCCGAGCCGGCCAGGGCTGCGAGCCTGGCCGGAGTGACGGCGTCGGGCGCCATCCGCTCGGCGTCGCGGCGGGCCAAAGTCAGGATGTCGGGGTCGGCCTCGGCGTCGGCGATGAGGACATCAGCGGCGGCGAGTGCGCGGCTGGCGCGCAGGGTCAGCAGGTCGGCGGGGCCGCGCCCGGCCACGAACTGCACCTTGCCCTGGGCAGAGGGCCCCTTGGCCAGGGCCTCGCGGAGCAGCCGCGTCGCGGCCTCCATGTCGTCGGCCTGGGCGGCGTGGGCGGCAGGCCCGGACAGGGCCTCGCGCAGGAAGGCTCGGCGGGCCGGCAGTTCAGGCAGGGCCTGGCGCACCTCGTCCTGCAGCATGCGGAACAGGGCCGCCACCCGGCCCGCGCCCTCAGGCACCCGCTGCTCGATGTCGTTGCGCAGCATGGCGGCCAGCATGGGCGAGGCGCCGCCGGTGCCGATGGCCGCCACCACCTCGCCCCGGTCGATCACCGAGGGGGTGGTGAAGTCGCAGAGCGCTGGGCGGTCGACCACATTGACCAGCACCCCGGCGGCGCGCGCCGCGCGAGCGGCGGCCTGGGCGAAGAGGTCGTCGTCCGTGGCGATGAAGGCCAGGACCGCCCCAGCATAGGTTCCGGCGATGAAGGCGGCCGGACCCTCGACGCGGACAAGGGTCGCGGGGGAGCCCGCGAACAGGCGGGCCTTGGCCTCGGCCGCCTCGCCGGAGCCGGCGATCACCACCTTGGCCCCGTGCAGGGGAATGAAGGCTGGGAAGACGTCCACGCGGCTCAGCCGGTCCGGCAGTCGCGGTAGGGGCCGCCGGCCGCGCCGTTCAGCAAGGCCCCGTCGCCCTTGGTGAAGAGCTCGACGCCGGCCCGGGCGTAGCGCGCGCCTGAGCCCGATCGCACGTGCGGCAGGCTGTAGGATGTCCCGCCTGCGGTCACCCGCGCCTTGTCTCCCTTCAGGGCGTAGGCCGCCGTGAACCGCTTGCCGCCCGCGCAGGCATAGGTCATCGGCGCGTCGGTGGCGTCCTCCGGCATGACGCTGGCGCAGCCGCCAAGCGCCAACAGGCCGACCAGGACGAGAGCCGCCCTCACTTGAGGGTTTTCAGATAGGACACGACGGCGGCGCGGTCGGCGGGATTGGCCACCCCGACCATCATCTTGGTCCCGGGGGCGAACCTGGACGGGGCGGCGACGTAGGCGTCCAGGGCGGCGTCGGTCCAGGTCCCGCCCTTGCCGGCCAGGGCCGCCGAATACTTGAAGTCGGAGAGGCGCGCGATCTTGCCGCCCGCCACCCCCGCCAGGCTGGGGCCCATGAGCGTGGACTTGGCGCCGTGGCAGCTCTTGCACTGCAACTGGAAGACCTTGGCGCCGTCGGCGGCTGCGGCCGGGCCTGCGACGAACAGGGCCGCCAGGGCCCCGGCGAACATCCTTGCAGACCGAGTCATTTTCATCTCCCACCAAGCTCCGCAGATACCTAACCCGTCAGCGGGCGAACCGCCACTTGGACCCACTTTACCGCGCCAGCTAAACACTGTTAAGATTGCATCGTTATCCGACATTCGGGAGGGCTCTCCATGGCCATGACGCTTGACGTGAACGGCAAACCCTTGGCCGTGAAGGCCGCGGCTGACACGCCACTATTGTGGGTGCTGCGCGATGAACTGGGCCTGACCGGCACGAAGTATGGCTGCGGAATCTCTCAGTGCGGCGCCTGCACGGTGCTGGCGGACGGCCAGCCGATCCGGTCCTGCGCCATGCCCATCGAAGGCTTGGCCGGGGTCAAGATCACCACGATCGAGAGCCTGGGCGGCGCCCATCCGGTGCAGGCCGCCTGGGTCAAGCACGACGTGCCGCAGTGCGGCTACTGCCAGTCCGGCCAAATCATGTCGGCCGTGGCCCTGCTCGATTCCGCCCCCAAGCCCACCGACGCCGACATCGACGGCGCCATGGACGGCCACATCTGCCGCTGCGGGACCTATCAGCGAATCCGCGCGGCCATCAAGGACGCCGCGGGCCTCGCCCCGGCCGCTCCGGCGGCGGTCGTCGCCGCGCCGGCCGCCAAGCTCTGATCGGGACCCACGCCATGAACGCTCATGTGAAATCCCCCCTGAAAGCCACCCGCCGCGACGTGGTCATCGGCGCGACCCTGGTCGGCGGCTCGCTGCTGGTCGGCGGCTGTTCGATAGGCGACGTCCTCTCGGTCGGCGCCAAGACCGACTTCGGCGCCTTCGGGCCCTTCGTGAAGATCGACCCGGCCGGCGTCGTCACGGTGGTCTGCAAGCACATCGAGTTCGGTCAGGGCAACCATGCGGGCCTGGCCGCCATCGTCGCCGAAGAGCTCGAAGCCGACTGGACCAAGGTCAAGGTCGAGCACGCCCCGGCCATCGCCAAGGTCTACGCCAACACGGGCATGGGGGTGCAGGGCACCGGCGGCTCGTCCGCCATCGCCAATTCCTGGGACCAGCTGCGCAAGGCCGGCGCCTCGGCCAAGGCCATGTTCGTCGAGGCCGCCGCCAACAAGTGGAACGCCCCGGCCGGCGAGATCGTGGTCAAGGACAGCGTGGTCGGCCACCCCGGCTCCTCCAGGTCCGCCACCTTCGCCGAGCTGCTGCCGGACGCCGCCAAGGTGACCCCGCCCCAGTCGCCCACGCTCAAGGACCCCAAGACGTTCACCCTGATCGGCACCGACCGGGTGCGCCGCAAGGACGCCCAGGCCAAGTCGGACGGGACGGCGAGGTTCACCCAGGACGTCCAGATGCCGGACATGCTGGTGGCCATGGTGGCTCACGCCCCGCGCTACGGCGCCAAGGTGGCGTCCTTCGACGCGGCCGAGGCCAAGAAGGTCGCGGGCGTGGTCGAGGTCTACGAGATCCCCACCGGGATCGCCGTGGTGGCGCAGAACACCTGGGCCGCCCGCAAGGGCCGCGACGCGCTCAAGGTGACCTGGAACGAGGACGAGGCCGAGAAGCGATCCTCCGACGCGATCCTGACCAGCTACAAGGACCTCGCCTCGGGCAAGACCCCGGCTGACGACAAGGTGAAATGGAAGCCCTTCGAGTCGAAGGGCGATATCACCACGGCCAAGGGCGAGGCCTTCGAGGCGGCCTATGACTTTCCCTATCTGGCCCATGCCTGCATGGAGCCGATGAACTGCGTGGCCCAGGTGGGCGGCGGCAAGGCCAAGCTCACCTTCGGCTCGCAGATCCCCACCGTCGACCAGCTCAACACCGCCAAGATCGTCGGCATGCTGCCGGGCGCGGTGGAGATCGAGACCCTGTTCGCCGGCGGCTCCTTCGGCCGCCGCGCCAACTTCCAGTCCGACTACATCGCCGAATGCGTCCAGATCGCCAAGAAGGTCGGCAAGATGCGGCCGGTGAAGCTGGTCTGGACCCGTGAGGACGACATGGCGGCGGGCTATTTCCGCCCGATCGTCCACCACACCGTCCGGGTCACCGTGGACAAGGACGGCTATCCGGCGTCCTGGCGCCAGCGGGTGGTCACCCAGTCGATCATGAAGGGCTCGCCCACCGGGGAGCCGAAGCTGGACGAGACCGCCGTCGAAGGCGTGCTGGGCTCGCCCTATCTGAAGGCCACGCCCATCGTCGACGCCCAGCTGATCCAGCCGGACATCGGCGTGCCGGTGCTCTGGTGGCGCTCGGTGGGCGCGACCCACACCGCCTTCGTGATGGAGCACACCATCGACCAGCTGGCCAAGCGGGCGAACAAGGACCCGGTGGACTATCGCCGCGCCCTCTACACAAAGGCCGACGCCAAGCGGCACCTGGCGGTGCTGAACCTGGCCGCCGAGAAGGCCGGATGGGGCGCCCCGGCCCCGGCCGGCTGGACCCGCGGCGTGGCGGTGCACGAGAGCTTCGGCTCGGTGGTCGCCCAGGTGGCCGAGGTCAAGCTGGTGGACGGGGTCCCCAAGGTGGGCCGCGTGGTCACCGCCATCGACTGCGGCACGGCCATCGCGCCGGACCAGATCGCCGCCCAGATCGAGGGCGGCACCTGCTATGGCCTGTCGGCGGCGCTCTATGGCAATATCAGCGTCAAGGACGGGGTGGTCGAGCAGACCAACTTCGACACCTACCGGGTGCTGCGCAACAGCGAGGCGCCGATCGTCGAGACCCACATCGTGCCCTCCGGCGCGGTCCCCAGCGGGGTCGGCGAACCCGGAACACCGGTGATCGGGCCGGCCGTGGCCAACGCCCTGTTCGCGATCAACGGCCAGGCCGTCACCAGCCAGCCGTTCGTCAAGGCCTAGCTCGCTAGGTCGCCGCGCTCGTCCACGTCGAACAGCACCCCGTCGTCGGGGGCCTCGACCAGGGCGAGGCGGTCGCCCAGGTTCTTGAGGATCGCCCGCGCCCCGGCATCGCCCGTGAGGGTCAGCAGCTCCGGCAGCAGGGCCGCGCCGATCAGGGCCGGGTGGCCGCGCCGCCCCTCGAAGACCGGGGCGGCGGCCGGCGCGCCGGCTCGAACCGCCTCGATCAGGGGCGCGAACACCGCGTGAGGAACTCTTGGCATATCGCCCAGGAACACGAACACGCCCGCGCAGCCGGGGCTGAGCTCGGCGGCGGCGCGGCGTAGGGAGGCGCCCATGCCCTCGGCATGGTCGGCCGCATTGACGAGGGTCAGCCGACCATCAACGGCCGGGCTGGCGCGGACGGCGGCGGCCACCGCATCGCCGTCGGCTCCCGTCACCACGATCACCTTGACCACCGGCGCGGCGAAGGCGGCGGCCAGGGCGCCATCCAGCAGCACCCCGCCGGCATGGGGCGCCAGCAGCTTGCCGCCGCCGAACCGAGTGCCCGCCCCGGCGGCCAAAACCACCGCCTCGAATGCGCCCGCCCCTGTCACCGCCCCGTCTTCCCCTCTATGTTAGGGCCAGCATGACGCCCCATGACGCCCCCTCGCCGCAAGCGCCAACGCGCTCGACCCCGGTCCTGATCGACGGTTTTGGCCGGGCCGTGACCTATCTGCGGGTTTCGGTCACCGACCGTTGCGACCTGCGCTGCGTCTATTGCATGGCCGAGCACATGACCTTCCTGCCGAAGGCGCAGGTGCTGACCCTCGAGGAGCTGGACCGTATCGCCTCGGCCTTCATCGGCCAGGGGGTGCGAAAGCTGCGCCTGACGGGCGGCGAGCCCCTGGTCCGCAAGGGCTTCATGGGCCTGGTCGAGAGCCTGTCGCGGCATCTGCGGTCCGGCGCCCTGGACGAGCTGACCCTGACCACCAACGGCACGCGGCTGAGCGAATTCGCGAGCGACCTGGCCCGGTTCGGGGTCCGGCGGATCAATGTGTCCATGGACACGCTGAAGCCCGACCTGTTCCGCAAGCTGACCCGCGGCGGCGACCTCGCCAAGGTGATCGCCGGGATCGACGCGGCGCTGGCCGCCGGCATCGCGGTCAAGATCAACGCCGTGGCGCTGAAGGACGACAACGCCGCCGAACTGGCCGACCTGATCGCCTGGGCGCATGCGCGGGGCTGCGACGCCACCCTGATCGAGGCCATGCCGCTGGGCGAGATCGAGGTCGACCGCACCGACCAGTTCCTGTCGCTGAAGGACGTGCGCCGCGACCTCGAGAGCTTCTGGACGCTCACCGACATCGACCACCAGACGGGCGGACCGGCGCGCTATGTCCGGATCGCCGAGACCGGCGGACGACTGGGCCTCATCACCCCGCTCAGCCACAATTTCTGCGAGGCCTGCAACCGCGTGCGGCTGACCTGCACCGGCACCCTGCACACCTGCCTGGGCCGTGAGGACGCCAGCGACCTGCGCGCGGTGATCCGCGCCGGCGCCGACGACGAGGCCCTGATCGATGCGGTCCGCCTGGCGGTGGACGCCAAGCCTAAGGGCCACGACTTCCAGATCGCCCGCGCCTCGGCCCCGGCCGTGGCCCGCCACATGTCGACCACGGGAGGCTAGAGCCATGGCCCGGGTCCTGCTGTTCGGCCGTCTGAGCGATGTCGCCGGCTGGCGCTCGCGGGAGGTCGAGAGCCCCAGCGTCCACGCCCTGCGCGATCTGCTGAGCGCCGAGGATGCGCGGCTGGGCGAGGCGCTCGCCGCCCCCGGCGTCCAGATCGCGCTCGACCAGACCATCGTCCGCGGCGACGCGGCGCTCTCCCTCCGCTCCGAGGTCGCCTTCCTGCCCCCCATGAGCGGCGGATGATCCGGCTCACCGACCAGCCCTTCGATCCCGGCGTCCTGCTCTCGGACTTCTGCCGGGAGCGGACCGAGACCGGGGCGGTCGCCAGCTTCGTGGGCCTGGCCCGCGCCGAGCTTGGCGCCGCCGCCATCCTGGAGCTGGAAGCCTATCCCGGCTTCACCGAGGGCGAGATCAACCGCATCGCCCAGGAGGCGATCGACCGTTTCAGCCTGGACGACTTCGCGGTCGTCCATCGGGTCGGCCAGATCGCGCCCGGCGAATCCATCGTCTTCGTGGCCACCGCCGCCACCCATCGCCGCGCCGCCTTCGAGGCCTGCGATTTCCTCATGGACTACTTGAAGAGCCGCGCCCCCTTCTGGAAGAAGGAGACCGGTCCGGACGGCGCGCGCTGGATAGAGCCGAAACCACAGGACCACGCCGACATCGCCCGTTGGGAGACTTAGAGAATGAACGCCCCTGTCGCCGCCCCCGGCGGCCACATCAACGCGAACCTGGCCCTCAAGCCGGTGCGGATCGCGGTCCTGACCATCTCCGACACCCGTGACGAGGAGAGCGACACCTCCGGCCACGTCCTGGCCGAGCGGATCACCGGCGCCGGCCACGAGCTGGCGGCCAAGGAGATCGTCAAGGACGACGTCGCCCAGATCCGCGAGCAGATCAAAGCCTGGGTGGCTTCGGGAACCATCGAGGCCATCATCACCACCGGCGGCACCGGCATCACCGGCCGCGATGTGACCCCCGAAGCCGTCGAGCCGCTGTTCGACAAGAAGCTCGATGGCTTCTCGGTGATCTTCCACCTGGTCTCCTACCAGTCGGTGGGGCTCTCGACCCTGCAGAGCCGCGCCACGGCGGGCCTAGTCGGCGGTGTGTTCGTCTTCTGCCTGCCAGGCTCCAACGGGGCGGTGAAGGACGGGTGGGACAAGGTGATCTCCGCCCAACTCGACAGCCGCCACGGCCCCTGCAACATGGTCGAACTCATGCCCCGCCTGCTTGAGCAGTGAGCAAGCTCACCCATATCGACGAGACCGGCCGCGCCAACATGGTCGACGTCTCGGCCAAGGCGGTCACCGCGCGCGAGGCCGTGGCCGAGGGGTTCGTGCGGATGTCCGCCGAGACCCTGGCGCTGGCGCTGTCCGGCGACGCCAAGAAGGGCGATGTCCGCGCCACCGCGGAGATCGCCGGGATCATGGCGGCCAAGAAGACCTCCGATCTGATCCCGCTCTGCCATCCCCTGGCCCTGTCCAAGGTCGAGGTCCGGGTCGAGCCGGGCGACGGCGGGCTTTCCGTAACCGCGCGCGTGCGCACCTCCGGCCAGACGGGCGTGGAGATGGAGGCGCTCACCGCCGTCTCCGTGGCCTGCCTGACCGTCTACGACATGCTGAAGGCCGCCGATAAGGCCATGACCATAGAGGCCGTGCGCCTGATGAAGAAGTCGGGTGGCAAGTCCGGCGACTGGGTCCGCCCATGAAGCTGATGAGCGTGGAGGCCGCCCGCGCCGCCATGCTGGCGGAGGTTTCCGCCCTGCCCGCCGAGACTGTCCCGCTGGGCCAGGCCGTGGGCCGGGTCCTGGCCGAGGATATCGCCGCCGTCCGCGACCAGCCCCCCTTCACCAATTCGGCCATGGACGGCTGGGCCGTCCGGTCGGCCGATGCGCCGGGCACGCTGACGATCATCGGCGAGAGCGCCGCGGGCCACGGGTATGAGGGCCAGGTCCAGCCGGGCGAGGCGGTGCGGATATTCACCGGCGCGGCCTTGCCCACCGGCGCCGACAGCGTGGTGATCCAGGAGAACGCCGCGCGCGATGGCGGCCTGATCGCCGTCCCGGCCTGCCGTCCGGGCGACAACATCCGCGACGCCGGCAAGGACTTCCGGGTGGGCGATGTGCTGCTGCGCAAGGGAACCCGCATCGATCCCTGGCGGCTGTCGCTGGCCGCCTCGGCTGGCCGCGCCGAGGTCGCCGTCCATCGCCGTCCGCGCGTCGCCATCCTCTCCACCGGCGAGGAGATCGTCGAGGCGCCGGCCACGCCCGGACCGTTCCAGATTTACGATTCCGGCTCGCCGGCCCTGAAGGTCATGGTGGAGGCGTGGGGCGGCGAGGCCACCAAGCTCTCCGGCGTCCGCGACCAGCTCGAGGCGGTGGTAGAGGCCATGCGCGGCGCCGACGCCGACCTGATCGTCACGGTCGGCGGCGCCTCGGTGGGCGACCACGACCTGGTGCGCGCCGCGGCCCAGGCGCTCGGCCTGTCCCTACGGGTCGAGAGCGTCGCGGTGCGTCCCGGCAAACCCACCTTCTTCGGCGTGCTGGCCGACGGCCGACGGCTGCTGGGCCTGCCCGGCAATCCGGCCTCTGCCTTCGTCTGCGCCGAGTTGTTCCTGAAACCCCTGGTCGCCGCCTATTGCGGGACCACGGCCGAACCGGTCCTGGCCACGGCGCGCCTGACCGCGCCGCTGGCCGCCAACGGACCGCGCGAGCACTGGATGCGCGCCAAGCTCCGCCACGACGAGGGATCGACCCTCGCCGAGCCCTACCTCGACCAGGATAGCTCCCTGGTCGGCGTCTTCGCCGCCGCCGACGCGCTGCTGCGCCGTCAGGCGGGCGCCGCGGCCCTGTCGGCCGGCGACTTGGTTGAGGTGCTGCCGCTGGCCCGCGCCGGGGCGCCTTCGTAGACGAAGGCCGCATCGTCGAGGTCGATGGCCGGGATCTCGTCCTTCTCGGCCCAGTAGTCCTGGGTGTGGCGCCATTCGGCCTTGTCGCCGCTCTTAGGCAGCAGGTGCATGCCGCGCATCAGATAGCCCGGATTGAAGTTCTCCGGATCGATCCAGGGCTGCAACGCCATGTCCTGGTCCTGCGGCCTCAGGGCCACCATGACCTTCTTGACGCCCTTCTTCTCCATGTGCCCCAGCAGCCGGGCCACGAAGTCGCCGATCAAATCGGCCCGCAGGGTCCAGCTGGCGCGGAAATAGCCAAACACCCAGACCAGGTTCGGCACCCCCGTGAACATCATGCCGCGGTAGGTGACGGTCTTGGAGAAATCTAGAGGCTGGCCGTCGATCGCAAAGTCGATGTCGCCCAGGACATTGAGATCGAAGCCGGTGGCGGTGACCACGATGTCGGCCTCCAGCGTCTCGCCGGACTTCAGCAGGATGCCCGTCTCGGTGAAACGCTCGATCTCGCCGGTGACCACCGAGGCCTTGCCGGCCCGGATTCCCTGGAACAGATCGCCGTCAGGGATGAAGGCGATGCGCTGGCGCCAGGGCCGGTAGGTGGGGGTGAAGTGCTTCACCACCTGGTCCTCGGGCAGGAAGGCGCGGACCCCGGCCAGCAGCTCGGCCTTGACCGTCTCCGGCTCCTCCAGCGACCGCCGGGTGAAGGCCGCCTGGTCGAAGAGGATCTTGCGGCGCACGATCTCGTGGATCCAGGTCTCGTCGATCTCGAGCTGGCGCAGGGTGTCGGCCAGCTCGTTGGCGTTGCGGCCAGGGATGAAATAGGTCGGCGAGCGCTGCAGCACCGTGACGTGCGCGCAGTCGCCGGCGATGGCCGGGGCCAGGGTGGCGGCGGTAGCGCCCGAGCCGATCACGACGACCTTCTTGCCCTTATAGTCGAGGTCCTCAGGCCAGGTCTGCGGATGGACGATCTTGCCCTTGTAGTCGGCCATGCCCTCCCATTCGGGCGTGTAGCCCTTGCCGTGACGGTAGTAGCCCTGGCACATCCAGAGGAAGCCGGTGGTGAACCGCACGGTCTCGCCGGTGTCGGAGCGCACCGCCTCCAGCGTCCACAGGTTCTCGCGGCTGGACCAGCTCGCCGAGGTGATCGTGTGCCCGTAGCGGATGTGGGAGCCGAGGTCGTTCTCCTCGATAACCTCGTTCATGTAGGTGAGGATCTCGGCCGCCGTGGCGATCGGGGTTCCGGTCCAGGGCTTGAAGCGATAGCCGAAGGTGTAGAGGTCGCTGTCGGAGCGGATGCCCGGGTACTTGTGGGTCAGCCAGGTGCCGCCGAAGTTCTCCTGGGCCTCCAGCACCACATAGCTGTCGTTCGGGCGCTGCTTGCTGAGGTGATAGGCCCCTCCGACCCCGGAGATCCCGGCTCCCACGATGATGACGTCGAAATGCTCGACGGCCTTTGTCGTCGGCCGGGTGAGGGTGGCGCTGGCGCTCATGGTGTCTTCCTGCCCTGTCAGTCGGCGGCGACCTGCCAAGAGGGGGCGCCGCTCGCAAATTCGAGTCCGCCCGATCCTGAGTTATCAATGATAAGTTTGCAAGGGGTCGGCGGCGCCTTGGATTGTGGCGCCTCGCCTCAGGGGGTCATTGACCAAGGTCAAGGCGCGCCGCGCCTTGACCGGAACGCCAGGACTATCGCGTGCTGCGGCGATCGTTGAGCAGGGGCTTGCGCGATTGCGGGGCCCAGGAGCCGGCCGACGAACGCGAGTCGATGAGGTCGCGCCGGACGGGCGTCGGGGGCGTGGTGGCGTAGGGTTTCATGGAACAAGGGCCTTTCGGGCCGCGCCACGCGGAGGTTCCGCGCCGGGCGAAGCCTCAGAATAGCACATCAGACCACTCCGTGCGGTGTTTAGGCCTGTTCCGCGCCTAGGAGACCGTCGCCCTGTCACGCTTGGAGGGCGCTTCGCGCGCCGGTTCGGGCGTGCGGGGATGGCGCAGGCTGACGATCTCGCCGATCACCGAGATGGCCACCTCCCAGGGGGCCTTGCCGCCGATATCGAGGCCGATCGGCGCGTGGACCCGCGCCAGAACCTGTTCCGGCACGCCGGCGGCGCGAAGGGGCGCCAGGCGTTCCGCCAGCCGCTTACGCGCGCCCAGCAGGCCCACATAGCCCGCGGCCGAGGGCAAAGCGGCGGCCAGGGCCTCGCGGTCCGTGTCGATATTGTGGGTGGCCACCGCGATGTAGGTCCAGGCGTCGCAGCCGATGGCGTCCAGCGCGGCCTGCGGCTCGTCGCGGCGGTAGCCCAGGCCTGGAATAGGCGGCGGCGCCTCGGGTCCCTTCGAGCGCACGAACGTGGTCTCCAGCCCGCTCAGCACCCCCAGCTGGGCGATGGCCAGCGCCGTGGGGTCGGAGCCGAACACCACCAGGCGCGGGACCGGATCGTGGCGGCGGCTCACGGCTCCCTCCCAGGCCTGGGCGTCCTGCGCGCAGACCCGGCGGCGGCCGTCGCTGACCCAGGTCGTGGGCCGGCGCTCAACCATGGCGGCCAGCAGTTCGGCGAGCGCCGGATCGCCGGCCTCGACCTTCTCCACGAAGATTTCGATGCGCGCGCCGCACAGCAGGGCGATGTCCGGCCACGGGCTGCCCTCGCCATAGACCAGCCGTCGGGGCTCACCGTCTTCCAGGCAGGCGAAGGCGTGGTCGGCGACGTCGCTTTCCACGCATCCGCCCGAAAAATAACCGGCGACGATCCCGTCGGCGAAGACCATCTGGGTCCCGACCGGACGCGGTCCGCCACCCTCGACCGCGATCAGGGTGGCCAGGGCGACGGTGGTTTTCCGTTGCCGGGCTTGGGCTAGGGCGGGCCGCACATCGTCGGCCAGGCCGAACAGGGGCCACTCGGGCAGGGGTTCACGCATGGCTTGAGCTTAACCCCCCATAAACGTCCTAGACACGGGTTCTTTAGGCCTTTGACCAAAGATGGGGGCTCTTCGGGTTCGTATCCAGCACACCGGCTTCATGACCTCACCACTTTCCAAGCTCGGCCTCGGCTCCGCCCAGTTCGGCCTCGACCAGTCCGTTGGCGTTCGCGGCCGCTCGCCGCAGATCGACGCCCGCGACATCCTGGACATCGCCGCGCGTTCGCAACTGGCCGTGTTCGACGTGGCCGGCCATTCGGCCATGGCCGAGACCGCGCTCGGCGAGGTCATGCCGCGACCCAATCCGTTCCGCGTCTCCATCTCCACGGTTCGCGCCGACCGCGGGCCCGACTTCGTCGAGCAGGAGGCGCGCGCCGCCCTGCGCCGCATGGGCGTGGAACAGGCCGACGCCATACTGGTGCCCGCCGCCTCCGAGCTGTTCGGCCCACATGGCGCGGCCCTGTGGGATCGCCTGAAATCCCTCAAGGACCAGGGCCTGACCCGCAAGATCGGCGTCTCGGTCTTCGCCTCCGACGACCCGCTGGGCGTGGCCCGCCGGTTCCGTCCCGACATCGTCCAGGCCCCGGCCTCCCTGCTCGACCAGCGCCTGCTGATCGACGGGACCCTGGCCGCGCTCACCGGCTACGGGATAGAAGTGCATCTGCGCTCCATCTTCCTGAACGGCCTGCTGTTCCTCCCGCCCGACCGCGCGCCCAACCACCTGAAGGCCGCCGCCAGCCGCATCAGCCGCGCGCGGCGCCTGATCGCCGAGGGCAGGTCAGACCCGCTGCAGGCCGCGCTCGGTTTCGCCCTGTCGCGGCCCGAGGCCGCCACCGTCCTGGTGGGCGTCTCCTCGCCCGCCGAGCTTTCGGCCGTCATCGCCGCGGCCTCCAGCCCGCCCCCGGACCTCGATTGGGACGAAATGGCGCTGGACGATCCCGTGGCGCTCGATCCCCGCGCCTGGGCGGCCGCCTAGAGGCTAAGAATGCCATGATCCTCGCCATCCTGCAGGTCCGGATGACCTCCCCTCGCCTTCCGGGCAAGGCGATGGCGCCGCTGCGGGGCGAGCCGATGATCTGGCGGCAGGTGGAGCGTATCCGTCTGGCGCGCTGCATCTCCAAGCTGGTGGTCGCCACCAGCGCCGAGACCTCCGACGATCCCCTGGCGAGCTTCCTGGTCTCCCGCGGCCAGACCGTGTTCCGCGGCGCCTCGGAGAACCTCTCCGACCGCTTCATGCGCTGCGTGGAGGCCGCCGGTCCGGTGACCCACGTGGTGCGGATCAAGGGCGACTCGCCCTTCGTGGACCCCGCCGTGATCGACGCGACCGTGCGCCTGGCCCTCGCCACCGGCGCCGCCTACGTCTCCAACCGCGTCGAGCGCTCCTTCCCCAAGGGGCTGGAGGTCGAGGTGGTGACCGCCCAGGCCCTGGCCAGCGCGGCGACCGAAACCGACCCGCAGGTTGCTGCCACGAGATCGCCCCTGGCCCAGATCCGCGAACGCGCCGACCGCTATCCCCAGGCCCACTGCCTGGCCCCGCGCGACTTCTCGAAACTGGACTGGCGGGTGAAGACGCCGGCCGATTTCGCCTTCGCCCGCGCCGTCTACGACGCGCTGCATTCGGCCGATCCGGGCTTCTCGATGGAAGACGTCCTGGACATCACCCAAGGCCGCCAGGACCTCGCCCGCTGGGCTGCCTGAGCCGACGCTTCACCCCAGGACGCAGGCGGCCATGCCCTCGCGGTTGATGGTCCCGGCCGCGCGGGTGATCTTGCCCGAGCGGCGCTTCACATAGGGACCCGGCTTGGCCGCGCGCCATTTGAGCGGGCTGGGCAGGATGGCCGCCAGCCGCGCGGCCTGGGCGGGGGTGAGCTGGTCGGCCCCGACCCCGAAGTTCTTCCGCGCCGCAGCCTCCGCGCCATAGACCCCGGGACCCCATTCGATGGAGTTCAGATAGACCTCCATGATCCGCCGCTTGCCCCACATGGTCTCGATCAGGACCGTAAAATAGGCCTCCAGCCCCTTGCGGACATACGAACGGCCCGGCCACAGAAAGACGTTCTTGGCGGTCTGCTGGCTGATGGTGGAGCCGCCGCGCAGCTTGCGGCCCTTGGCGTTGTTGGACATGGCCTTTTCCAGGGCGTTGAAATCGAAGCCGTGGTGCTCGCAGAACTTGGCGTCCTCGGCGGCGATCACCGCGCGCACAAGCCGGGGCGAGATGTGGTCCAGGGACCGCCAGCGCCGGTCGAAGCCCTTGCCCTCGAACACCCGCTGGATCATCAGCCAGGTGATGGGCGGCGGCACGAACCGGTACATGGCCGTGGTCAGGATTGGGCCGATCAGACCGAACACCACCACCAGGACGAAGACGCCCCGGGCCAGCCGACCGAAGAATCCCTTTGATGGCTTGGCCAAGCTTGCTTGCCCTTACGTGGCGGCGAGATGCTAGCGATGCGTTGAGCCGCCCACATGGTCAAGCCACCCGAAGGACGCACCACCGTGAACGTTTCCGACGCCGTCGAACGCCGCGTCTCCATCCGGGCCTTCAAGCCCGAGACCCCGCCGGAACAGACGGTCCGGGAGATCCTGCAGGCCGCGGCCCGCGCGCCGTCCGGCGGCAATCTGCAGCCCTGGCGGGTCTATGGCCTGGCCGGCGCGCCGCTGGCGGAGCTGAAGGCGCAGGTGGCCGCCAATCCGTTCGGCGAGACCCCGGAATACGACGTCTATCCGCCCAATCTCTGGGATCCGTTCCGCACCCGGCGGTTCCAGAACGGCGAGGACCTCTACGCCACCCTCGGCATCCCTCGCGAGGACAAGCCCGCCCGCCTGCGGCAGCTGGCCAAGAACGGCGAGCTGTTCGGCGCGCCCGTGGGCCTGTTCTTCTGTCTCGATCGCAAGCTGGGCCCGCCCCAGTGGTCGGACGTGGGCATGTACATGCAGACGGTCATGCTGCTGGCGGTCGAGCGGGGCCTGGACACCTGCGCGCAGGAATACTGGGCGCGTTATCCGCAAACCCTGGCGCGCCTGCTCAACCTGCCCGAAGACCACATGGTCTTTTCCGGCATGGCGCTCGGCTGGCGCGACGAGAGCGCGCCCATCAACAGCCTGCGCTCGGCCCGAGACCCCTTCGAGACCTGGGCCGAACTGCGCGGCTTCGACTAGCGATCGCCTAGTTCCTCCCCCAGCGCGGAGCGCGATTTGGGGGAGGTGGCTCGGAGCGGAGCGGAGAGACGGAGGGGGTTGAAGCGCTCTAAAGAGAGTCAAAATCCCCCTCACCCGGCCATACGGCCGGGAGCTCCCCCAGAGGGGGAGCAACTATCGACGGAGACTAGCCGATATCGGCCACTCCGGCGCCGCCGTCCTCGTCGCCCCAGGCCAGCCGCTTGCCGTCAGGGGTGATCGCCAGGGCGGTGATCGGCGGGCCCTTCTCGGCCTTGACCGTATTGATCCTCTGGCCGGCCAGGTCGCACCACCAGACCCGCCCGTCGTCCAGGCCCGCGGCCACGATCTGGCCGTTCGCGGTTCCGGCCACCCGCGCCACCATGGCGCTTTCGTCGAAGCCGATCTCGGCGGCCTGCTTGCCCATGGGCCCGGTGGAGCCGGCGAAGGGCCAGATCACCGCGCCAGGCGCCCCGGAGGTCGCCAGCAGGGCGCCCTTGGCCAGGAAGGCCAGGCTCTTCACCTTGCCCGGATAGCCGCCCATCTTGAGGTTCTTCTCGTCGGCCACCCGCCAGCCGTGGAGCTGGTTCTCCTGCATGGCCGACATCAGGAACTTGCCGTCGGGGCTCCAGGCCAGGCCCACATGGCTGCCGGCCCACTTCAGCACATAGGGCTTCTGCTCGGCGATCCGCCCGTACCAGAGCCAGGCGCCGTTGTAGGTGGCCGTGGCGATTCGCCGTCCCTTGGGATCGAAGGCCACGTCGGCCACCGACTTTTCATGAGAAAACACGCGGGAAAAGGCCGGGTCGGCGGTGTCGCGGACGTGCAGCTCCTTGCCCGCCCCGAAGGCGATCAGCCTGGACTCGGGGCTGGCCGCCACCGATTCGATCCAGCGGCCCTGGACCTTGGCGATCTCCTCGGACCCGGTCGTGCGCGTCCAGACCAGCCGTCCGTCGTCGCCCCCGCTCAGCACGCCGTCGCCGGAGGGATGCAGGCAGGCGGCCAGAATCGCCCCGTCGTGGGCCTCGACGTGCTCGCCGGTCTCGAATCGGATGCTGCCGTCCCCGAGCGCGAAGGCGGCCTTGCCGGCCTTTCCGAACAGGGCGGCGGTGACATAGGCGTCGAAATCGAAAGTCATGGCGCCTCTTAGCCGCCTAACGCCGGTCTTGGCGAGGGCCGGAAATCCAGGCCACGCCGCCATGGAACCAATCAAGGGTCGAACTTGGCGGCCAAGTCGGGGCGGTTGGCTCTTTACAATCGGCTTTCGTTTGGCGAAGGGTTTCCGCGACCACGTGGCGGCCCCGGATCCAAGGGGCCCTAGGGAAGGAATATCATATGGGTGCGAAGCTGGGCGGCGGGGGTAGCGGCAAGTTCGATCTCGGCCAGAACAGCGACATCAACGTCACGCCGTTCGTCGACGTGATGCTGGTGCTCCTTATCATCTTCATGGTGGCCGTTCCGGCCGCCACGGTTTCGATCAAGCTCGACCTGCCGCCGGCCATCCCGCCGCCGCCGGGCACCAAGATCGTCGAACCGACCCTGATCAATATCCAGATGGCCGGCCTCTATATCGGCGACGTGCCCACCACCCTGGACACCCTGCCGGCCGATCTGTCGCGCATCATCGACAAGCCCGAGCCCACCGAGGAGCGCGTCTATATCCGCGCCGATCGCACCGTGCGCTACGGCGACTTCATGGCGGTGATGAACACCCTGCAGAGCAACGGCTTCTTCCAGGTCGCCCTGATCAACGAAGAGCTGTAGTCCTTCGGACCACCGACGAGATCAGGCCCGCCCAGGGAAACCGGGGCGGGCCTTTTTCGTGGCGTCTATCTCCCGCAGCCGGTTGTGGATGGCGGTGGCGGCGATGGCGGCCTCGCCCTGGGCCGTGCTGATCTGGTTGAGGCCGCGCACCAGATCGCCCGCCGCGTAGAGACCAGGGACCGAGGTCTGCTGGTGGTCGTCCACATAGAGCCGGCCGTCGTCGTCGAAACGGGCGCCGAGCCGCACAGCCAGTTCCGAACGAGGTTCGACCCCAAGGGCCGAATAGATGATGTCGAAGCGCCGCGGCTCGCCCGGGCCGAGGCAAAGCGCGCTGATCTGGTGGTTGTCCAGCACCACCCGCTCCACTCCGGTCTCGATGATGTCGATACCGACCTCCATGAGGTCCCGGCGGTCCGGGTCCGGCAGGTCGCCAGGCTCGCCCACATGGATCAGGTTGACCTGGTTGCTATAGGTCTTGAGGAACAGGGCCTCGCGGGCGCCGGGCGCGCCGGCGCCGATCACCGCCAGGCGCTGGTCCATCGCTTCGTAGCCGTCGCAGATCGGGCAGATGCGCACGAGGCCCTGGCGAACGGCGGCCTCGACCCCGGGCAGGGGCGGTTCGTTGTCGGACACGCCTGTGGCCAGCAGCACGGTGCGGGCGAACAGGTCCTTGCCTTCGACCACGGCGCGGAAGCCGAGTTCATCCACCTCGAGGTCTTCAACCACGGCCTTGCGGACGACGGCTCCATAGCGCTCGGCCTGAGTCCGGATTCGGGCGAGCAGCTCGATCCCGCCGACCCCGTCGGGAAAGCCCGGATGGTTATGGCTGGTCGGAATCCAGGCGGCCCGGCTGTCTCCGGAATCGAAGATCACTGCGTCGCGGCGGAAGCGGCCCAGATAGATGCCGGCCGTAAGCCCCGCAGGGCCGGCGCCGACGACAATGGAGTCGAGGATCATCCGGCGAGAACGCCGTCGAGCCGTTCCGGCTCCCGAGGCTAGGCCGCGCAGGCCTCGAAGCCGGCGCGCAGCTTGGCCTCGTCCAGGTTGCGGCCGATGAACACCATGCGGCTGTAGCGCTTGTCGCCCGGCTTCCAGTCGCCCTGGAAGTCGCCCTCCAGGATCATGTGGACGGCCTGGAACACCAGCCGGCGGTCGTCGCCGGCCACGTCCAGTATGCCCTTGGCCCGCAGGATGTCCGGCCCCTGGTCGGCCAGGAGCTGGTTCAGCCAGTTGGTGACCCGCTGGCCATGAATCGGCTTGTCGAGGGTCAGCGAGATGCCGCGGATGCCCGCCGCGGCCGCATGGTCCTCATGACCATGGCCGTGGTGATCGTGGCCATGAGCGCCGTGATGATGATGGTCGTGATCATGGTCGCAATCCTCGTCATGGACGTGGCCCTCCTCGCCGTGGGGAGGGTTCAGGAATTCGGGCTGCACCTCGGTGATGCGGGCCAGGTCGAAGCCGCCGCGGCCGAGGATCTTGTCCAGGGACACATTGGAGCGCTGGGCGCGGTGGATGGGGGCCAGCGGGTTGATCCGCCGGATCGCCGCCTCGACGCTCTTCAGCTCGGCCTCGGTCACCAGGTCGGTCTTGTTCAGCACGATCTGGTCGGCGAAGGCGATCTGCTCGACCGCCTCGCGGCTGTCGGCCAGGCGAAGCATCAGGTGCTTAGCGTCCACCACGGTGGTGACGCTGTCGAGCTGGGTCTTGGCCTTGACGTCGTCGTCGACGAAGAAGGTCTGGGCCACCGGGCCGGGATCGGCCAGGCCCGTGGTCTCGACGATGATGGCGTCGAACTTGCCCTTGCGCTTCATCAGGCCCGAGAGAACTCGGATCAGGTCGCCGCGCACCGTGCAGCAGACGCAGCCATTGTTCATCTCGAAGACCTCTTCGTCGGCGCCGACGATCAGGTCGTTGTCGATGCCGACCTCGCCGAACTCGTTGACGATGACGGCGTAGCGCTTGCCGTGGTCCTCGGTGAGGATGCGGTTGAGCAGGGTGGTCTTGCCGGCGCCGAGATAGCCGGTGAGCACCGTAACGGGGGTCTTGTCGGTCATGGCCGACATCTAGTCATTGCAGGGGCCCAAGGGAACAGGCGCCGCGCTTGCAGTCAAAAGTGTTATCATATAACACCACGGCTGAAGACCGTAGTTGTGGGAAGAGTGCGACCGTGACCACCTCCACGCCCGAGACCCAAGCGCAGATCGACGCTTTCCGCGCCGACCGCGTCTATCTGGGCGCGGACCATGCCCGCAACGAGCGGCGCACCTGGATCGTGGCGGCCATCTGCCTCGTGACCCTGGTGGTCCAGATCGTCGGCGGGCTCATCTTCAACTCCATGGCCCTGGTGGCCAACGGCCTGCACCTGGCCGCCCATGTGGCCGCCCTGCTGGTGGCGGCCGGCGCCTATGGCCTGGCCCGGCGGTTCGCCGACGATCCGAGATTCTCCTTCGGGACGGGCAAGCTCGGCTACCTGGCGGGTTTCGCGAACGCCTCGGTCCTGGCGATCACGGCCCTGTTCATCGCCTTGGAGAGCCTGTCGCGCCTCATGGAGCCGGCGCCGGTGGCCTATGACGGCGCCCTGGCGCTGGCGGCCGGAGCCCTGGTGGTCAATCTGATCTGCATGTGGCTGCTACGGCCGGCCCATGCCCATGCGCATGATCGCGACGGCGACCTGAACCTCTCGGCCGCCCACCTGCACCTGGCCGCCGACGCGGCGGTCTCGGCGCTCGCCATATTCGGCCTGGCGCTGGGGCGGTTCTTCGGTTGGGGCTGGGCCGACAGCCTGGCGGGCCTGGCCGGGGCGGTCCTGGTCGCCCACTTCGCCTGGCGGCTGTTGCGCAGGGCCGGCGCGGTGCTGCTGGACATGAATCCGTCGCCCGAACTCACCGCCGAGATCCGCCACCGGCTCGTCACCGGCGACGAGCGGCTGCTGGACCTGCACCTGTGGCGGCTGGGTCCCGGCCACCATGCCGCCATCGCGGTGATCGAGGCCAAGGCCCCCCTGTCGCCGTCCGCCTATCGGGCGCGCCTGGCCGGCCTGCCCGGATTGAGCCACGTGACCGTCGAAACGAGGGACTCGCGTTGACTTGCACAGGACCCGCTGTATAAGTCCGGCCCTCTCGCCTGCGGGGCCTCTCGCGGGCGCAATTCCTTTTGCTAAAGTCCAAGGCGCTAACGATGTACGCGGTGATCAAAACCGGCGGAAAGCAGTACCGGGTCCAACCTGGCGATCTGCTGGTTGTCGAAAAGCTCGACGGTGAACCGGGCGCCAATGTGGCCTTCGGTGACGTCCTGATGCTGGGCGATGGCGAGACGGTGACCCTCGGGGCCCCGATCGTCGACGGCGCGAGCGTCTCGGCCACCCTGATCGAAACCCGCAAGGGCGAGAAGGTGAAGATCTTCAAGAAGATCCGCCGCCAGGGTTACCGCCGCACCAAGGGCCACCGCCAACACGAGTCGGTCCTGCGCGTCACCTCGATCGCCGGCGCCGGCAAGACCGACAAGTGGGACGGCACCGTCGACCTGACCACCAAGGCCATGCTGGACGCCCGGGCCCGCAACCTGAAGCACGTGATCACGACCCTGGAAGGCGTCGCCGCCCCGGTCGCGGCTCCTGCCAAGGCCAAGGCCGCTCCGAAGGCCGCCGCGCCCGCCGCCGCGACCGAGGAAGCCCCCGCTAAGAAGGCCGCCGCGCCGAAGAAGACCGCGGAGCCCAAGGCCGAAGCCGCCCCCAAGGCTGCGCCGAAGAAGGCCGCCGCCAAGAAATCCGACGACGCCGCCGAATAGGCCCGGCGTCCACCAAGTTTAGGAGAGCACAATGGCTCACAAGAAATCTGGCGGCTCCTCGCGTAACGGTCGCGACTCGGCCGGCCGTCGTCTCGGCGTGAAGAAGTTCGGCGGCGAATCCGTCGTCGGCGGCAACATCATCATCCGTCAGCGCGGCACCAAGTTCTTCGCCGGCGACAATGTCGGCATGGGCAAGGACCACACCCTCTTCGCCATGGCCGCCGGCGCCGTGAAGTTCATCACCAAGCGCAACGACCGCACCTACGTGAACGTGGTGCCGGCCGAGACCACCGCGAAGTAAGACGAGCCTCATTCCGGGTTCGTCGCAAGGCGAACCGGGCAAAGAACTTCCGAGGGGGAGTCCGGAACGCCGGACTCCCCCTCGTTGTTTTTTCAGGGTCCCAGCAGAGGACCGGGAGGTAGACCATGTGCGCCATCGAGATCGAACCGGTCATCCGCACGCAGCGGCTTGCGCTGCGCCGGCCGCGCAAGGCCGACGCTCCCAGGATCGCCGAGTACTGCAACGACTTCGACGTGGCCAGGATGACCTCGAAGGTCCCCTACCCCTATGGGCTGGCCGACGCCGAGGCGTTCCTCCAACGGCTGGACTATATGGATCCGGAGCACGAGATCACCTTCGCCATCGAGCATCCCGACGACGGCCTGGTGGGCGTCATGGGCTTCTTCGACAATGACGAGGGCCGTCCGGAGATCGGCTACTGGCTGGGCCGTCCCCACTGGGGCAAAGGCTACGCCACCGAGGCTGCGGAACGCGCCCTGGTCTGGGCCCACCGGACCTGGGGTCGCCGCTATGTCGTGGCCGGCCACTTCTCGGACAATCCGGCCTCCGGCCAGGTCCTGAGCAAGCTGGGCTTCCTCTATACGGGCGAGGTCAAGCTGCTGGCCTCCACCGCCCGCGGCGCGGAGGTCCCCGCCCGCATGATGGTCTGGCTGGCCTGATCCACCCTTCAACTCCCCGCCCGTCGCGCACCAACGCTCGACGGGCGGCTTCCCGTGCTACAAAAGGCCCCGATGAAGTTTCTCGACGAGTGCAAGATCTACATCCGCTCCGGAAACGGGGGCGGCGGCGCCGTGTCGTTCCGGCGTGAGAAGTATATCGAGTACGGCGGACCGGACGGCGGCGACGGCGGTCGTGGCGGCGACGTCTGGATCGAGGCTGTCGAGGGCCTCAACACCCTGATCGACTTCCGCTACGCCCAGCATTTCCGCGCCGGTACCGGCATCCACGGCATGGGTCGCAACCGCCACGGGGCGGCCGGCGACGACGTGGTGCTGAAGGTCCCCGTCGGCACCCAGGTGCTGGCCGAGGACAAGGAAACCCTGGTCGCCGACATGGACAAGCCCGGCCAGCGCCTGTTGCTGCTCAAGGGCGGCAACGGCGGCTGGGGCAACGACCGCTTCAAGGGCCCGGTCAACCAGGCGCCCAAGCACGCCAATCCCGGCCAGGAGGGCGAGGAACGCTGGATCTGGCTGCGGCTGAAACTGATCGCCGACGTGGGCCTGGTGGGCCTGCCCAACGCCGGCAAGTCGACCTTCCTCGCCGCGGCCAGCGCCGCCAAGCCGAAGATCGCCGACTATCCGTTCACCACCATCGCGCCCAACCTGGGCGTGGTTGACCTCTCCACCAACGAGCGCTTCGTCATCGCCGACATCCCCGGCCTGATCGAGGGCGCCTCGGACGGGGCGGGACTGGGCACCCGGTTCCTGGGCCACGTGGAGCGCACCGCCACCCTGATCCATCTGGTGGACGCCACCCAGACCGACGTGGTCGAGGCCTGGAAGACCGTCCGCGCCGAGTTGGAAGCCTATGCCGACGAGCTGGGCGACAAGGTGGAGATCCTGGCGCTGAACAAGATCGACGCCCTGGACGAGAGCACGGTGGAGATGCAGCGCGAGGCCCTGGCCGACGCGTCCGGAGCCGAGGTCCGACTGGTCTCCGGCGTCTCCGGCAAGGGGGTGACCGAGCTGCTGCGCGAGGCCTACGCCATGGTCCGCGAACGCAGGGCCGCCGCCGCCCAGGCCGACCCCACCGACGAAGCCAATACCGGCTGGGTCCCCTGAGATGAGCGGACTCGCCCAGGCCAAGCGGGTGGTGGTGAAGGTCGGCTCGGCCCTGGTGGCCGGCCCCGACGGTCCCGACCGCGCCTGGCTCGCCGCCTTCGCCGCCGACCTCGCCCGGCTCAATGCGCGGGGCCAGCAGGTTCTGGTGGTCTCCTCCGGCGCCGTGGCGCTCGGCCGCCGCCGGCTCTCCATCTCGCGCAAGGCGCTGACCCTGCCGGAGAAACAGGCCTGCGCCGCCGCCGGCCAGTCGGCCCTGATGCGGGCCTGGGAAGAGGCGCTGGAGCCCCACGGCCTGGCCGCCGCCCAGGTGTTGCTCACCCGCGACGACACCGAGGTCCGCCGCCGCTGGCTGAACGCCCACGCCACCCTCTCGACCCTGCTGGCGCTGGGCTGCGTGCCGGTCATCAACGAGAACGACACCGTGGTCACCGAGGAGATCCGCTACGGCGACAACGACCGCCTGGCCGCCCGTGTGGCCCAGATGATCGGCGCCGACGTCCTGGTGCTGCTGTCGGACATCGACGGCCTCTACACCGCTGATCCGCGCCACGATCCCGACGCCCGGCATCTGGCCCGGGTCAGCCACCTGACCGCGGAGATCGAGGCCATGGCGGGGGGCGCCAACGCCCGGGCCGGGGTCGGCACCGGCGGCATGGCCACCAAGATCGCCGCCGCCCGCATCGCCCAGGGTGCTGGCTGCACCACGGTCATCACGCTGGGTCGCCGGCCCTCGCCGCTCGCCGCCATCGAGGACGGCGAGACCGCCACGGTCATCGAGCCCTCGGTATCGGTGGCCGCGGCCTACAAGGCCTGGATCGCCGGATCCCTCGCGCCCTCGGGGGCCGTGGTGGTCGACGCCGGGGCCGCCCGGGCGCTTTCCACCGGCAAGAGCCTGCTGGCCGCCGGGGTCCGCGCCGTGCAAGGCCGGTTCGGCAAGGGCGACGCCGTACGGGTGGTGGACGAGGCGGGGCTGGAAATCGGCCGGGGCCTGGCGCGCTACGACGCCGCCGACGCCGAAAAGATCTGCGGCCTGAAGTCGGACGCCATCGAGGCCATGCTGGGCTTCACCTCCGGCCCGCTGATCCACGCCGACGACCTGGCCCTGACGCCCACGCGGGCGCCGGCCTGATTTTCGGCCCGGATTTGCGGCGCCGGGCAAAGGGGCCTACTAAACCTCAACTTGAGCATATGGGCGCGTGATGGACGACGCGGCGGCGAGACCTACGGCTGAAGCGGCGGCGCCCCGGTCCGGGCGGTTGGAAACGCTCGCCCCAGGCCAGGCCATCCCGTTCGGCGGCGACCGCGTCGCCCATGTCTCCGAGCCCCTGGCCAAAGCCTTCCAGACCGGCGACCGACTGGTGGTGGTGCAGGAGACCGGCGACCTGCTGCACGTCCCCGCCGTGATCCAGAGCCTGGCCGCCGACGCGGTCGGCAGGGCCCACGGCGCCTTCCAGGCGCTGGGCGCGACCAGCGACCAGGCGATCACCGATTTCTTTCGGGCCTTCGCGGCCAACCTCGCCGACGACACGATCTGGAGCGCCATCAGCGACGCCAACGCGACCGATGTGGCCAGCGCCCAGACGCGCGGCCGGTCCACCACGCGGCTGGCGGTCAGCGAGGTCATGCGCCGCGACATGATCGCCGGGCTCGAGGTCTGGCGCGTCGCCCCGGCCAGCCGTGGCCGGGTGCTGGAACGGGTCGAGCACCCGGGCTGGAGCGTCGAGCAGACAGCCGCCCCCCTGGGGGTGGTCGGCTTCATCTTCGAGGGCCGGCCCAATGTCTTCGCCGACGCCACCGGCGTGCTGCGAACCGGCAACACCGTGGTCTTCCGCATCGGCTCAGACGCCCTGGGCACGGCCAGGGCCATCGTCGAACACGCCCTGGAACCGGCCCTGAAGGCCGCCGGCCTGCCCGAAGGCGCCGCGGCCCTGGTGGACAGCCCCGCCCACGCCGCCGGCTGGGCCATGTTCTCCGATCCGCGCCTGGCGCTCGCCGTGGCCCGCGGCTCCGGCCCCGCGGTGGCCCAGCTGGGCGCCATCGCCCGCCAGGCCGGAACGCCGGTCAGCCTGCACGGCACGGGCGGCGCCTGGATCGTCGCCGACCCGAGCGCCGACGCCGAACGCTTCAAGCGGGCCGTCTACCACTCGCTCGACCGTAAGGTCTGCAACACGCTCAATGTCTGCGCCATTGTCCGCGAACGCGCCTCCGATCTGGTCCCAGCCTTCCTTGAGGCCCTGCGGGCCGCCGGGGAGCGCCGCCAAGGCGTAAAGCTGCACGTGGTCGAGGGCGGCGAGAGCCTGCTCCCCGCGAGCTGGCGCGCCGCACGCCTCATGGTCGCCCGCGCCGAAGGGCCCCGTGAGGAAGACCAGGTCGAGATCCTGGCCCGCGAGGATCTGGGCCGTGAATGGGAGTGGGAGGAAACCCCCGAGCTCTCCCTGGTGATCGTCGACAGCGTCGAGGAGGCCGTCGCGCTCTTCAACCGCTACAGCCCGCAGTTCGCCGCCAGCCTGATCGCGCAGGACGCCCAGGCCCACGAGCGCTTCTACGCGGCGATCAACGCCCCCTTCGTCGGCGACGGCTTCACCCGCTGGGTGGACGGCCAGTTCGCCCTGGACCGGCCCGAGCTTGGCCTCTCCAACTGGGAGCACGGCCGGCTGTTCGCCCGCGGCGGGGTGCTCTCCGGCGACGGGGTGTTCGCCGTCCGCGCTCGTGTGCGCCAGACCGATCCCGACCTCGACCGCAATCCCGACACGGCCAGGCCGCTTTGAACCCCCATCCAGTTTTGAACCTCAGGAACGCGCATGTGGTTCGCCGGTCCCGCTAGGCGTCGGCCCAAGGCCGGGCGGCCGGCGGCGCTCAAGCTGGGTTTCCAGTTGGAGCCCGGCATGCGGGTCGGCCTCTATGGCGGCTCGTTCAATCCGGCCCACCAGGGCCACGCCCACGTGGCGGAGACGGCGCGCCGCCGGCTGGGCCTCGACCGGGTGATCTGGCTGGTCTCGCCGCAGAACCCCCTGAAGGCCTCGGCCGAGACCGTGCCGCTCAAGCAGCGCATGGCCGGGGCCAGGGGCGTGGCGCGGGGCCGGGCGATGGTCGTCTCCGACGCCGAGACCCGCACCGGCTCGCAGTACACCATCGACACCTTGCGGGCGCTGAAGGCGCGGTTCCCGCGCGTGCATTTCGTCTGGATCATGGGGGCCGACAGTCTGGCCACCTTCCACCGCTGGCGCGGGTGGACCCAGATCATGGCCGAGGTTCCGGTCGCCGTGGTCTCGCGTCCCTGGATCTCGCTGAAGAGCCGATTTTCGCCGGCCGCGCGGCGTTTCGCCCATGCCCGCCTGGCCCCGCAGCAGGCCAGGCTGCTGCCCGGCGCCACGCCGCCGCGCTGGGTTTTCCTGACCGGACCGTTGAATTTCCAGTCCTCCACGGCGCTCCGCGAGCGAATGCGGCAAGGGGGCGGCTGACGACTTCGTGAGGCTGGGCTGACCGATGCGGCTTTTCGTGATACGAGGGGTTTCATAGCGAGGCTAAAAAGGAGCGACCCCGCTGAGCCCTGACCCTGCGCCTAGCGCGCACGAAGCCGTTGTTTCCCAGGCTTCCCTTGACACCCAGGCGCGGATCACCGCCCTGGAAAACCTGATCCTGGCGCGTCTCGACGACGACAAGGCCCAGGATGTCGTCTTCATCGATCTGAAGGGTAAGAGCGCGGTGGCCGACGGCCTTGTCGTCGCCTCCGGCCGTTCGCACCGTCATGTCGGCGCCATGGCCGACCACCTGCTGCGCGCCCTGAAGGAAGAGGGCTACGGCAAGGCCCGGGTCGAGGGCATGCCCCACTGCGACTGGGTGCTGATCGACACCGGCGACGTGATCGTCCACCTGTTCCGGCCCGAGGTCCGCCAGTTCTACAACATCGAGAAGATCTGGTCGGTCGACGCCCCGCACCGCACCGCCTCGAGCTGACGGCCCTTCCGCCGAAGTGAAAATCACGATCCTCGCCGTCGGACGCCTGCCGCGCTCGCCGGAAGCTGATCTCGTGAAACTGTATGTCGAGCGCGCCACCGCCGCGGGCCGCGCCCTGGCGCTCGGGCCCGTCGAGGTGGTGGAGGTCGAGGCCAGGAAGCCCGGCAAGGGTCCCGAGGCCGAGGTCCTGCGCCCGCACCTGGAAGGCGCCCATGTCATCGCCTGCGACGAGCACGGGACCCAGCGCACGTCCAGGGACTTCGCGTCCCTGGTCGCGCGGCTGCGCGACGATGGGACGCGGCGGCTGGTGCTGGTGATCGGCGGCGCGGACGGCCTCGATCCCGTCCTGCTGGGGGAGGTCCACGGCAAGCTGGCCTTCGGGCCCCAAACCTGGCCGCATGCGCTGGCCCGCGTCATGCTGACCGAGCAGGTCTACCGCGCCGTGACCATCCTGGCCGGCGGCCCCTACCACCGCGATTGAGGCTCATGGCGACGCGGACTATCCCTGGGGACATGACCCGCCGCTTCGCCCCCGCCTTAGCGCTAATCGCGACGCTCGCGTTCACGGCCGTGGCCCTGGCCGCCGACGATCGCGCGCGGCTGGAGAAGCTGAACGTCCGCGAGACCGTACTGGCCGCCGAGCAGGGGCGGAACCTCAATCGCCTGGCCCGGCTGCTGACGGTGCTGGCCCAGTTCCGCCGCGATCCGCCGCCGGCCCTGCTGGTCAGCCCCGATGACGCCGTCGACGCGGTGCGCGCCGCCATACTGGTCAAGGCGATCACGCCCGAGCTGCACCGACGCGCCCGGGCCTATTCCGCCGAGGCCGTGCAGATCGCCCGCCAGCGCCGCCTGGCCGCGGTGGCCAGCGAGGCCCTGTTCACCGCCGACAGCCGCGCCGCCGAAGCTCGTGCCGACACCACCCCGCCGGGCGCGGCCCTGGCCCTGCGCCCGGCCCTGGACGCCCCGCTGTCGGCGCCCGAGGGGCTGGCGATGCCGACGCCTGGAGCACTGACCCACCGGTTTGGCGAGGCACTGCCCGGGGGCGGCCGCGCCAACGGGCTGACCATCGCCTCGGCGAAAGGCGCCCGCGTGACGGCGCCGGGCGCCGGATTGGTCCAATATGTGGGCCCGGTTAAGGGTTGGGGCGTCATATTGATCTTGAGATTGCCGGGTGGATACCATCTGGTGTTGGCAGGCCTCGACCGGGCGACCGTCGGTATCGGACAATCGGTCGCGGCGGGCGCGCCTGTCGGAAGGATGCCGGATGGGAGACAATCCCCATCTGAGCTCTATCTGGAGGTCCGGGAAGGCGGAGCGCCCGTCGATCCGGAGCGTTGGTTGAGAACCGGAGCGAAACAAGCTTCGGGAGATTGATGCGTAAGCGGCGCTTTTTCGCCGCAAGGGAGGCTTAAGGGCCTGATATGCGAAAGTATCTTCTGATTGGGGCTTCGGCCTTCGTACTCGGCGCCGGCTCCATGGCCTATGTCAGCCAGGCCGCCATCGCCTCCGCGCAACCCAAGACCCAGACCTACAAGACGCTTCAGTTGTTCGGCGACGTGGTGGACATCGTCGAGCGGCAGTATGTGACCGAGGTCGACGATCAGAAGCTGATCGAGGCGGCCATCGACGGCATGCTGACCTCGCTCGACCCGCATTCCGGCTACCTCAATCCCGACAGCTTCGACGACATGCGCGACCAGACGCGCGGCGAATACGGCGGCCTCGGCATCGAGGTCACCAGCGAGGACGGCGTGGTCAAGGTGATCTCGCCCATGGACGACACCCCGGCCTTCAAGGCGGGCGTCAAGGCCGGCGACTTCATCACCGCGGTTAATGGCGAAAGCGTGCTGGGACTGTCGGTCAACGAGGCCGTCAAGCAGATGCGCGGCAAGCCGGGCGAACTGGTCACCCTGACCATCGCGCGCGAGAAGACCGATCCCTTCGACGTCAAGATCGTCCGCGAGGTGATCAAGCCCAAGTCCGCCACCGCCAAGATGGAAGGCGACTACGGCTATCTGCGCGTCTCGGCCTTCAACGAGAAGACCACCGACGAGGCGGAGGCGGCGCTCACCGACCTGAGGATCAAGAATCCGAAGATGAAGGGCCTGATCCTCGACCTGCGTAACAATCCGGGTGGTCTGCTCGACCAGGCGGTCGGCATCTCCGACCTGTTCCTGGACGGCGGCGAGGTGGTCTCCCAGCGCGGCCGCGATCCGCGCGACATCGAACGCTACAACGCCCGCACCGGCGACGCCGCCGGCGGCCTGCCCATGGTGGTGCTGATCAATTCCGGATCCGCCTCGGCCGCCGAGATCGTGGCCGGCGCCCTGCAGGACCGCAAGCGCGCGGAACTGGTCGGCCTGACCAGCTTCGGCAAGGGTTCGGTCCAGACCGTGATCCCGCTGCACGGCGGCATCGACGGGGCGCTGAAGCTCACCACCGCCCGCTACTACACCCCCTCGGGACGCTCGATCCAGAAGACCGGCATCGAACCCGACCTGGAGGTCGCCGAGACCCGCGACGAGGCCCAGCGCATCGCCAACCGCGCCTTCCAGTTCTCCGAGGCCTCGTTCCGCAACGCGCTGAACGCCGAAGAGGGCAAGAAGCGCATCGGCGCCCATGAGCCGGCCGAGGCGCCGCCCACCGATTTCGACACCAAGACCGGCGATTTCCAGCTCGCCCGGGCCAAGGACGTGCTGCGCCACGGCTCGGTCGCGGCCACGCCCAAGCTTCCGAAACCGGCCCCGAAGATGGCCGCCGTGGTCGCCCCGCGCTCGCCCAACGTCGAGCCGCCGGCAACCAAGAAATAATCGCCGGAATCCTCCCCGTCCTTGAGCGCGGGGAGGCCCTTCCGACGTTCACTGTATAAGTCGTTGTTAACCATAAGCGTGGGACGGTGCGGACCTGGAACGTTCCGTGATCGCGCGCATGTTTTCGACAAAGAACCTGATCCCCGCCATGGCCGCGCCGACCGACGGATTTCGTCCGGCGGACCTGTTGGCGCGCGCCTTCTCCAACCCGCACCTGACCGCCGGCCTGGCGGGCGGGTTGCTGCTGATCACCCTCCTGACGGTGATCGCCCTGCTGGGCGACCCGCGGGCCAGCACCCCCGTGGTGCGGCTGTCGCTCGCCAAGGTCCAGGGCGTGGCGGCCCCTCCCGGATGGCGTGAGGCCCTGACCGCCGCGCCGCGCGAGCCGGTGGTGGTCGAGGACATCTTCCGCCTGTCGGAGACCCCGCTTGAACCCGGCGGCGCCTTCGGCGGCCAGGCCACCATCACCATGGCCGGCGGCCGCGCCTTCCACGCCGCCGATCCCCTGGCCCAGGCGCCCCTGGCCGGGTTCCACGTCCAGGGCTCCGGCGGCCTGCTGCCGATCATCGCCGCCAACGGCAAGACGCCGGCCGAGGCCTATGCTCGGCCCTTCGTCCCCAACGGCCGGCCCAAGGTGGGCATGGTGGTCGGCGGTCTGGGGCTCAACGCCCAGGCCACCCGCCAGGCGATCGACGGGCTGCCGCCGGAGATCACACTCTCCTTCGTCCCCTATGCCGAGGGCCTGCAGGGCTGGATCGACCTCGCCCGCGCCGCCGGCCACGAGGTGCTCCTGGAGACCCCCATGGAGCCCGTCGACTATCCCGACAACGATCCGGGCCCCTACACCCTGATGGCCACGGCCCAGGGGACCGAGACCGTCAAGAAGCTGGAGTGGGTGCTGTCGCGCGCCACGGGCTATTTCGGGGTGACCAACTATCTCGGCTCGCGCTTCCTGGGCTCCGACACCGGCATGAACGCCTTCACCGGCGCCCTGCGCGGCCGGGGCCTGGCCTTCATCGACGACGGCCAGGCCGCCCGGCGCGGCGGCGGCATCCCCAGGGCCTCGGCCGTGCGGATCATCGACGAGCAGCTCTCCGGCGAGGCCATCGACCAGCAGCTCCTGCAGGTCGAGGCCTTCGCCCTCCAGAACGGGCAAGCCCTGGGATCCGGCTTCGCCTATCCTGTGACCCTGTCGCAGGTCGCATCCTGGGCTGAATCGGTAGAATCTCGCGGATATCAGCTGGCTCCGGCTTCCGCCCTGACCAGCCGTCGCTAAAATAGGACGAGATGAACCACGACCTGGCCCTCTATCGCCCGAATGTCGGGGTGGTGCTCTTCCACCCCGACGGACGCGTCTGGCTGGGCCGTCGTTACGCGGCGCCTGAACCCTACAACTGGCAATTCCCGCAGGGCGGCGTCGATGAGGGCGAGAACCTGACCGAGGCCGCGTTCCGCGAGCTCGCCGAGGAAACCGGCGTCGTCTCGACCACCCTGCTCGGACGCACCGAAGGCTGGCTCGCCTACGACTTCCCGCCGGAGCACACTGGCTCGAAGGTCGCAAAGGGCTGGAAGGGCCAACGCCAGGTATGGTTCGCCCTGCGCTTCGACGGCGACGAGAGCGAGATCGACCTATCCGGGAACGGCCATCCCGAGTTCGACGCCTGGCGCTGGGGAAAACTGGAAGAGGCACCTGGCCTGGTCGTGCCGTTCAAGCGCGCCAACTATGAGGCCGTGGTGCGGGCGTTCCGCGACTTCGGCCGCTTCCGGGGACGCGCGGCCTGAGCCGGCCCATGGCAACAGACATGCCGCCGATCATCATGGTGCATGGCGCCTTCTGTGGCGGCTGGGCCTACGAGGCCTTTCGCAGGCCCTTCGAGGCGGCGGGCCACCTGGTCCTAACCCCCAACCTGCGCGGCCATGGCGAGGGCGAGCGATCGGACGCCGTGGCCGGGGTCTCGATGACCGACTACGCCCGCGACATCGCCGCCCTCTGCGCCGCCCAACCGCGGCCGCCGATCCTTGTGGGTCACTCCCTGGGAGGGCTGGTTGCCCAGCTCGCCGCACGCCGCGCAGAGGTCTCGGCGGTGGTCCTGCTGGCGCCGTCCGCCCCCTGGGGCGTCTCCGGGTCGTCGATGGAAGAGGCGGTGACCGCCTTCGGCCTGCACATGCTGGGACCGTTCTGGGCTCAGGGCGTGGCGCCCGATCGTGGGCTGATGCGCCAGTACAGCCTCAATCGGATGCCCAAGCCCGAACGCGAGGCCGTCATCGACCGCCTGCGCCCCGAGAGCGGCCGGGCGCTGTGGGAGACGCTGAACTGGTGGATGGACCCGTTCATGACCACCGCCGTGGGCTCCGGCCCCCTGCCGGCCCCCAGCCTCGTGCTGTGCGGCGACCGCGACGTGGTCCACCCGCCCGGCACCGTGCGCCAGACCGCCGAGCGGATCGGGGCGGCCTTCCGCCTCAAGCCCGGCATGAGCCACTGGCTTCTGGGCGAGCCCGGCTGGGATGAGGTGGCCGACGAGATCCTGACCTGGCTGGACGGCGTCCCCGCGCGCGACGCGGCGTAGCCGCCAAGACGCTCGTCCTTGGCCGGGGCACATCAGGCCTCGGTCGCCTGGCGCGGGTCGTTGGCTCTATGGGTAGGGATGCCGGACCTGCCGACGTCGAGCCCGTCCGTCAATCGCCGATCACTGACCCGGGGGGCTCAGGATCTTCAGGCCGACGATGCCGGATACGATCAGGCCCACGCAGGCAAGCCGGGCGACGGTGGCGGGCTCCTTGAACAGGATGATCCCCAGGATGACAGTCCCCACGGCGCCGATACCCGTCCAGACGGCGTAGGCGGTGCCCAGGTGCAGGGATTTCACCGCCAGTCCCAGCAGGGCCATGGAGACCACCATGCTGGTCACTGTGGCCACGGTCGGCCAGAGCCGGGTGAAGCCGTCGGTGTATTTCAGACCCACCGCCCAGCCGATCTCGCAAAGACCGGCGACGAACAGAATGACCCAAGCCATGGCTCGCAGCCTCCCAGCTATTGGGGTCGTCCCCGGGAAAAGCAAAAGGCGCCGGGGTCGTCCCCGGCGCCTTTCCGAAATAGGTCGCGCCCGCAGGCGCGGCAACCCGACTTAGAACTTGCGCTCGGAATAGAGCACTTCGCCCATGTCCCACTTATTGTTCACCGAAGCGCCGTCCGGCTTCTTCAGCTGCATGAACACCAGGCCGATCGACTCGTGGTCGGTCAGATATTCCCAGGTGTTGGTGACGCGCTTGTACTCCGCGCTCGGGGTGTAGTCGTTGCGCTGCTGCAGCAGCTCGGGCTGATGCAGGAACGAGAAGATGTTCAGGCCCACGATGATCGGCGTCTCCTTGCCGATCTCGTAGTTCACGACCATGCGGCAGACGTCCTTGTTGGATCCGGTGGGCCAGATGGTCAGGGTGTAGGGCTTGCCCACCAAGGTGGCGGTGTAGGTCAGGTCGCGGCGGCTCTTCTTGTACCCCACCATCCCCTTCATGATCTGGTCGAGGTTGCCGCCCTTCACCAGGGGCTTACAGACCCGGTTCAGCACGTCGATGATCTGACCTTCCGCACCGGTGGTCGGGATGGTGTAGACCTTCTCCGGAACCGGGGCCGGCGGGGCCACGGCGGCCGGCGGCGCGGCGGGATTGGTCGCGGGCGGAGCCATCGGATCGACCGCCGGCGGGTTCGCGGGGGCGGCCGGAGGGGCGGCGACGGGAGCCGGTTCAGCGGCAGGCGGCGAGGTCTGGGCCGTGGCGCTGGTGGCGACGCCGGCGAGGGCGATCAGACTGACGATGGCGGTGCGCATGGCTGCGTTTCCCCTGACTTGATGTTGCATCACACTCAATGCGGCCGTCCCTCACAAGAGCCCTAGTGGAGCTTTCCGGCGAGTTCGAGGCCTTAGAGTGTCAGCCGCGCGCCGCGACAGCGTGCTCCGCGAGAATGGTCAAGCCGTCCGGGGTGACGTCGGCGAAGCCGCCCTCGACCTCGAAGACCGTCAACTGGCCGTCGTTGTGGACGACCACCTGGCCCGCCTTGAGCGCGGTCATGAACGGCGCGTGGCCGGCCAGGACGCCGAAGCCGCCCTCGGTCCCCTGCGCGTCGACCTGGTCGACCTCGCCGGAGAACAGTTCGCGTTCCGGCGAGACCAGGGAGAAGTGAAGCTTCTCGGCCATCTTGCTTAGGCTTCCGCGGCCAGACGCTCGGCCTTGGCCACCGCGTCTTCGATGGTGCCGACGTTGTAGAACGCGGCTTCCGGCAGGTGGTCGTACTCACCGTCCACCACCGCCTTGAACGAGCGGATGGTGTCTTCCAGGCTGACGAACACGCCCGGCATGTTGGTGAACTGTTCGGCCACGTGGAACGGCTGGCTGAGGAACTTGGAGATCTTCCGGGCGCGAGCCACGGTCAGCTTGTCGTCTTCCGACAGCTCGTCCATGCCCAGGATGGCGATGATGTCCTTCAGGGACTTGTAGGCCTGAAGGGTTTCCTGGACGCGGCGGGCGACCTGGTAGTGCTCCTCGCCGATCACCAGCGGGTCCATGATCCGGCTGGTCGAGTCCAGCGGGTCCACGGCCGGGAAGATGGCCTGGGCCGCGATGTCGCGTGAAAGCACGGTGGTGGCGTCCAGGTGGGCGAAGGAGGCGGCGGGCGCCGGGTCGGTCAGGTCGTCGGCGGGCACGTAGATGGCCTGGACCGAGGTGATCGAGCCCTTGGCGGTCGAGGTGATGCGCTCCTGCAGGTTGCCCATCTCGGTGGCCAGGGTGGGCTGATAGCCCACGGCCGAGGGGATGCGGCCCAGCAGGGCGGACACTTCGGAACCAGCCTGGGTGAAGCGGAAGATGTTGTCGATGAAGAGCAGCACGTCCTTGCCCTCTTCGTCGCGGAAGTACTCGGCTTGCGCCAGGCCGGTGAGGGCCACGCGGGCGCGGGCGCCGGGGGGCTCGTTCATCTGGCCGTAGACCAGGGTGCAACGGCTGTCGCCGCCGCCGCCGGCCTGGTTCACGTTGGACTCGATCATCTCGTGATAGAGGTCGTTGCCTTCGCGGGTGCGCTCACCGACGCCGGCCAGCACCGAGTAGCCGCCGTAGGCCTTGGCGATGTTGTTGATCAGCTCCTGCATGGTCACGGTCTTGCCCACGCCGGCGCCGCCGAACAGGCCGATCTTACCGCCCTTGGTGTAGGGGCAGAGCAGGTCGACGACCTTGATGCCCGTGACCAGCACTTCGGCCGAAGTCGATTGCTCGGCGAAGGTCGGGGCGTCGCGGTGGATCGGCGAATAGAACTTGGTGTCGATCGGGCCCGCCTCGTCGATCGGGTCGCCGATGACGTTCATGATGCGGCCGAGCGTGGCCGGGCCCACCGGCACGGTGATGGCGCGACCGGTGTCGATCACCGGAGCGCCGCGGGTCAGGCCCTCGGTGGTGTCCATGGCGATGGCGCGGACGGTGTTCTCGCCCAGGTGCTGGGCGACTTCCAGCACCAGGCGGAAGGGCGCGCCCGTCCGTTGGTCGGTGTTGGTGGTTTCCAGCGCGTTGAGGATCGCGGGCAGGGCGCCTTCGAACTCGACGTCGACGACGGCGCCGATGATCTGCGAGATGCGGCCGGTGGCGACGCCGGCGACAGCCGCCGGCTTCGGCGCGGCGGCCTTCTTGGCGGCGGGAGCCGCAGCCTTGGCGGCAGGCGCCTTGGCCGTGGCGGCCTTGGGAGCGGCGGCCGCCTTCGGGGCGGCGGCTTTCTTGGCGGGGGCCTTAGGGGTCATAGCCATGGTCGGACTCTTTCGGTTAGAGCGCTTCGGCGCCGGAGATGATCTCGATCAGCTCCTTGGTGATCTGCGCCTGGCGAGTACGGTTCTTGAGCAGGTTGAGCGCGGCGATCATGTCGCCGGCGTTGCGGGTGGCGTTGTCCATGGCCGCCATCTGGGCGGCGTAGAACCCGGCCTGGTTCTCGAGCATGGCCGACATCACCTGGACGGTGAGGTTGCGCGGCAGCAGAATCTCGAGGATCGCGCCTTCGTCAGGTTCATATTCGTAGGCCGCGCCCTTCAGGTCGACCGTGGGCGCATCGCCCCCGATCTGGGCGGGGATGAGCTGGCGCACGGTCGGGGTCTGGGTGACCACCGACTTGAACTGGCTGAACACCAGGGTGACCACGTCGACCTCGCCGGCCTCGAACAGCTCGGTGATCTTCTCGGCCACCGGCTGGGCGACGGCCAGGGACGGCACGCCGGCCTCGAAGGTCGCCACCGTGCGGTCGCCGTACTGTCGGCGCAGCAGGTCGCGGGCCTTCTTGCCGACGGTCAGGATGCGGACATCCTTGCCTTCGGCGATCAGGGTGCGGATGCGTTCGCGCGCGGCGCGCAGGATGGCGGTGTTGAAGCCGCCGGCCAGGCCGCGGTCCGAGGTCGCCACCACCACCAGGTGCTTCTGGTCCGAGCCGGTGCCCACCAGCAGCTTGGGCGCGCCGTCGCCGGAGACGCCCGCCGCCAGGTTGGCGATCACCGCGGCCATGCGCTGGGCGTAGGGCCGGGCGTTCTGGGCGGCTTCGGTGGAACGACGCAGCTTGGCCGCGGCGACCATCTGCAGCGCTTTCGTGATCTTCCGCGTGGAATCCACGCTTTTGATCCGATCGCGCATCTCTTTGACGCTGGCCATCTCCTAATGCTCCAGCGTCGTCTTAGGCGAAGGTCTTCACGAAGGCTTCCAGAGCTTCCTTGAGCTGGGCCTCGGTATCCGCCTTCAGCTCCTTGGAGGTGCGGATGGTGTCGAGGATGCCCTGGTGCTTGGAGTGCAGGCGGCTAAGCAGCTCGGCCTCGAAGCGGCCGACCTGGTTGGTCGGGATGGTGTCCAGATAGCCGCGGGTGCCGGCGTAGATCACGGCCACCTGCTCCTCGACCGCGAGCGGCGAGTACTGGGGCTGCTTCAGGAGTTCGGTGAGGCGCTCGCCCCGCGCCAGCTGGCGCTGGGTGGTGACGTCGAGGTCGGAGCCGAACTTGGCGAAGGCGGCCAGCTCGCGATACTGGGCCAGGTCGCCCTTGATCGGTCCGGAGGCCTGCTTCATCGCCTTGATCTGGGCCGAGGAGCCCACGCGGCTGACGCTAATGCCGACGTTCACGGCCGGGCGGATGCCCTGGAAGAACAGGTCGGTTTCCAGGAAGATCTGGCCGTCGGTGATCGAGATCACGTTGGTCGGGATATAGGCCGACACGTCGTTGGCCTGGGTCTCGATGATCGGCAGGGCGGTCAGCGAGCCGGAGCCGTTGTCCTCGTTCAGCTTGGCCGCGCGCTCCAGCAGGCGGCTATGCAGATAGAACACGTCGCCCGGATAGGCTTCGCGGCCCGGCGGGCGGCGCAGCAGCAGGGACATCTGGCGATAGGCGACGGCCTGCTTGGAAAGGTCGTCATAGATGATGACGGCGTGCATGCCGTTGTCGCGGAACCACTCGCCCATGGCGCAGCCGGCGAACGGGGCCAGGAACTGCAGCGGGGCCGGCTCCGAGGCGGTGGCGGCGACCACGATGGTGTAGTCGAGCGCGCCGCGCTCCTCGAGGGTCTTGACGATCTGGGCGACGGTCGAGCGCTTCTGGCCGATGGCGACGTAGATGCAATAGAGCTTGGCGCTCTCATCCGTGCCCGCGTTGATCGACTTCTGGTTCAGGATGGTGTCGATCGCCACGGCGGTCTTGCCGGTCTGGCGATCGCCGATGATCAGTTCGCGCTGGCCGCGGCCGACCGGGATCAGCGAGTCGATGGCCTTCAGGCCGGTCTGCACGGGCTCGTGCACCGACTTGCGCGGAATGATGCCGGGAGCCTTGACGTCCACGCGGCGGCGCTCGGCGGCGCCGACGATCGGGCCCTTGCCGTCGATCGGCTCGCCCAGCGGGTTGACGACGCGGCCCAGCAGGCCCTTGCCGACCGGCACGTCCACGATCTCGCCCAGGCGGCGGACTTCGTGGCCCTCCGAGATGGCGCGGTCATCGCCGAAGATCACGATACCGACGTTGTCGCGTTCCAGGTTCAGGGCCATGCCCTTCACGCCGGCCTTCGGGAACTCGACCATTTCGCCCGCCTGGACGTTGTCGAGCCCGAATACGCGGGCGATGCCGTCACCGACGGACAGCACCTGGCCGACGTCGGAGACGTCGGCTTCTTCGCCGAAATTGGCGATCTGCGACTTGAGGATGGCCGAAATCTCGGCGGCGCGGATGTCCATGGGCTTACGCTCTCTTCAGGGCGAACTTGAGGGAGTCGAGCTTCGAACGGAGCGAAGCGTCGAACAGTCGGGAACCGACCCGCACCTTGATGCCGCCCAGGATGGACGGATCGACGCGGGTCTCGATTTCAGGATCCTTGCCGAGCGCGGTGCGCAAGGCGGCGGCGACGCCCTTGGTCTGGGCGGGCGTCAGCGGGATGGCGGAGGTCACCTGGGCCGAGACCGCACCGCGCGCCTTGGCGGCGAGGGCCTCGAAGGCCTCGATCACCGCCGGCAACACCGCGGCGCGGCCGTTGGCGGCCAGCAGGCCCAGGAACTTCTTGGTGGTGGCGTTGAGCTTCGCCTTGTCGGCGATCGCGGCCAGGGCGCGGCCCTTGTCCGCCGCGCCGAACGCCGGAGAGGCCAGCAGGGTATGGAAGTCCCGGCTGTCGGCGCGCATCTTCTTCAGCGCTTTCAGGTCGGCCTCGACGGCCGCCAGCTGCTTTTCGTCGTTCGCGAGATCGAACAGGGCTTGAGCATATCTGCCGCCCACATTCGAAGCCTTGGAATCGTCCGCCACTTATTATGTCCGCCCGATGCGTGTCGAAAGCCGCGGCAGGGGAACCCCACAGCGGCCTAAAGGCTTGAAAGCGCTTGGAAAAGCACATTGGCCGTCGGGACTGGTAGAGCCCCCTGGCCCGAAGCCGCGCGCCTGATAGCACGCGATTTTCGGCGCCGCAACCAAACCGGCCGCGACACCTTGGATTATACGGCCTTGGAAGTCTCCCCGGATCTGCGGAAAACGGCCGAAGCGGTCGCCAGGACCGCGCCATCGGGGGCCAACAACCGTCCATGGGCGAAGACGAGCGTGCGCGTCGCACGCTCGACGGCGGCCTCGACCACCACCGCGGCGCCCGGCGACGCCGTCGGGCCGTAGTCGAGCGTCAGAGAGACCGGCTCTGCCCCGGGGCCCGCGGCCTCCAGCAGCAGCGGCTCGATCAGGCGGGCCACGGCGGCCGGGGCGTCGGGCAGGCGCGCCTGGCGGCGCAGGCGTTCGAGGGTGGTGTCTGGGGTCATGGAGGCGGTCCCTTACGCGGGCGCGCGCGAAACTCCAAAGAAAAAGGGCGCCGGGGACATACCCCGGCGCCCAAGTGACAGGCTCGACTGGAAACAGCGGCTGGGAGGCGCGCCTCCCGGTGCGCGAACCTGCTCGTGGAGTTGCGACTAGCGGTTGGCGACCTGGGTGGCCGGCAGGGCCGCCACGTTGCAGGCGCCAAGCTTGGTCTCGTCCAGTTGCTTGCGCGCGCCGCCAAAGGAGGCGACCGCGCCCAGTTCCTTCGCGAGGTCCTTGCAGGTCGAGGTGGCGTAGGTGCGCGAGGACGGGGCCGAGGCCACGCAGGTGTCGCCTTCGCAGAGGAAGACGGCGCCGCCGGCGATGACCTTGGTCTTGGAGGCGATCGGCGCCTGCAGCTTGGCGGTGATGGGATCGTCGGCCAGGGCGGCGCCGGCGAACGAGACGGAGACAATAGCGGCGCAGGCGGCCGCAAGGGTACGGAGCTTCATGGAAAGCCCTCCAGCGTTTCGGGGAGAAAAGGCAGGCCTGAAGCCTGGCTCGGCGCAATCCGGGGATCGCAACCGGTATCCCCACCGGTGGCGCGAAATGAACTAAGCAACGCTAAGATAACACTGCTTAGATTGGTGGCAAGAGACAATTTCTATGGTCAGCTATTCAAAAATGCAGGGGTGTCGTTCGAGCCACGGACATCTATCGATCGCAATCGCCTCGTGGAGCCGTGCTCCCACGCCAGTCGTCCGCGCGCGACTGCCCGGCCCGTTCATCTCTCGTCAATCTTGTCGCGCGTTTGGTGCGGCTAGGTTATCTGTCGCCTCGGAGCGGGGGCGATCCACGGCGATTTAGGACGAGACATGGCCAGACCAGGACCGGATTCCCGCCGGCCGGCCCCGCGAACCCCGCAGCGACCCCCACCGCGAACCCCTCTCCAGGCCTTCCTCTACTGGACCATGGTGCTGGGCGTGTGGGGCCTGATCTTCGTGGTGGCGTTCTTCGCGGTCTTCGCCACCGATCTGCCCGACACCTCCAAGCTCTACGATGTCCAGCGCCAGCCCTCGATCTCCTATCTGGACCAGTCCGGCGCCGTGATCGCCGTGCGCGGCAGCCAGTACGCGCCGCCCGTCGACCTGGACAAGCTGCCACCGCACGTTCCCAAGGCCTTCATCGCCATCGAGGACCGCTGGTTCTACTGGCACATCGGGTTCAACCCGTGGGGCATTCTTCGCTCGCAGATCTACAACACCACCCACAAGGGCGGTCCGCTGCGCGGCGGTTCGACCATCACCCAGCAGCTTGCCCGCAACCTCTTCCTGACCCCGAACCAGAACTACCGCAGAAAGGCTCAGGAACTGATCCTGGCCATGTGGCTGGAGGCCAAGTTCAGCAAGAAGGAGATCCTCTCTCTCTATCTGAACCGGGTGTATTTCGGGGCCGGCGCCTACGGAATCGAGGCCGCCAGCCAGCGCTATTTCGGCAAGCCGGCCAGTCAGCTCACCCTGGGCGAAAGCGCCCTCCTGGCCGGGCTTATGAAGGGCCCCTCGCGCTACAGCCCGGTCTCGGCCACCAAGCGCGCCGAGCAGCGGGCCAATGTGGTGCTGAATGAGATGGTCCGCTCCGGCGCCATCACCACCGCCGAGCGGGACGAGGCCTTCAAGACCCCGGTGAAGGTCAATCCGACCCTGGCCAGCCAGAGGGCGCAGTACTTCACCGACTGGGTCGACGACCAGGTCCGCTCCCTGCTTGGCGAGCCCACCGAGGACCTGGTGGTGGAGACCACCCTCGATCTGCCCATCCAGACCGCCGCCGAGCGGGCGGTGCGCCGCGGCGTCGCCGCCGCCAAGGGCCAGGGCGTCCAACAGGCCGCCCTGGTGGCCATCGACGGCGAGGGCCGCATCCGCGCCTATGTGGGCGGCGTCTCCTATGAGGAAAGCCAGTTCGACCGCGCGACCATGGCCCGGCGCCAGGCCGGCTCGGCCTTCAAGCCCTTCGTCTATCTCACCGCCATGGAGAACGGCCGCACGCCGGACGTCCAGGTGGTCGACGAGCCGTTGAAGATCGGCAACTGGGAGCCGCGCAACTATACGGGCGACTTCCGCGGCCCGATGACCCTGCAGAATGCGCTGGCCCAGTCGATCAACACGGTGGCCGCGCGCCTGGCCAACGAGGTGGGCACCGGCAACGTGGCCGCCACCGCCCGGCGGCTTGGGATCACCTCCCATATCCAGCTCGACCCCTCGATGGCGCTAGGCGCGGTGGAGGTCAGCCCCATGGAAATGGCCCAGGCCTATGCGCCCTTCGCCAATGGCGGCTTCCTGGCCAAGGGGTACGGCATCACCCGCATCCGCACCGCCTCGGGCAAGGTGCTCTACGACCACACCGTGGAAAAAGCCCAGCGCCAGGCGGTGATCGGCTCGCCCGCCCTGCAGTACATGAACCAGATGATGCGCCAGGTGATCGCGTCGGGGACGGGGACGCGGGCCAATGTTCCCGGCTACGACCTGGCCGGCAAGACCGGCACCACCAGCGACTACCGGGACGCCTGGTTCGTCGGCTACACGGGCGGCTTCGTCACCGCCGTCTGGGTGGGCAAGGACGACAATAAGCCCATGAAGCGGGTCACCGGCGGCAATGCGCCGGCCGGCATTTGGCGCGATTTCATGGCCGCGGCCCTGCCGCGCCTGAAGACCCAGGAAATCCCCGGCGGGACCGTCACGCCGGAGCGGGCGGACGCTGACCCCATCGGGGACGTCATCGACGGCATCGGCGACGCCATTGGGATCGGAAACGATCCGCCGCCGCCCGAAAGGCCGCCCGCGCGGGAAGAGGCGCCGCCTTACTGAACGCGGCGCCCTCGACGCCTACCGCCCGAAGGCGTGCAGCCTGGCGCCTTCGGCCCGCAGCCAGGCGCGGTGGGGGCGCTCGTCGCCGACCAGCGCCTTCACATGGGCCCAGAAGCGCGGCCCGTGGTTCAGCTCCAGCAGGTGGGCGCATTCGTGGGCGGCCACATAGTCGGCGACCTCGAACTCGGCCAGGGCCAGGCGCCAGGAGTAGCGGATCGCCGCGGGCTTGCCCGGCAGGCCCGGACGGCAGGAGCCCCAGCGGGCGCGGGCGTCCATCACCGTCACGCTGGGCAGCTTGGCGCCAAGCCGGGCGCAGTGGACGGCGGTGCGCTCGGTGAACACCCGCAGGGCCTCGCGCCTGATCGCGCGGATCACGGCGTTGGCGTAGGTCGCCCCCTCACCCCGCGCGGAGATTCGGGCCGGCTCATCCCCGGCGGCGGGATGGAAGCGGGCCGGCTTGCCGCTGGCCTCCAGGCGGCAGGGCTGGCCGAACAGGACAATGGTCATGCCCGGTGCGATGGACTGCGACTGCGGGAGTTCGGCCAGGCGCTCGGCGATCCATTCGGCGCGGTCGCGGGCGAAGGCGGCGGCCTCGGACAGGCGCCGGGCGCTGGGGGCGGTGGCGACGATCTCGCGCTTGGTGCGGTCCAGCCGCAGGGAGACGCGCCGGGCGCGGGAATGGACTTTCAGGCGCACGACGGCCCCGGCCACCTCCAGCCGATCGCCGTCGGCCAGGGTACGGCCGAACAAGCTCATGCGACCTATCTAGGCTGCGTCGCGCTTCTTTTCGATGCCCGCTTCCTGGCGGCGAATGAACGCACGCACCCGCGGATAGATCTCCTCGCGGAAACGGCGGCCGTTGAACACGCCGTAATGGCCCACATGCGGCTGCACGTAGTCTTCCTTGAAGTCGTCCGAGAGCCCGGTGCAGAGCGCGTGCGCCGCCTGGGTCTGGCCGATCCCGGAGATGTCGTCGTTCTCGCCCTCCACGGTCAGCAGCCCGATGTCGCGGATCGAGCCGGGCTGGACCGATCGCCCGCGATGGACCAGCTCGCCCTTGGGCAGCAGGTAGCTCTGGAACACATAGTCGATGGTCTGGAGGTAGAACTCCTCGGGCAGATCCAGCACCGAGAGATACTCGTCGTAGAACTCCAGGTGCTTCTCGGCGGAGTCGCCGTCGCCCGCCATCAGGTCCTTCAGATACTGCTTGTGAGCGTCCTGATGCTTTTCCTTGTTCATCGACATGAAGCTGTAGAGCTGCACGAAGCCCGGATAGACCCGGCGGCCCATGCCCGGATAGGGCGCGGGCACGGCGTCGATCATGTTGGACTTGAACCAGGCGAAGGGCTTTTCCTCGGCCAGCTTGTTGGTGACCGTGGGCGAGAGCCGCGCGTCGATGGGAGAGCCCATGATGGTCATGGTGCCGGGACGGCTTTCCTCGTCGTCCTCCGACATCAGGGCCGCGGCGGCCAGAACGGCGGGCCCCGGCTGGCAGACGGCGACCACGTGCGGGCGCGGTCCAAGCAGGCGCAGCATGTCGCGGACATGGTCGACGAAGTCGTGGAAGTCGAAGCGGCCTTCCATCAGCGGGACGTCGCGGGCGTTGGACCAGTCGGTGATGAACACCTCGTGGTCCTGCAGGAAGGCCTCGACCGTGCCGCGGAGCAGGGTGGCGTAGTGGCCCGACAGGGGGGCGACGATCAGCACCGCGGGCTCCAGCTCGCGGCGGCCGGCCTTGCGCATGTCGGACATGTCGCGGCTGAAGTGGATCATCTTCACCCACGGGGTCGACGAGACCACCGTCGGCCGAACCCGCACCGGCTTGCCGTCGATCTCGACGCTGTCGATGCTCCAGGCGGGCTTGCCGTAGCGGCGGGTGAGGTTGGCGAACAGGTCGGCGTTGGCGAACAAACGCCGGCCCAGGTCGCTGTCCTTTGCCGGATTCAGCGGCGAGGACCAGAAGTCGCGCATGGCCCGGGTGGCGAACCGCAACGGGGTGGAGGCGTAATAGCCCGCCTCGTAAAGCGTATAGAGCATCGTAGAAGACGTCCTTGTGCTGCGTCGCAGCGTAGCATGACCATACTTAAGGATGTCCAGCGGTAACCGGTTCCCGATGCGGCGCTTCGACGCTCCGGACAAATTTCGCACCTGCGGCGCCTAGCCCATGGCCTCGCCGATCTGGCGGGCGATTTCCTCGGGCGTGATCCCGTAGGGCAGGATGCGGTCGAAACGGCCCTTGGGGTCCATCAGGTAGGCCGGGGTCGAATGGTCGACCAGGTAATCCGGCCCCTCGCCATTCTTCTTGTAATAGGCGTGGTAGGCCTTGGCCGCGACGGCCACCTGCTCCCGGGTCCCGGTCAGGCCGATGGTCCCCTTCGGAAAGGCCGCGCCGGCGAGATAGGTCTTCAGCTGGGCGGGGGTGTCGCGTTCGGGATCGACGGAGATGAACACCACCTGGGTCCGCGCAGACTTCGGTCCCAGCAGGGCCTGGGCGCGCTCCACGGCCTGCAGGGTCGTCGGGCAGACATCGGGGCAGTAGGTGAAGCCGAAGAACACCACGCTCCACTTGCCCTTCAGGATGGTTTCGTCGACCGGCCTGCCGTCCTGGTTCACAAGCTGGAAGGGACCGCCTACCGCGGCCGGGGCGGGACTGTCGAAGGCGCCGGTGCGCCAGGCGATGCCGGCCAGCACGGCCAGGCCCACCAGACAGGCGGCGAGCAGGATCAGGTGGCGGGGTTTCGTCGGCATGGAGGCCTTTGGGGCTCGTCAGGCGGGGCGCAACGCGCGATGGTCGCGGTCCATGGCGTCCACCAAGAACACGTCGCCGCAGAAGCCGTCGCCCGGCCTCGATAGGCAAAGCGCCGCGCCCGCGCAAGCCGGCGACGACTGGGGCCTTGGCGGCGGGCGCGGCGGGCGCCTGCGCCTGCGGACCCTGGTCACCCTGCGCTGGATGATCGTGGCCGGCGAACTGCTGCTGTTGGCGGTGGCGGGCCTGGGGTTCGGTTTCGAGGCCCCCTACCCGTTCTGCTTCGCCGTCGTCGGAGCCTCGGCCTGGGTGAACCTGCTGACCGGCGTGGCTTCGCCGGGCCAGCGCCTGATCAGCGACTGGGAGGCGGTGGGCCAGCTCAGCTTCGACGTCGTCCAGATCTCGATCCTGCTGTTCCTCACCGGCGGCACAGCCAACCCGTTCATCCTGATGCTGATCGCCCCGGTGACCCTGGCGGCCGCCACCCTGGCGCCGCGGGCGGTGACGGCGTTGGGGGCCGAAGCCATCACGGCCTCGATCGCGCTGGCCTTCTTCCACCTGCCGCTACCCAGCCTGCCCGGCGCCGCGGTCGAGTTGCCGCTCAGCTTCATGATCGGGGCGGCGGCGGCCAATGTCGCGGGCGTCATCGTCATCGCCGGCAATGTCCGGCAGGCGGCCGAGGAGTCCTCGCGCATGGCCCTGGCCCTGGACGTCACCCAGGCGGTGCTGGCGCGCGAACAGCGGCTCTCGGCCCTGGGGGCCCTGGCCGCCGCCGCGGCCCATGAGCTCGGCACGCCCCTGGCCACCATCTCCATCGTCGCCAAGGAGCTCGCCCGAGAGGCGCCGACCGCCCAGGTCAAGGAGGACGCCGAGCTGCTGATCGCCCAGTCCGAGCGCTGCCGCGAGATCCTGCGCCGGCTGACCGACGCCCCCGCCGCGGCCTCGGACGAGCTCCACGAGCGGATGAGCCTGCTGCAACTGCTGAACGAGGTGATCGAACCCCACGCCGATGTCCGCGGCGTGCGGGTGGAGGCGATCGTCTCCGGCGCTCCCGGGGTGGCCGCCCCCAACATCTGGCGGATGCCCGAGGTGCTGCACGCCATGACCTCCTTCGTCGAGAACGCCGTCGACTTCGCGGCCTCGGAGATCCTGGTGACCGTCCGCTTCGATGCTCAGAGCGTGGGAATGGAGGTGCGCGATGACGGACCGGGCTTCTCGCCCGAGGTGCTGGCCAAGCTCGGCGAGCCCTATGTCACAAGCCGGCCGGGGGTGGCCGGCGGTCGCACCGGCCACATCGGGATGGGCCTCGGCTTCTTCATCGCCAAGACACTATTGGAACGAACCGGCGCTGTAGTCACTTTCCAGAACGGTCGCCCGCGCGGCGCCGTGGTCGCGGCCCGTTGGCCGAGGGCGCGGATCGAGGCGCTGGGCGGAAACGGCTGAAGACCCTTGCGGATCGCCGCCAAGCAGCGACATGATGCCGCAGGAGGCGTGGACGCCAACGCCCCTATCGGAGGTTGCGCATGACCGATCTCTCCGCCGACATCGCCGCACTGTCGGATCGAAGCCTGCTGGTGCTCGATGACGACGCCCCGCTGCGCACGCGGCTGGGCCGAGCCCTCGAGCAACGCGGGTTCGAGCCCGTGCTGGTGGGCAGCGTCAGCGAGGCCCTGGCGGCGGTGAAGGCCCATCCGCCAGCCTATGCCGTGCTGGACATGCGGCTGGAAGACGGAACCGGCCTGAAGGTGGTGGAGGCGGTGCGCGGCGCCCGCGCCGACGCAAAAGTCATCATGCTGACCGGCTACGGCAACATCGCCACGGCGGTGGCGGCGGTGAAGTCCGGGGCCATCGACTACCTCTCCAAGCCCGCCGACGCCGACGACGTGGCCCGCGCCCTGCTGGCCCGCAAGGACGAGTCGCCGCCCCCGCCTGACAATCCCATGAGCGCCGACCGGGTTCGCTGGGAGCACATCCAGCGGGTCTACGAGCTGTGCGGCCACAACGTCTCTGAGACCGCCCGGCGGCTGAACATGCATCGCCGCACCCTGCAGCGGATCCTCGCCAAGCGCGCCCCAAAATAGACCGCCCGGGTCCTCTCCTCCTGGGGGAGCTGGCGCAACGCCTCGGTCAGCTTTGCTCACGGTTCGCGCCGAGAGGGAGCATCTAGGCTGCGCTAGCCTTCCAGCTGGGTCACCACCACGCCGGCCGCGCGCATGGCGGCCAGGCGGCCGAAGGCGATGGTCAGCGCCTTGCGCCGGGCGCCGGCCAGGGGAACGGTGGGCGCCTCGCGCAGCACCGCGCCTCCGAAGGCGTCGCAGACGATCAGGCCCGGCTCCTCCGGCAGGATCTCGCGCGGGAACTCAGGCGCCACGGCGAAGGCGAAGCTGTCGCAATAGGGCATGTACTCATGCCACTTGCGGTCCACCCGATAATCCTCGAGGCCCGACTTCACCTCGACGATGACGATGTGGCCCCTGGGCGACAGGGCCATGAGGTCGGCGCGCCGGCCGTTGGGCAGGGTCACCTCGGCCAGCGGCGCATAGCCCAGGTCGACCAGCAGCCGGGCCGCGCCGCGGGTGACCGCGGCGGTGATCTCGGGACGGGTGATGGTGACGATGGTGACGCCCATGCCCGAATTTATGTTCCGGCTTCGTTCCGGATGCAAGTCGCCTAGGAGTGGGGGGCGGGGCGCTGGTCTTCCGGATTCTCGCCCGCCACGACGTTTCGATAGTCCTCGATCCGGGCGCGCAGGCCCTCGATCTGGCCTCGAAGCTCGCCGATCACACGGTCGAGCTCTTCGGGCTGGTCCCAACTACGGGGCTCGGAGGGACGGGGAGACTGATGCGAATTGGAAGGCATTGGGAGGGCAACCCAAGCGGGCAACGTCCGGTTCCCGACAGACGCCCAGAAGTTGTTGCAGCGCTTCAGTTCTTCGCGGGCTGGGGGAATTCCAGTCGGGCCACGTCGTAACCGAGCTGCTTGACCCGGGCCAGGGCCTGGGCCCGGACCCCGCTGGCCAGGGTGGGACGTTGCGACATCAGCCACATGGCCCGGCCGCCCGGCGTGCCCAGGATGACCCATCCCTGGTCGGGGCGATGGGCCAGGACCCAGTATTCCTGCTTCACCATCCCGCCGAAGAAGGTCATCTGCAGCTTGGCGTTGGTCTTGGGATCGATGACCTTGGCCTTGGCCTTCCATTCGGTGGCCGGCCCGGCCAATGAGCCCTTGTAGCAGGCCTGGAGCACCGAGAACCCTTCGCCGTTCCGGACCCAGTCGGAAGTGCCGCCCTGACAGCCGCTCTGCACCTTGTTGGGCAGGCGTGCGACTTCGTACCAGCGCCCGGTCATCTTGGTCAGCTCGACGCGCTCCGTCGGCTGCGGGGGCGCGGCCAGGGCGGGGACGGCGGCGACGCACAGGGCCGCGAACGCGACACAGGCGGCGACAAACGCGATGGAGAGGTCCGGAAAACGCATGGGCGGTATGGCTAACGCTTCAGGGGGGAACATGTAAACGCCCGCGGACCATGTCCGCGGGCGCATGAACCCAATCCGAACGAAAAAGGGCTATTCCGCGGCGATCGAGACGTTGGCGGCGATGCGATCCTTGAAGTTGATCTTCTGGAGATACTTAATCCCCTCCTCAGCGATGTCGTCGCCGACCATCCTGTCGCCTTCCGCCTTCAGCTCCTCCATGTCGACATACATGCCGTAGAAGGCCCGCGTGCGGTCGGTGATGATTCCGGCGTTCAGCAGGGTCTTGATGAGCACGCGGAAGATGTTGCTGGCTTCCTTCATGTCCTCGCGGCGCGCCTCGTCTGTGGCGATCAGCTGGATCTCCTCCAGGACGCGCGCGGGGTCGAGGCCGAACTCCTCATAGAGCGCGACCTGTTCCGAGGGCGAGACCAGGTTGAACAGCACCGCCTGGAAGCAATGGGCCGCCCAGTCCTCGACGATGATGTGCTCGGCTTCCGACAGCTTGGGGATGGTCCGGTCGGCCCAGATCTTCCCGAACTTGTGGTGGAAGGCCTCGTCGGTCATCACCAGCTGCATGAGCTGGCGTCCCAGGGGGTCGTTGAGCTTCTGATAGAAGGTGGCGAAGGCGCCCATGGCCAGGCCCTCCACCAGCATCTGCATGCCGATGATCTTCTTATAGACCTCCGGCGAGCCGATGATGTCGACCAGCAGGTCCTGCAGCACCTTGCTGCACGCCACCGGCCGGCCCCAGCGGGCCTTGATGTACTTGGCGAAGGCCGTGACGTGGCGGGCCTCTTCGCGGGTCTGGTTGGCGGCGTATTCCTGCGCGCCCTGGTCCAACAGCACGTGGCAGAGGCTGGCCGAGAGGTTCAGCGCGCCCTGCTCGCCATGCAGGATCGAGGAGAAGGAGTAGAGCAGCGACTTGTTGAGGAACTGGGCGCGCAGCGACGGCGTGTTCAGCTTCGCCTTCACATAGTCCGTCTGCAGGGCCGCGCTGAGCTCCTCCGGCATCAGGGCGTCGTTCTCCATGTCCCAGGGCGCGGAGAAGTCGATGTACTTCGGGTCGAGCGGATCCCAGAAGTGGTCGTGGGTGGCCGAGATGATCTTGTCGAAGGCCGTCGAGCGGTTGTTGTAACGGTCGAGGTCGAGCATGGACTCGAAGTCGTCCGGCGCCACGGCGTCGTAGATCAGATCCTTGGTGATGTTGCCGTCGGCGGCCATGCGATCCTCCCGGTGATCTTGTCGGGGCGAAGGTCATCACCCCCGAAGCCGGGCGTCAACGCAAAATGACGCTTGCGTCATCTTCGTCGACCCTCAACGGGGCGGCGGCTCGGACTGCAGGGTCTCCAGGTAAGCCACCAGATCTTCGGCCTCCTGGCGACCGATCTGGATCGGCGGCATCTCGCCCGAGCCGTGCTGCGAGATTTCCGTGAACCGCCTTTGCAGGGACAGGGCGTTGTAGCGGACCCTCAAGTCGCGGAAGCGTGGCCCGAACGAGGCAGGGCCATCGTCCAGGCCGACCACATGGCAACCCGCGCAGCGCCGCTCGGCGAAGGCCTGGCCCCGTTGAACGGCCGGATCGGCGGCGCCGCCGCCGCCAGCCGCCGGTACGGCGGCTGCTCCGGCGCAGCCGGCCAGGGCCGCGGCAAGACCCAGCATCGCCCAAGACCTGTTCGCCATCGAAGCCTCCATGGGATGGAATCACAGCATGGCGCCGTTCGACGCCGCGCGCGCCTCCGTTGCTCTACCTAGACGCGGCGGCGCACGAAAAAGCCCGCCGGTGGGGGCCGGCGGGCCGAAGTCGTTGAGGAAGCTGGCTCGGCCTACTCCGCGGCGATGGAGATCGCCTGGCCGACGCGGTCTTTGAAATTGATCTCCTGGAGGTACTTGATGCCCTCTTCGGCGATGTCGTCGCCGACCATCCGGTCGCCCTCGCCGCGCAGTTCCTCGATGTCCACATAGGTGGCGTAGAAGGCCTTGGTGCGGTCGGTGATGATGCCGGCGTTGAGCAGGGTCTTCACCAGCACCCGGAAGATGTTGGTCTGCTCCTTCATGTTCTCACGGCGCTTGTCGTCGTTCATGATCTCCGCCATCTCGGCGATGACCTTGTCCGGATCCAGGCCGAATTCCTCATAAAGGTCGCGCTGCTGGGTGGGCGCCACCAGGTTGAACAGCAGGGTCTGGAAGCAGTGCGCCGCCCAGGTCTCGATGATCTCGTGCTCGGCCTCGGAGAGATGCGGGATGGTGCGGTCGGCCCAGATCTTCCCGAACTTGTGGTGGAAGGCCTCGTCGGTCATCACCAGCTGCAGGAGCCGCTTGCCCATCGGGTCGCGGATATTGTTGAAGAAGGTGGCGAAGGCGCCCATGGCCAGGCCCTCCACCAGCATCTGCATGCCGATGATCTTCTTATAGACCTCCGGCGAGCCGATGATGTCGACCAGCAGGGCCTTCAGCGTCGGGCCGCATTCCACCGGCCGGCCCCAACGGGCCTTGATGTACTTGGCGAAGGCCGTGACGTGGCGGGCCTCTTCGCGGGTCTGGTTGGCGGCGTATTCCTGCGCGCCCTGGTCCAGCAGCACGTGGCAGAGGCTGGCCGAGAGGTTCAGCGCGCCCTGCTCGCCATGCAGGATCGAGGAGAAGGACCGCAGGGCCGACTGGTTCACGAACCGGACGCGGGTCTTCCAGTCGCTGAGGTGGTTGGAGACGTAGTCGGTGGACATGGAGATGATCATGTCCTCCGGCAGGAGCATCTCGTTCTCCATGTCGAAGGGCTCGTCGAAGTCGATGTACTTCTTGTCGAGCGGATCCCAGAAATGGTCGTGGGTGGCCGAGATGATCTTATCGAAGGCCGTCGAGCGGCTGTTGTAGCGATCGAGGTCCAGCATCGCCTCGAAGTCGTCGGGCGACACGGCCTCGTAGATGATGTCCTTGGTGATGTTGCCGTCGGCCGCCATGGGCAGATCCTCCTTCGGCGGGCGCGCGCGCAGGCGGCCCACGGTTTCCTCTTGGCGCGAACCCTCCCAAGAGAACGCAGATCAGTCAAGGAAAATGACGCATGCGTCACTTTCCTACCGACCCAGTATCCTTGACGCGCCGCCGTTCGTCTTGAGCAGATGGACATCAGGGAGGAGCGGCGATGACCGAGCCGATCACGGACGACACCTCGCGCGCCCTGCGCACGGCCTGGTTCGACTATCTGGACGCCATCGAGCCGTTGCGCTCGGCCCTGCACGCCTACGGCCTGAAACTGACCGGCGATGTCTGGGACGCCGAGGACCTGGTGCAGGACACCCTGCTGAAGGGTTTCGCTATGATCGGCCGCGGCGACCTGCACGGGCCGGGCAGCCCGGTAGCCGACACCAGGGCCTATATGTTCCGGACCGCCTCCAACCTATGGATCGACCGGATGCGCCGGACCGCGCGGGAACAAGCCTGGATCGCCGAACCCCGGCTGCAGCCCGCGAGCGCCGATCCCGACGCCGCGCGCCAGGGCGCTGAGGCGCTGTTCGCCGCCGCCTCACCCCAGGCGCGGGCGGCCGTGGTGCTGAAGGACGTGTTCGACTTCACCCTGGAGGAGATCGCCGACCAGCTCCGCACCACGGTGGGCGCGGTGAAGGCGGCCCTGCATCGCGGCAGAGCGGCCCTGGCCGCCGCGCCATCCCATCCACCCCGCCGGGACGGGCCGTCCCAGGTCCTGGTGGAGCGGTTCATCGACGCCTTCAATTCCCGCGACGTGCCGACCCTGACCGCGGTGCTCACCGAGACCTGCTCGATCGAGGTCCCCGGTGTCGGTGGCGGCCGCGGACGGCGCGGCGGCTGGGCCGAGGCCAGCGTCGGCCATGCTGACGGTCGCCTGGAGTCGGACGTCTATCGCGGCGAGCCGGTGGTGCTGTTCTTCAACGAGGCCGGCCAGCTCTACGACATCGTGCGGCTGGAGGGCGACGGCGAGCTGGTCAGCCGGATCACCAACTACTGCTACTGCCCCGACACCCTGGAGGCGGTGGCCGCCGAGTTGGGCCACGAGGTCTCGCCGCTGGGCTACCACCAGCCGCCGGACATCCTCACCCGCATGATCGCCACCACCACCCTGCCCTGGGGCGAGACCGGGCTCCGGGCTTGAGGCCACCCCCACCAATGTTTCGCGGCCCCCCTCCCCCGTAGCTGTGGGGGGAAAGGGATGCGCGAGCCCGCTCCCTTAATCCGCCGCCGCCTCGATGGCGTGGATATCGTCGTCGGAGAGGCCGAAATGGTGGCCGATCTCGTGGACCAGGACGTGGGTCACCAGGTCCTCCAGGGTGACATCGCCGCGCTCGGCCCACTCGTCGAGGATCGGTCGGCGATAGAGGAACACCCGCGAGGGGCCGGGGCTGGGGTCGAAGACCGAGCGGTGGCCGAGGTCGACACCATGATAGAGGCCGGTCAGTTCGAAGGCGTCGGGGATACCCAGCTCGTGCAGGACGTCGGCCGTGGCGAAGTCGTCGACGCGGAACACCACCTCGCCGGTCATGTCGCGAAAGCCCTTGGGCAGGGCGGCGAAGGCGGCCTCGGCGATGGCCGCCAGGTCGTCCAGGGTCGGCGCGGGGCCGCGATACGGATCACTCATCGGGTACGATGATATGCGGCGACTCGGGCAGGCGCGCCTCGAAAAGCCCGATATCGAGCGGCTGTTGCGGCTTGACCGCCCGCAGCGGCTGCTGGGTCAGGGCGCGCACGGTCTCCGGATCGAGGTCCTGGCGGCCCTTGCGGCGGGCTTGGCGCGCCTGGGGCGTTTCCGTTCGGACAGCGGGCGCGGCCCCGATCCGCCAGTAGGAGACCATCAGCCGCCAGACGGTGGGCGGGGCGGCCTTGGCCGTCGGCCAGCGGCGGCCGTCCTCGTAGCTGGGCTCCGCCTGGGCGGGGGCGCGGGTGCGGCTCGCCGCCACCGTCTCGGACAGGCGCAGGTAGCGGTCCTCGGGCGGCAGGCTGGCGGTGCGGCCCGGTCGTTCGTCCTCCAGCCGCCCGGCATAGGCGTCGAGCGCCGCCTCCCGGGTCGCGAACGGGGGGCCGGCGGGCTCCACGACGAAGGCCACGGGCTCGCCGGCCAACGCCTGGGCCTCCCGTTCACGCGCCGCGCGCGCCAAGGGAGCCGAAAGCGCCTGTTCGGCGTTGGCCGCCACGGGGTAGAGGATCGCGGTCATGCTTGCGATCATCGCCGAAAACACAGGACCGGAATATGGTGATCGGATGATTCGCTGTCGACGAGGACGGGCGTCGATGGAACGCCGATGAGCGAGCACGAGCTCATCCTGGCCGCGGCCGCGGGCGCCGTCATGCTGGCCATCTGCGCCACCCTGCTCGCACTGGCCCAGCGGCGGCAGGGCGAGGCGAGGATCGAGGCCCTGCGACAGCAGGTCGCCGGCCTGGAGCTGGGCGCCGAGGCCGCCCAGGCCTCGGCCGAAGCTTTCGATTCCGCCCTGCTGGCCGTCCAGGACGGCCATGCCCTGCTGGCCTCGGGCGAGGAGAGCCTGGCGGTCTGCGTCACCGCGCTCGGTCTGGTCAACGCCGATCCCCAGGCGGTGATGGCCGCTCTGATGCGGGCCGACCCCGACCACGCCCGGCGCCTGCGCGCCCTGTTCGAGCGCGGCGAGGCCTGCGCCTTCGAGGTGCGCGGCCCGGCCGGGGTGGTGGCCGTGGAGGGACGCGCGGCCGGGGCGCTCGCCTGGCTGCGGCTTTCGGCGATCATCGGCGAGGATGCGGGCCTGCCCACCGCCCCTCGGTTCGCCGCCTTCCTCAACGCCCGCGCCACCCCGGCGTGGATCGCCGCCGCCGACGGGGCGCCGGTCTGGGCCAACGGCGCCTGGCTGGCGGCGGCGGGCGTGGCCGATCTCGACGAGGCCGCGGCCAAGGGCGCGAGCTTCGACAAGGCCAGCGACGCCTTGGCCAGCGAGGCCGCCAACCTGGGCCGCAAACGCGAGACCCTCCGCTGGACCAGCCTGGATGGGCGCCGCCGCGCCTTCCAGGTCACCGCCCAGCCGCTGGAAGGCGGCGGAGTCGGGGTCTGGACCGAGGATGTCACCGAGGCCGAGGAGATGCGCGAACTTCTCAAGCGCCAGCTCGCCGCCCACGACGAGACCCTGAACCACATCGCCGACGCCGTGGCGATCTTCGGCGAGGGCAAGAAGCTCATCTTCCACAACACCGCCTTCGCCGAGTTGTGGGGGCTGGAGCCCGCCTGGTTGGCCGAGCTGCCGACCCACGGCGAGATTCTGGACCGCCTGCGCCAACGCCGCCGCCTGCCGGAGACCGTCAACTACGACAAGTGGAAGGCCGCCGAACTCGACCGCTACGAGGATGTCGCCTCGGCGCCCGACGACCTGTGGAGCCTGCCTGACGGCCGCACCCTGCGGGTGGTCCGCCAACCGCACCCCATGGGTGGGGTGGTGCTGCTGTTCTCCGACATCACCGGCGAGCTGAAGCTCAAGGCGCAATACAACGCCCTGATCCAGGTGCAACAGGCCACCCTCGACAAGCTGAACGACGCCGTGGCGGTGTTCGGCTCTGATGGCCGCCTGCGGCTGCACAACGACGCCTTCGAGCGATTCTGGAACATCACGCCGGCGCAGCTGGATCTGGCCCACGACTTCGAGGGCGTGGTCGAGCTCTGCATCCCGCGCCTGCACGACATGGGTTTCTGGCGCGAGCTGAAGGGCCGGGTGGCCGACACCGATCCCCAAGCCCGCGCGCCAATCTCCGGCGAGGTGAAGACCTCTGACTCCCGCATCGTGGTCTACCAGTCACGCCCCCTGCCGGATGGGGCCACCCTGATCGCCTTCACAGACGTCACCGACGCCCGCAAGCTGGAGAGCGCCCTGGCCGACCGTTCCGCGGCGCTCGCCGACGCCGAGCGGCTGAAGCGCGACTTCGTGGGCAACGTCTCCTATGAGCTGCGCACGCCGCTCACGACGATCATTGGCTATTCCGAGCTGCTGGAGCGCTCGGGGGAGAACCTCTCGGAGCGCGGCCGCGGCCACGCCGCGGCGGTCCGCACGGCGGCGACCCAGCTCGCCCGCTCCATCGACGATGTTCTGGACATGGCCCAGATCGACGCCGACGAGATGGCGCTGGATCTCGACGACGTCCGGGTCGCCGACCTGCTCAGCCAGACCGCAGGCCGCTGGACCCCCGAGGCCGACGCCGCCGGGGTGACCATCAAGGTCGAGCATGCCGAGGACATCGGCCTGATCCGCGGCGACATGAAGCGCCTGACCCAGGCGCTGGACCACCTGACCGAGAACGCCATCCGCCAGACCCCCCCCGGCGGGCTGGTGACCATCGCCGCGCGTCGCGCCCAGGGCGAAATCCAGCTGCAGGTGACCGACACCGGGCGCGGCATCCCGTTCCACGTCCAGGCCCATATCTTCGACCGGTTCATCGGCCGCGAGCGCGGCGGGCCGGGCCTGGGCCTGGCCCTGGTCAAGGCGCTGGTGGAGCTGCACGGCGGCTGGGTGGCCCTGGAGAGCGAGCCGGGCGCCGGCGCGACCTTCACCTGCCACCTGCCCGAAGCCGCCCAGGGGGCGGCGGGACATCCGGAGCTGAGCTTCTAGAAGGTCCAGTTCCACCGGGGGGCCGGCGGCGCGGTCGGGCCGCCGTCAGCCAACCCACTGGCGGGGCCGACCCACGTCGATGTGCACGAAATCCGATCCGGGATAGTAGCCGACGCCGCCGCGCTGCAGGTTCAGGGCGGCCTGTCTCACGCGCGAAAGCGGTGCGCCCGGGATGCGGATGTCCATGGCCTTGCCGTCCATGTGCAGGCTGCGCGTGGCGACGCCGGAACTCTTCCGATGCAGGGCGGCGTTGCTGGCCGGCGACCGATAGCCGGAAATGACCTGGACCGGCTGATCCGACCCCAACTGGTCGGTGAGGGTCGCCAGGAGGTCCAGGAGGTTGCGGTCCATCGCATGCACTTCGCCCGTGCGGTGGTCGCGGAGCACCTTGTCAATGGCGCCCAGGGCGTCGGTCATGTAGCCGCCGCCTTCGAAATAGGTCGCCCGAATCGCCTCGCCCGTATGCAGGTTCAGCAGCGACACGCGGCGCGGCGCGGCGGCATATGCGCGGGCGCCGCAGGCGGTAGCCCCCAGGAAACCCACTCCTGCGGCGAGCAGACGGCGACGGTCGGGTGACATTGGGCCTCCTCAAGTTCGGGCCTGAGTATAGCTCAGCTCAGCGCGATCTTGCCTCAGCGCACTCTGTCGCACCTCGAGGGTTCGCCGCAACGCCGTATTGTCCGGCCAGGGCCTTGGCGAGGACATCGTCCCAGCGATACGGGTCCGGGCGGAGATTCACCCCGGACGCGTCGACGAAGGCGGTCTGGTAGATGACGTACAGGGGCAGAGGCCTCTCGAGGCCGATGCGGCGGGTGACGTCCGTGGCGATGGCGACATCGATGTCGGTCGCCGTCCATCCTTGCGTTTCGAGGAGGTCGGCCGCCAGTTCCCGGGGCCGCTCCAGACGCATGCAGCCGTGGCTGAGGGTACGGATGGGCCGGGCGAAGGCGCTCTTGCCCGGTGTGTCGTGCAGGTAGACGCCGAACGGACTGGGCAGGTCGAACTTGACGCGGCCCAGGGCGTTGGCCGCGCCGGGGCGCTGCTGCAACCGCCCCTCGACGTAGCTGAACCCATGCCGCGCCAGGTAGCCAGGGTCTCTTGCGGCCTTCGGAAGGATCTCTTCCGAGGCGATCGACGCCGGGACGTTCCAGGGCGGATTGAACACGATCGACTCGATCTGCGAGGCGAACATCGGAGTCTTGTGCTTCAGGTCGCCGACAATGATCCGCATCGACAGGACGGGCTCGCCGGCCTCGAACAGGGTCGCCTCGGCGGCGGCGACGTTCACTTCCAGCCGGCGGGGCGGAGGCTGGCGGGGCATCCATCGCATCCGCTCCAGACTGGCGTCGATCTGCGCCAGCCGGGCATCGGCCGATACGTCTAGCGCCCTGCGGGTCTGAGGCCCGACCACGCCGTCCGGCTCGAGGCCATGAAGGCCCTGGAAACGCACCAGCGCCGCCTGCAGGTCGGCATCATATACCTCCGGCGTCGGAGCGCTCGACAGCCGATAGCCTTCGGCGGTCAGACGCTCTCGCAACATGACGACCCGCGGGTCGGACTGTCCGGCCCGGAGGCTGTAGTCGGACGGCAAGGCGTCCCAGCCGCCGCGGGCGACCATGGCGGCATAGTCGCGCCGGGCGGCCGACAGGGCGGCGTACCGGGGATCTGCCGGAGGCAGGGAGCTCAGCCATGCCGCAAGCCGGCCCTCGGTCCGGACAGCGGCGAATTCCGCCGCAAGATCGCGCTTCTCGGGCTGCAGGCTCCAAAGGCGATCGATCGCGGAGGGCCGAAGCCGCTGCCCGGTCTCGGCCATGGCGTACTCCAGCACGGCCCGCTCGAGGGCGCTGTCGTCGAGGGCGGCCAGGGGCGTCGCGATGGGTCGCGGTCCATCGGTCAGAACCTTGTAGATCATCTGCCGCTCGGCGCCCGACAGGGGCGCTGGGGCCGGCTCGCTCTTCGCCGAGAGAGGCGCGACCAGGATCGCGAACAGCACCGTGAGAGCTAGCCAGCACGATCTGCGCTGGGCGTATCCCGTCCGGAAGCCTTGCTTGTTTTGCATGCCTGCACGTTCAACCCAGGCGTTCGAGCGCGCCTTGACGCGCGTCAACCTGCAAGGCCGAGACGCCCCGGAGTCCGCCGTCCAGACCCTGCCCACCGTGGTGAGGCGCATCGCTCAGCTCCGCAGGGCGCGGCGCGACCAGCCGGAATAGGTCATGGCCGCGGCGGCCGGCGCCTCGGCGTAGGCGTAGCCGGTCAGGCCCGAGTTGCTCTCCAGATGCAGGCGGATCACCGCGCCCGCCGGCGCCTGCAGCCGGAAGCGCCAGCCGACCGGGAGGTTGGCGGCGTTCGGGAAGGCCGCCAGCACGTCGGGCCGTTCGCGGTCGGGGACAACGCTGAGCGCCAGCCGGCCGTCCACGTGGACGCTGACCCGGGAGATCTCGCATCCAGGCGTGCGCTCCAGGGCCCAGCCGGCATAGTCGCTCTCGCCGGTCGGCAGCAGGGTGGCGGTCTCCAGACCGCCCATGGGCGTGCTGGCCAGCTTCAGGCCCGAGAGGTCGACGCCGGGGGCGCCCACCACATAGAGGTCCTGGTTCTCGTAAAGTCCCTTGGGAAACCGCCGCCAACTGGCGCCTGGGCTGACCGCCTCGATCGCGGCGCCGACATAGGCCTCCGTCACATAGGACATGCCGTAGATTTCCAGGTCGAGGGAGCCGCTCTCGCTGAACCGCAGATAGGTCAGGCCGGACGGGTCCATGGCGTGGCCGGGCGGCAGGATGGCCTGGTCATGGACGCTGAAGGCCAGCACGCCCCGGGGGCCCAGGAAGCTATGCAGCTTGGCCAGCCACCGCTGGAACAGGCCGTCGGGCAGGTGGGAGAACATCGAGCCGACGAAGACCAGGTCGTGGCGGCCCGTATGGTCGAATTCTTCGGGGTCAGGGGCGGAGAAGACGCCGGTGACCCCGAAGGTCTGTTCCTGCCAGGCGACGGCGTCGTGATATATGTCGCCGACGAAGATCTGCGACGGCTTGAGCGTCTGCTCCAGGACCCGGGTCAGCCGTCCCCAGCCCGAGGCGAAGTCCAGCACCGTACCCAGGTTGGCGAAGCCGCCCAGGGCGCCGTCGACGATCTGGCGATAGGCGTCGAAGTGGCGGAGCGTCGACTCGACGAACTTGAACCCGGCGATCGAGACGTCGTGCTCGTAGTTCGGCAGGATCGCCTTGAAGAACATCTCGTCGTTCGCCGGCAGCGGCCGGCAGAAGCGATCGGAGTCCAGGCCGTAGCGGCCGAGATAGTCGCGGATGAAGGCCAGATAGCGCGGATCGATCGTGTCGAAGGCGAGATCGCGGCTCTGGCCGACGTCCGTCATGGGCATGCTCCGCAAGGTCCCGACCCGATTCCACGGGCCGGGGTGGGACCTAACCCAATCGTCGGAATGCGCCTAGTGCTGGCTCTCGGGCAGGCGCACGACAAGGCCGTCCAGCTCGTCGGAGACCTTGATCTGGCAGGAGAGGCGGCTGTTGGGTTCGACGTTCTCGGCGAAGTCCAGCATGGAGTCCTCCATGGCCGATTTCGCGCCGGTTTTGGCCAGCCATTCGCCGTCCACATAGACGTGGCAGGTGGCGCAGGCGCAGGCCCCGCCGCAGTCGGCGTCGATGCCCGGGATGTTGTTCTTCACCGCGCCTTCCATCACCGTCAGGCCGGTCTTCACGTCGATCGCGTGCTCGGTTCCGTCGTGTTCGACATAGGTGATCTTTGCCATTTACTCCCCTTCGCCGCTTTTATGCGGCGACCTCTTTCATGGAAACGGATGGGTCCGCAAGCTTGTCGAGGTCGACCGGCTTGCGGTTGGCGATGAGCAATTTGCCCATCATGAATTCGGGCGGCGAGTTGATCGCCTCCACGGATTGGATCTGGTCGCCCTTCAGGTGGAAGACGGCGAACTTGGCGTTGGCCGGGTCGCCGCGCAGCAGGATGCGGTCGACGTCGAAGGCGTAGCCAGCGATCTGGAGCTTCAGGTCGTACTGGTCCGACCATTGCCACGGCACCTCGCCCGGCGGGGGCGCTCGGCCGACAATGGCGCTGGCGGCCTGCTTGGCCTGCTCCAGGGCGTTGGGCACGCTCTCCATGCGGAACATGCGATCATAGATCGGCATCGGCCGGTGGGCCACGTCGCCGATGGCGAAGATCGAACGGTCCGCGGTGCGCGCCTCCAGGTCGACCACGATGCCGCGAGCAGTCTCGAGGCCGGCCTCCTTGGCGATCTCGTCATTGGGCGCGGCGCCCACCCCGATCAGGGCGGCGTCGCAGGCGATGACCCGGCCATCGGCCAGCTTCACCCCGGTGACACGGCCGTTCTCGCCTTCGAAGCCCGCCACCGTGGCGCCCAGCTCGAAGGTGACGTCATGGCGGCGGTGATAGTCGAGGAAAAAGGTGGAGAGCTCCTCGCAGGCGACGCGGGCCAGCAGGCGCGGCTCGCGCTCGATCACCACCACCTCGGCGCCGAGGGCGCGGCCCGAGGCCGCCGCCTCCAGCCCGATATAGCCGCCGCCGATCACCGCCAGGCGTTTGCCGGGCCCGATGGTGGCCTTTAGAATCTCGGCGTCGGCCGCCGTGCGCAGCTCCAGCAGGCCGTCCAGGTGCGCGCCCTCGACCGGCAGCTTGATGGCCCGGGCGCCGGTGGCGATGATCAGAAAATCGTAGGTCAGCACCTCGCCGGTGGACAGGGTGACCTGCTTGGCCTCCCGCGCCAGCTTGGTCGCTCGGGTGTTCGGCCGGAAGTCGATCCCATGCTCGGCGTAGAATTCCAGCGGCTTCAGGGCGAGGGATTCGGCGTCGGCCTCCCCCTTCAGCCAGGCCTTGCTGAGCGGCGGCCGCTGATAGGGCGGGATCGGTTCTTCGCCCACGAGGGTGATCGGGCCTTCGTGGCCGTACTGGCGCAGCAGGGCGGCCGCGGTGCCTCCCGCGTGACCGGCCCCGAGGATCACCACATGCGTGTCCGAATGGCTCATAGATGCCCCATGCAGAAAAGTGACGGCGGCGTCAACTTCCCGAACACAGTTCGGATTGCATTAGCCTCCCCGGAAGAGAAGCCTCAGACGACGCGGTCCACCAGCATCTTCTTGATCTCGCCGATGGCCTTGGCGGGATTCAGCCCCTTCGGGCAAACCTGGGCGCAATTCATGATTGTGTGGCAGCGGTAGAGCTTGAAGGGGTCCTCGAGATCATCCAGCCGATCGCCGGTCGCCTCGTCGCGGCTGTCGACCAGCCAGCGGTAGGACTGCAGGAGGGCCGCGGGGCCCAGGTACTTCTCGCCGTTCCACCAGTAGCTGGGGCAGGAGGTCGAGCAGCAGGCGCAGAGGATGCACTCGTAGAGGCCGTCGATCTTGGAACGGTCTTCGGGGGTCTGCAGCCACTCGGTCTGCGGCTCAGGGGTGGTGGTGTGCAGCCAGGGCTCGATGGAGGCGTACTGGGCGTAGAACATGGTCATGTCGGGGATCAGGTCCTTGATCACCGGCATGTGGGGCAGCGGGGCGATCTGGCACTGGGCGCCCGGGACCTCTTCATGGCCGTGGGTGCAGGCCAGCGTGTTGCGCCCGCCGATGTTCATGGCGCACGACCCGCAGACCCCTTCGCGGCAGGAGCGGCGGAAGCTGAGCGTCGGGTCGACGGTGTTCTTGATGTGGATCAGCACATCCAGGACCATCGGGCCGCAGGCGTCGACGTCCACGTCATAGGTGTCCCAGCGCGGGTTCTCGGTCCCCTCGGGATCGTAGCGGTAGACCTTGAAGGTCTTGACCTTGCTCGCGCCGGCCGGGGCCGGGTGGTGCTGGCCCCTCTGGACGCGGGAGTTCTTGGGAAGGCGGAGTTGGACCATCAGGCGCTGACCTTGAGCGGGGACGCGTGGATTGGGGTGCGGGGAAACGCCATCGCCGGGCCTAGTAGACCCGCGCCTTGGGCGGGATGTAGGCGATGTCGTTGGTCATGGTGAAGCTGTGCACCGGCCGGTAATCGATGGCGACCTTGCCCGTGGCGTCGTCGAACCAGGTCAGGGTGTGCTTCATCCACTCGCCGTCGTTGCGGTCGGGGAAGTCTTCGTGCGCGTGGGCGCCGCGGCTTTCGGTGCGGTTGTGGGCGCCAGCCACCGTGGTGATCGCCTGGCCGACCAGGTTGTCGAACTCCAGGGTCTCCACCAGGTCGGTGTTCCAGATCAGGCCGCGGTCGGTGACCTTGAGGTCGGGCCGCTTGGCGTGGATGGCCTCCAGACGCTTGACCCCCGAAGCCAGGCTGTCGGTGGTGCGGAACACCGCGGCGTCATCCTGCATGGCCTTCTGCATCTCCAGGCGCAGGGCGGCGGTGGGGGTGTTTCCCGAGGCGTTGCGGAACCTGTCGAAGCGGGCCAGGTGGCCGTCGGTCATGGCCGGCTTCAGCTCGACCTGGGTCGCGCCGGCCTTGATGGTGTCGGCGCAGCGCAGGGCCGCCGAGCGGCCGAACACCACCAGGTCGATCAGCGAGTTGGACCCCAGGCGGTTGGCGCCGTGCACCGAGACGCAGGCCGCCTCGCCCACCGCCATCAGGCCCGGAACCACCTTGTCCGGATCGTCTCCCAGCCGGGTGACCACCTCGGAATAGAAGTTCGTGGGGATGCCGCCCATGTTGTAGTGCACGGTCGGCAGGACCGGGATGGGCTCCCTGGTCACGTCGACCCCGGCGAAGATCTTGGCGCTCTCGGAGATGCCCGGCAGGCGCTCGGCCAGGATCTTCGGGTCCAGGTGGTCGAGGTGCAGGAAGATGTGGTCCTTCTTCGGACCCACCCCGCGCCCCTCGCGGATCTCGATGGTCATGGCGCGGCTGACCATGTCGCGCGGCGCCAGGTCCTTCACCGACGGCGCATAGCGCTCCATGAAGCGCTCGCCCTGGGAATTGGTCAGGTAGCCGCCCTCGCCCCGGGCGCCCTCGGTGATCAGGCAGCCGGCGCCGTAGATGCCGGTGGGGTGGAACTGCACGAACTCCATGTCCTGCAGGGGCAGGCCGGCGCGCAGGGCCATGCCGCCGCCGTCGCCGGTGCAGGTGTGCGCGCTGGTGGCCGAGAAATAGGCGCGGCCATAGCCGCCGGTCGCCAGGATCACCTGCTGGGCCTGGAACCGGTGCAGGGTGCCGTCGTCCAGCTTCCAGGCGGTAACGCCACGGCACACGCCCTCGTCCATGATCAGGTCCAGGGCGAAGTACTCGATGAAGAACTCCGTGTCCTTGGACAGGGCCTGGCCATACATGGTGTGGAGCATGGCGTGCCCGGTGCGGTCGGCCGCCGCGCAGGTGCGCTGGATCGGGGCCTCGCCATAGTTGCGGGTCATTCCGCCGAAGGCGCGCTGGTAGATCTTGCCTTCCGGGGTGCGCGAGAACGGCACGCCCCAGTGCTCCAGCTCATAGACCGCGGCCGGGGCGTTACGGCACAGGTATTCGATGGCGTCCTGGTCGCCCAGCCAGTCCGACCCCTTGACGGTGTCGTACATGTGCCAGCGCCAGTCGTCCTCGCCCATATTGCCCAGGCTGGCGGAGATGCCGCCCTGCGCCGCCACGGTATGGCTGCGGGTCGGGAAGACCTTGGTGATGCAGGCCGTCTTCAGGCCGGCCGCGGCGCAGCCCAGCGCCGCGCGCAGGCCGGAGCCGCCGGCCCCCACCACGACGACGTCGAACTTGTGGTCGATGAACTGATAGCTCGCCATGGGATCAGAGAGCGCCTCCCAGCGCGACCTTCAGGATGGAGAACACCGCCAGCGCACCCGCGAGCGCGCAGACGAAGAGGTTGAGCAGCAGCAGGCCGGTCCGGCTGAGGGTCTTTTCGACATAGTCCTCGATGACCACCCGCATGCCGCCGTGCATGTGCAGGTAGCTGACCACCACCAGCAGGACCATCAGGGTCGGATTCAGCGGCGAGGCGGTCAGCCAGGCGACGGCGCCGGCATAGTCCATCCTGGCGAGTTGCAGGACGGCGAAGACGCCCCAGAGCACCAGCGGCACGAGGGCCACGGCCGTGACGCGCTCGGAAATCCACGCCCCGACCCCGTGCTTGGCGGCGCCCAGCCCGCGGGCCCGGCCGAGCGGCGTGCGATAGCTGCTCATCAAAGCGCTCCGGTCATGAAGGCGATGGCCCAGATGGCCAGGGTCGCGGCGATGGCGAAGGCGATGCAGACCACCGCCCCCATGCTGGCGGTCTGCGGCCGGTAGCCGAAGCCCGCATCCCAGATCAGGTGCTGCACGCCCTTGGCCAGGTGGAAGAAGGTCGAGAGGGTCAGGCCGAACATGGCCAGCAGCCCCAGCGGCGAGCCGATCACCGCCTGGAACGTCGCATAGGCCTCAGGCCCCGAGGCCAGGCAGACCGCCCAGGCCGCGAGGATCAGGCCGCCGCCATAGATGGCGCAGCCGGTCACGCGGTGGGCGATGGAGGTCGCCATGGTCACGTGCCATCGCCAGATGGACGTGAACGGCGAGAGCGGGCGTGCGCGGGGAGCGTCTGTCATGGGGCCGTTTTCCGAACAGGAAGAAGCGGCTCCGCTTTTAAGCCGCCTCCCCGGGCTGTCAACGAAGGCCCGGGAACAACGGCGAACGCCGCGCGCCTTCCTTCGCCAAATCCGAAGTCTGAGCTATTCTGGCGATGGCGCAATGCGTCTTTGCTGTAGGTTCCCTTCGCGGGAGACGAAGGTTGCGGTTCGATCTGGTCGATCTGAAGCTGTTCTGCGAGGTGGTGGACGCGGGTTCCATCACCGGAGGCGCGGAACGCAGCGCCCTGGCCCTGGCGGCCGCCTCGACGCGCATCCGCAACATGGAGCAGGCGCTGGGTGCGCCTCTGCTGTCGCGCTCGCGCCAAGGGGTCGCCCCGACCCCGGCGGGCCTAACCCTACTGAAGCACGCCCGCACCATCCTGGCCCAGAGCGCTCTCCTGCGCGAGGACCTGGGGTCTTATGCCGGAGGCTTCTCCGGCGAGGTGCGGCTGCTGGCCAACACCAATGCGCTGACGGAGTTCCTGCCCGAGGCGCTCAGCCGCTTCCTGGCCGATCACCCGCAGGTCAGCGTCAATCTGGAGGAACGGCTCTCCGATGAGATCGTCGGGCTGATCGCCGAGGGTGTCGGCGACGTCGGCATCGTGGCGGGCACGGTGGACGTGGGCCGACTGGAGACCTTCCCGTTCCGCACCGACCGCTTCGTGGTGGTCACCGGCGCCGGCCATCCGCTGGCGAGCCGGGCCTCGGTCACCTTCGCCGACGTCCTGGACTGCGACATCGTCGGCCTGGACCGGGCGAGTTCGCTGCAGCGCTTCCTCGCCGGCAAGGCGGCCCGGGAGGGCAGGCCCCTGCGTCTGCGGGTGCAGCTTCGCAGCTTCGACGCGGTCTGCCGGCTGGTGGAGTGCGGGGTGGGCGTCGGCATCGTGCCCCAGACCACGGCGGCACGGGCGGCCAAGACCATGGCCCTGGGCGTCGTCGACCTTTCCGACGACTGGGCCCTGCGCGAACTGACCATCTGCGTGCGCGGGATGGACGAACTTCGACCTTTTGCGCGGGAGCTGGTGGCCAGCCTGCGCGCCTAGTCGCGCTCGCTCAGCCAGTCCGCCGAGCGCATTTCCTGCAGGCGCGAGGCCGTGCGCTCGAACTCGAAGGCGCCGTCGCCTTCGGGATACAGCGCCATGGGCTCGGCCTCGGCCAGGACGATCAGCCGGACGCGGGCCTCGTAGAGGGCGTCGATCAGGATCACGAACCGGCGCGCCTCCTCCCGCCGGTTGGCGGTCAGCCGCGGCAGGTCCTCCAGGAACACGGTGTGGAAGTGTTCGGCGACGGCCACGTAGTCGTTGGGGCCCAGCGCCACCGAGCAGAGGCTGGCGAACGAGGCGCGGACCATCCCGCCCGAGGCGTGCGGCAGGTGCACCTTGCGGCCCAGGATCTCCAGGGTCTCGCCGATCTCCCCCTCGCCGCCCAGCATGTCGCGCCACAGTTCCATGAAGCTGCGCTGGTTGTCAGGATCGTTGGGCGAGAACCAGGTCCCGGCGGCCCGCAGCCGATCCAGGCGGTAGTCGTGCGAACCCGCTACCGAAACCACCTCCATCCGCGCCTTGATCAGGGCGATGAACGGCAGGAACAGCTGACGGTTGATGCCGTCCTTATAGAGGGCGTCGGGACCTCGGTTCGAGGTCGCCACCAGGGTCACGCCGCGGGCCAGCAGGGCCTCGAACAGCCGCCCCAGGATCATGGCGTCGGCGATGTCGGTGACCTGGAACTCGTCGAAGCACAGCAGCCGAGCCTCGGCGGCCACGACATCGGCGACCGGAGCGATGGGATCATCGCCCTTGGCCTGACCGAACCTCGCCTTGCGCGCCGCGGGGTCGCCCTTGCGCCAGGCGTCGATCAGCCGGTGAACCTCGCCCATGAAGACGTGGAAGTGGGTGCGGCGCTTCTTCTCCACCGGGGCCGTTTCGAAGAACAGGTCCATCAGCATGGACTTGCCGCGCCCGACCGGGCCCCAGAGATATACCCCCCGTTGGCTCTCCGGCTTCTTGAACAGGGCGCCCCAGCCGCTGGGCTGGGCCTCTTCCAGATCGGCCTCGAGGCGCGCAAGGGCCGCCAGGGCCGGACCCTGGGCCGGGTCGGGACGGATGTCGCCCCGCGCCAGGCGGGCGTCATAGGCGGCGGTGAGGGCGGACGGCATCGTCCCGGCCTAACCCGCCCGCGCGGCGGCCTCAAGGGGAACGGGCCATGCCGCTCACGGGTTGATGATGCTGCACCCAGCAACAGGAGCCGACCATGCCCCAGGAACCCCGGAGCTATTCGCCGACGCCGCATGAGGCCAGCCGGGCCCGCGAGTTGGACGGCAATGTCGGTCAGGACGGTCCGCGCGACCCCGATCAGGTCGACGGGGAAGCCCGCGCCTTCGAACCGGGACCGGCCAATCAGGACCTGTTCGAACTGGAGGAGGAGCTGCTGGCCGAACGGCCGAGCAAGGCCCCGGCCGACCGCGAACACGGCCCCAAGACCAAGGGCCGCAGCAAGCAGATCGTCTCGGGAAAGCCTTACGGCTGAGCCGCGCCCAACTCCTTGCGCACGAAGCGGTAGGTCTCGCGCTTCTCGCAGGCGCAGGCCCGCATCTCGCCCTCCGGGGTCCACCAGACCAGTAGCGGATAGGCGAAGTTGATCCCGTTGGCCTTCATCAGCGGGGTCATATCGTCGACGAACTTGCGGCCGGCCTCCACCACCGCCGTGCGGGCCAGGTCGCCGTCGGCCGGCGGGATCCCCGGCGCCTTCCAGGCTTCGGCGGGGACGGATTCCCATCGCTCCATCAGCGGCCATGACCGATTGAGCCACAGCTCGGCCACCGTGGCGCGCTCGGCCGGGGTGGATTTCGAGACCCCGTTATAGTCGCGCCGAGCGACCTCAATGACACGCGTGTCCACCTTGGCCGCGTGCAGGCCCGGAAACTCCTCCTGCTTGAACCGGACACAATCCGGGCAGGTCCGGAACGAGACCATGTAGAGCTTGGGCCCGGTCATTCCGGGCGAGACCCAGCCGGCGGTCTCCAGCAGCTTGGCGATCTCTGCTTGATGCTTGGTGATGGTCTTCGGCCGCCAGCGCAGGTCGTAGTTCCACCAGGCGAATAGGCCGCCGCCGACCACGGCGACGATCAGGATCAGAATCGCCCACAGACGAAAGCGCTTCATGCATGGCTCCGACACATCTTGGGCGTGACGTTAGGTCGTCCGGTCCGTCTCCACCAGCGCGGCGACGCGGTCGGCTGCGGCCGACAGGGTCGTCGGCTCGAGCGTGTCGAGCTCGATCAGGGCCAATCTCGGCCTCGTGTCCTTGCGCGCCGAGCGTTCATAGGCGGGATCGTAGTGCAACTCGATCAGGGCCTGGGCCAGGTCGGCGAAGGCGCCGGCCTCGATCATGCCACGCCAGCCGGCCAGGCGCTTGGCGCTGGGATGCGCCGGCAGCCGGGTCAGGGCGTCCTCCAGCCGCGCGCGATCCCGGGTGATATCGCCATAGGCGCTGAGGGTGTAGCGGGCCCGCTCCGCCACCGGGGCGGCGATCTCGATGCGCGGTGCGCCGGCCATGGCCTTCCAGAGCATGGGCGGGGTCATCCGGTCGCCGATCTTGCTGGACTCCGCCTCGGCGACGATGGGTCGGGTGGGATCGAGCTTGTCCAGGGCCGCCAGCAGCCGGCTCTCGAACATCTTCTGGCTGGGCTGCGGCCGCCCGGCTATGGCCCCGAACAGCGACCCTCGATGGCCGGCCAGGCCTTCCAGGTCCAGAACCTGCAGGCCCCGCGCCGCCAGCATTCCCAGCATCTCAGTCTTGCCCGAACCGGTATGGCCATCCAGCAGGACCAGCTTCAGCGGCGCCTCGGCCTCGTAGAGCCGCGCCTGGACGCTGCGCCGATAGGTCCGGTAGCCGCCGGACAACAGGGTGGTGCGCCAGCCCACCTGGGACAGGATCGTGGCCATGGCGGTCGAGCGCTGTCCGCCCCGCCAGCAATAGACCAGGGGGGCGAAGGCTCCCGTCCGGTCGGCCAGCGCGGTCTCCAGGTGCCGGGCGATGTTGCGCGCCACATAGGCCGCCCCGATCCGGCGGGCCAGGAACCGCGACTGTTGGACATAGATGGTCCCGACCTCGGCCCGCTCGGCGTCGGTGAGCACCGGCAGGTTGATGGCGCCCGGAACGTGATCCTCCGCGAACTCGCCAGGACTACGGACATCGATGATCGCGTCGAACCGCGCCAGGCTGGCGGCGTCGACCTCGGTGGTGACCCCGATGGCCGCCGCGCCCTGGCCTCCCGACGCCACGGGCGTCCCGTCCTGCCCCATCGCCTCTTTCCGCGCGCTGCTGTAACCCGTCCATCTCGCCTCTTGGCCAAGGGACCGCAAGCGCCATGACCATTCGTCTCACCTCGCTCGCCCATGGAGGCGGCTGCGGCTGCAAGCTGGCGCCGGGCGTTCTGAAGGACATCCTGTCGGGCATGCCGGCCACGGCGATCTTCCCCCAGCTGCTGGTGGGGACCGAGACCTCGGACGACGCGGCGGTCTGGCGACTGAACGACAGCCAGGCCCTGGTGGCGACCACCGATTTCTTCATGCCGGTGGTGGACGACCCCTTCGACTTTGGGCGCATCGCCGCGACCAATGCGCTGTCGGACATCTACGCCATGGGGGCGACGCCGATCTTCGCCCTCGCCATCGTCGGGATGCCGGTGGATAAGCTGCCGCCCGCCACGATCCGCGCCATCCTGGAGGGGGGCGCCTCGGTCTGCGCGGCGGCGGGGGTTCCCGTGGCCGGCGGCCACTCCATCGACAGCGTGGAGCCGATCTATGGCCTGGTGGCGCTCGGCCTGGTCCATCCCGACAAGCTGTTGAAGAACAACGGGGCCCGGGCCGGCGACAGCCTGATCCTCACCAAGGGCCTGGGCGTCGGCATCCTCAGCGCGGCCTTCAAACAGGAGAGGCTGGACGCCGACGGCTACGCGGGGTTGATCGCCTCGACCACCCAGCTCAACACCGTCGGAGCGGAGCTCGCGGGCATGGTTCATGGGCTCACCGATGTCACCGGCTTCGGGCTGCTTGGCCATGCCCTGGAGATGTGCCGGGGGGCCGGCCTCGCCGCCGAGCTCTTCGCCGAGGCGCCCATCCTGCTGCCCGGGGTCGAAGCCCTGGCGCGGGACGGCGTGCGCACCGGCGCCTCGGGCCGCAATTGGTCGAGCTACGGCGAGGACGTGCGCCTGCCGGGCGACCTGCCCGACTGGCGGCGCGACATCCTGTGCGATCCCCAGACCAGCGGCGGCCTGCTGATCGCCGTCTCGCCGGACAAGGCCGCCAGGGTGCTGGAGCTGGTCCGCGCCCGCGGCTTCGAGCGCGCCGCCGTGGTCGGCCGGCTGACGGACGGGCCGCCGCAGGTGCGGGTGCTCGGCTGAGGCGCTTGCGGTAGGCGAGGGGCGGAGGGCACACTCGCCGTCATGACGGTCGCGACCACCTCCGACGTCGTGCGGGCCGCCCAGGACCGCCACGACCACATCGTCGACATCCTGATCGCCGAGCGGGCGCCCAAGCTCTCGGGAAGCGCGGCCTGGCCGCTGGCGCGCCCGCTGCTCTACGCCCTGCTGGACTACGCCAAGGCCCGGCGCATGGCGCAGGCCATCGCCCCCCTGCCCGGCCGCGCGGCGCTGGACCATGTGTCCCGGCTGCTGGACGTGCGGGTGACCACCCGGGGCCTGGCCCATGTGCCCCCCACGGGCCGGGTCATACTGATCTGCAACCACCCCACCGGCATCGCCGATGGGATCGCGGTGTTCGACGCGCTCAAGGCCGTTCGCCCGGACATCTGCTTCTATGCCAATTCCGACGCCCATCGGGTGTCCCCCGGCTTCGACGAGGTGCTGATCCCGGTCGAGTGGGTGGAGGCCAAGCGCACCCGCGAACGCACCCGGCTCACCCTGCAAATGACCCGCGAGGCCATGGAGGCCGAGCGCGCCCTGGTGATCTTCCCGGCCGGCCGCCTGGCGCGGCGCGGTCCCGACGGCCGGCTGTCGGACCCGGAGTGGCAGACCAGCGCCCTCTCCCTGGCCCGCAAGTACGAGGCGCCGGTCGTGCCGATGCACCTGACCGGTCCAACTTCGAACCTCTTTCATCTCTTCAACCGCTTCAGCGGCGAGCTGCGTGACATCACCCTCTTCCACGAGCTGCTGAACAAGCGCGGCCGCGCCTTCGGCCTGACCGTCGGGCGGGCCGTGGCGCCGCACAGCCTCGACCCCGACGCCACCGCCGCGACCCTGGCGCTGAAGGCCTATATCGAGCGCGCGCTGCCTGCCGAGGCCGTCACATGATCGCCCTGCCGGCCGAGGGCGACTTCCGCCTCGACGACGAGGCGGCCACCGCGCGGCTGGGCGCGGCCATCGCCCGCGAGCTCCGACCCGGCGAAGCCGTCTGCCTGAGCGGACCGCTGGGGGCCGGCAAGTCGACCCTGGCCCGCGCCCTCGTCCGGACCCTGACCACGGCGACGGAGGAGGTGCCCAGCCCGACCTTCACCCTGGTGCAGTTCTATGAGGGCCACGGACTCAAGGTCGCCCATTTCGACCTCTATCGCCTGACCAGCTCGGACGAAGCCTATGAGATCGGCCTGGACGAGGCGCTTGACGACGGCGCCGCGGTGATCGAATGGCCGGAGCGGCTGGCGGGCCACCTGCCCGCCGACCGACTCGATATAGAGATCGTCATCGACATCGCGCCGGACGGCGGGGAAGCGCGCCGCGCACGGCTGATTCCCGCCGGCGCCTGGGAAGGACGTGGGCTTGAGTTCGCAACGTGAGGGCCAGAAGGCCGAGTTCCTGAGGCAGGCGGGCCTGGCCGACGTCCAGCGCGTGGCCCTGGCCGGCGACGCCTCGACGCGCACCTATGAGCGCCTGTATCTGGCGGACGGGACCAGCCTGATCCTGATGGACCAGCCGCCCAACGCCGAGACCGCGCCCTGCCCACCCGGCGCCACCCCGGAACAGCGCCGCGCCGCCGGCTACAACGCCATGGCCCGCCTGGCCGCGGGCCGGGTCGACGCCTTCGTGGCCACCGCCGCCTGGCTGCGCGGCCAGGGCCTCTCGGCGCCGGAGATCATCGCTCACGACGCGCCCCATGGCCTGGCGGTGCTTGAGGACCTCGGCGACGGCCTGTTCGCTAAGCTGATCGAGGCCGGCCAGGACGAGGCGCCGCTGTATGACGACGCCATCGCCACCCTGGTCAGCCTGCACTCCGCCGCCCCACCCAGCGTGTTGGAGGCGCCGGGCGGCGTCGCCTGGCCGCTGCTGGACTATGACGATGTGGCGCTGAAGACCGCCGGCGACCTGTTGCCGGAATGGCTGCCGAAGCTCAGGCCCGAACTCGCTTTCGACGACGCCGTGATCGCCGAGTGGGAGGCCATCTGGGCCCCGATCCGCGCCCACGGGGCGGCCGGCGCCAGCGTTTTCTGCCACCGCGACTACCATGCCGAGAACCTGATCTGGCTGCCGGAGCGGCTGGGTCCGGCCCGGGTCGGCCTGCTGGACTTCCAGGACGCCGTGCGCGCCCATCCGGCCTGGGACATGTCCATGCTGCTGCACGACGCCCGTCGCGACGTCTCGCCCGAGCGGGAGGCCGCCGCGCTGGCCCGCTATTTCGAGCTTCGGACCCAGGTCGACCGCGACGCCTTCCTGGCTGACTATCATGCGCTGGGCGCGCTCAATATCGTGCGCATCCTGGGGATCTTCGCCCGGCTGGTCACCCGCGACCGCAAGCCCCGCTACGCCGCCTTCATGCCCAGGCTCTGGACCTATCTGGACCGCTGCCTGGCCGATCCATCCCTGGCGGCGCTGAAGGGTTGGATGGACGCCAACGTCCCGGCCGAGGCGCGCCGGTGACCGCCTCAATCAAGACCGCCATGGTGCTGGCCGCGGGCCTGGGCACCCGGATGAAGCCGCTCACCGACCACCGGCCGAAGGCCCTGGTCGAGGTGGCCGGCAGGGCGCTGATCGACCACGTGCTGGACCGCCTGGCGCAGGCCGGGGTCGAGACCGCCGTGGTCAACGTCCATCACTTCGCCGAACAGATGGAGGCCCACCTTGCGGGGCGCACGCGGCCCCACGTGGTGATCTCCGACGAGCGCGCCGCCCTGCTGGACTCCGGCGGGGGAATCAAAGCGGCGCGGGCGATCCTGGGCGACGAGCCGGTGTTCGTGGCCAATATCGACAGCCTGTGGATCGACGGGACCACGCCGCCGCTGGAGCTGATGAAGGCCGCCTGGGACCCGGCGCGCATGGACATCCTGATGCTGCTGGTCCCCAAGGGCCAGGGGATCGGCTTCGAGGGGCCCCGCGGCTTCTTCCTGGACCCCGACGGACGGGTCACCCATTCCGCCGACGACGCCAACCCCGCGCCCTTCGCCAATATCGGCTTCCAGATCATGAAGCCCGGCCTGCTGGACGAGGAGCCCGACGGCGCCTTTTCCATCCTGCCGGTGTGGTGGCGGCTGCAGAAGACCGGGCGCATCTTCGGCGTCGCCATGGACGCCTTCTGGATGCACGTGGGCGACCCCGCCGCGCGCGACGAAGCCGAGGCGAGACTGACGTGAGCGCCTCCGGGCTCTTCACCGGCCCGGCCCCGCGCTGGTTCACGATCCCGGCCTACCGCCCCTTTGTCCACGACCTGGCCCAGGGCCTGTTCGACACCCTGAGCCACCTCGGGCCCGAGGCCCTGTCCCAGGCGGTGGTCCTGACCCCGACCCGGCGCGGCGCCCGGGCGCTGGCCGACGCCTTCATCGCGGCCGGCGGCGGGCGCGCAGTGCTGCCGCCGCAGATCCGGCCCCTAGGCGACCTGGACGAGGGGGAGCCCCCCTTCGAACCCGGCGACCTGGCCCTGGACCTGCCCGCCGCCATCGGAGCCCTGCAGCGGCGCTTCGAGCTGACCCGGCTGGTCAAGCAGCACGAGGCCAAGCTCAATCGCGACCTGGACGCCGCGGCCGCCCTGGAGCTGGCCGACGCCCTGGGCGGCTTCCTCGACAGCCTGCAGATCGAGGAGGTCGAAGGCGACGGCCTGGCCGACCTGGTGTTGGGGGAGCTGGCCGAGCACTGGAAGGTCAGCCGCGATTTCCTGCAGACCGCGCTCACCGAGTGGCCGAAGCGGCTTGAAACCATGGGGCTGGTGGACGTCACGCGCCGCCGGGTGGCCCTCCTGCGCAAGCTGGCCGAGACCTGGACCTTCCATCCGCCCCAGGGGGTGCTGATCGCCGCGGGCTCCACCGGCACCGCCCCAGCCACCGCCGACCTGCTGCGGGTCATCGCCGAGCTGCCCCAGGGCGCGGTGGTGCTGCCAGGCCTGGATCGCAACCTGGCCAAGGAGGCCTGGGTCGAGGTCGGCGAGCAGCATCCGCAGGGGGCCATGAAGCGCCTGCTGGACCGCGCCGGGGTCACGCGCGAGGACGTGGCCGACTGGCCGGCTTCGGCCAGCTTCCAATCTCGGGGCCGCTGGCGGCTGCGGGTGGTCAACGAGGCCCTGCGCCCCCCGGAGCGCACCGCCGACTGGCTGAGCGTGATCGAGACCCTGCGCAGCGAGGCCGCCGAGGAGAGAATCGATCCGGTCGTCGAGGGGCTGAAGGGCTTTTCCGTGGTCACCGCCCGCGCCGAGGACGAGGCCGCCACGGTCGCCGCCCTGCTGCTGCGCGAGGTCCTGGAGACGCCGGGCAAGACCGCCGCCCTGGTGGCGCCGGACCAGACCCTGGCGCGGCGGGTCGCCGCCAAGCTGGCCCGCTGGGGCGTGGCCGCCGACTCCTCGGCCGGCTGGGCGTTGTCGGGCTGTTCCTGCGGCGTACTGGCCGGCCTCGTGGCCAAGGCCCTGGTCGATCCCCTCGACCCCATCGTGCTGCTGGCCATCCTCAAGCATCCCCTGGTGCGCCTGGGCCTTGACGGCGAGAGCCTGGAACGCCAGCGCACGGCCCTGGAGCTCGCCGCCCTGCGCGGCCCGCGCAAGACCACCTGGGACGCCCTGGAAGCCCAGCTCGGACGCCGTCGGGAGGACCCGAAATTCCAGGACGTCGACCAAGCCCTGGTCCTGGCGCGTCGCCTGCGCGAGCTGTTCCGCGACCCAGCCGACGAGGCGCGCCCGCCATCGGAGATCGCGCGCCGCCTGGCCCACGCCATGGAGTCCCTGGCCCAGGGCGAGACCGGCGATGATCTGTGGGCCGGCCACGGCGGCGAGGCCCTGGCGCGCCTGCTCTCGGGGCTGATGAACGAGTCCGAGGGCCTGCCCCACACCAGCCCGCGCGGCTTCGCCGACCTGCTGACCCGGCTGATGGCCGGGGAGAGCGTGCGCACCGGCGGCGCCACCCATCCGCGCCTGCGCATCCTGGGGGCCATCGAGGCCCGCTTGACCCGCGCCGACCGGCTGATTGTGGCGGGGCTGGAGGAGGGGGTCTGGCCCCAGGGCGCGCCGCTCGACCCCTTCCTGTCACGGCCCATGCGCAAGCAGCTGGGCCTGCCGCCGCCGGAGCGCAGGGTGGGCCTGGCCGCGCACGACTTCGCCCAGGCCGCGTGCGCCCCAGAGGTGATCCTGCTGCATTCCGAGCGCCGCGAGGGCGCGCCGGCGGTGAAGTCGCGCTGGCTGTGGCGGCTGGAGACCCTGGCGCGCGGCGCCGGGATCGACCTGCCCGGACGCCCCGAGGTCCTGGCCTGGGCCCGGGCGCTGGACGCCGCCGACGAGTACAGGCCCGCCAGCCGCCCAGCGCCCGATCCGCCCCTGGCCGACCGCCCGCGGCGGATGGCGGTGACCCGCATCGAGGCCCTGACCCGCGACCCCTATTCGGTGTGGGCGCGCGACATCCTGAAGCTCTACCTGTTGGACCGCCCCGACGAGGCGGTGGAGGCCCGCGCCCGCGGCACGGCGATCCATGCGGCCTTCGAGCGCTTCGCGACCGACCATCCCACCCAGCTTCCGGACGACGCCGCCGACATTTTCGAAGCCCTCTACCTGGCCGAACTGGAGGCCGCAGGCATGCCGCATGAGGCGCTGGCGCGGGAAGCCGCCCTGGCCCGCGAGGCGGCCGCCTGGGTGGCCGAGCTGGAGCAGCGCCGCCGCGCCGACGGCCGCGCCATCTATGTGGAGAAGAGCGGCGAACTGACCTTGCCCCTGCCGGGCGGGCCGTTCACCGTCACCGCCAAGGCCGACCGAATCGAGATCGACCCCCAGGGCTTCGGCCACATCCTCGACTACAAGACCGGCAAGGCGCCCTCGAAGAAGGTGGTGGAGACCGGCTTCTCGCCGCAGCTCACCCTGACCGCGGCGATCCTGCAGGCGGGCGGCTTCAAAGGCCTGGGCCATCCCGAACCCGGAGAGCTGACCTATCTGGAGATCACCGGCCGCAAGCCCGCCGGCCGCGAGGAGGTTCGCGCCCTGCCCGGCGACGAGAGCGCGCTCGCCGCCGCCAACGCCTATGAGGGCCTGGCCCGGTTGATCGGCCAGTTCGACGAGGGTCGCCGCTACGTCTCGCGCATCGCCCCGCAGTTCGTGAAACTGCACATGAGCGACTACGACCACTTGGCGCGGGTGTTCGAGTGGTCGACCAGCGGCGAGGAGGAAGGCGAGTGAGCCTGACGCTCGTCCCGAAACCCGATCCGCAGCGCCTGGCCGCCGATCCGGGCCTCTCGGCCTTCGTCACCGCCAACGCCGGTTCGGGCAAGACCAAGACCCTGATCGACCGGGTCGCGCGCCTGCTGCTGGCCGGCGCCGAGCCCGAGACCATCCTCTGCGTCACCTACACCAAGGCTGCCGCCGCCGAGATGCAGCGCAGGCTGTACGAGCTGCTGGGCGGCTGGTCCGTCTGCGACGACGCCGCCCTGCGCAAGGCTCTGGCCGAGCTGGAGGGTCGCGAACCCCAGGACTACGACCACCGCGGCCTCTCCTCGGCCCGGGCCCTGTTCGCCCGCGCCCTAGAGACTCCGGGCGGCCTGAAAATCCAGACCATCCACGCCTTCTGCGAAAAGCTGCTGCGGCGGTTCCCGCTGGAGGCGGGCGTCTCGCCGGGCTTCCGGGTGATGGACGACGCGGCCTCGGCCACCATCGCCGCGGCGGCTCGCAAGGCCGTCGCCCGTCACGCCCTGCGCGGCGAGGGCCTGGTCGCCGAGGCCTATGCCCGCTTCTCGGTGGCCCTGGACTTCGGGGCCTTCCAGGCGATGTTCGCGGCCTTCGAGAGCGGCCGGGGCCGGCTGGCGGCCTATTTGGATCGCGAGGGCGGGCTCGAGGGCGCGGTGGCCGACGTCTGGCGGGTCTGTGGCTTCGATGCGGAGATCGATCCCGAGACTCTGGAAGCCGAGGCCATGGATGGCCTGGACCAGCGCGCCTGGATCGCCTGCGCCGAGGTCCTCGCCAATGGCGGCAAGACCGACCAGAAGTGCGCCGACCAGCTCCGCATGATTGCCCGAAACCCTGCGGCGACGATCGCCGACTGCCTGGGCGCGCTCTTCACCGAAAAGGGCCAGGGAACGCCCGCGGCCTGGGTGGCCAAGACCAGCGGCCTGAAGTCGCGCGAGGATCTGCGCAGCTTTCTGCTGCTGGAACAGGACCGCCTGGCCGAACTGCGCGAACGCCTGCGCGCCGCCCAGGTCGCCTTGGACACCAAGGCCGCCCTGATCCTGGCCCACGCCTATCTGGAGGCCTACCGGCTGGAGAAGACCTTCTCCGGGGCGCTGGACTTCTCCGACCTCATCGAGAAGACCCGCGACCTCGTCGCCTCGCGGCCGATGGCGGCCTGGGTGCTCTACAAGCTGGACGGCGGCATCGATCACATCCTTGTGGACGAGGCCCAGGACACCGCCCCCGAGCAGTGGGAGATCGTCCGGGCCCTGACCGAGGAATTCTTCTCCGGCGACGGCGTGACGGCCGATCGCCGCCGCAACATGTTCGTGGTCGGCGACGAGAAGCAGTCGATCTACTCCTTCCAGGGCGCGCGGCCCGAGCTGCTGATCCAGGAGTTCGAGTTCCACCGCAATCGCGCCACGGGCGCAGGTTACCGGTTCGAGCGGGTGGACCTGCTGACCTCCTGGCGCTCGACGCCGGAGGTGCTCGGCTTCGTCGACGCGGCCTTCGCGCCAGCCGAGCTCTCCCAGGCGATCCTGCCGCGGCTTGAGGCCGAGCTGATCCGCCACGAGGCGGTGCGCCGCGACCATGCCGGCTGCGTCGACCTCTGGCCCCTGGAGCGCGAGATTCCCAGCGACGACCGCCTGGCGTGGGACGCGCCGCTGGACGAGGAAGCCGAGGGCAGCGCCAACAAGCGGCTGGCTGGCAAGATCGCCGCCGAGATTTCCGCCCTGCTGGCTCGCGGCGACCGCGTCTGGGACAAGGACGCCAAGGTCTGGCGGCCGGCTAAGGCCGGCGACGTGCTGATCCTGGTGCGGCGGCGCAAGGCGCTGTTCGAGGAGATCCTGCGGGCGCTGAAGCGCCGCGGGGTCCCGGTGGCCGGGGCCGACCGGCTGGCGCTCTCCGAGCACATCGTCTTTGACGACCTGCTGGCCGTGGCTCGCTTCGTGCAGTTCCCTGCCGATGAACTGACCCTGGCCGCCCTGCTGAAGAGCCCGTTCTGCGGCCTCGACGACGACAGCCTCTACGCCCTGGCCAAGGGCCGCGCGGTGGGGCTGTGGGCCACCTTGGCGGCGCGGGCGGCGGAACATCCGGCCTGGGCCGAGGCCCACGCCCTGCTTGACGATCTCCGCACACAGGGCCCCCGGCGGCGGCCCTTCGAATTCTACGCCGGCCTGCTGGGGTCACGCGGCGCCGACGGCCGCTCCATGCGCCAGCGCCTGCTGCGACGCCTGGGGAGTGAGGCCGAGGACGCGCTGGACGAGTTCCTGGCCCAGGTCCTGGCCGCCGAGAGCCGCGGGGTCGACGACCTGGAGAGCCTGGCCGCGGCCTTCGCCAGCCTCGACATCGTGGTCAAGCGCGAGATGGAGGCCGGCCGCGACGAGGTCCGGGTGATGACCGCCCACGGCGCCAAAGGCCTGGAGGCTCCCATCGTGTTCCTGCCCGAGACCACGCTGGCGCGCGGCGCGCGGGGCTCGCCCCTGATGCCCACCGAGCAGGGCGGATTCCTGTGGAGCGCCGCCAAGGGGTCCGACTGCGAAGCCTCCGCCAAGGCCCGCGAATGGCGGGCCGGCAAGGAGGAGGACGAGGCCTACCGCCTGCTCTATGTGGCCCTCACCCGCGCCCGCGACCGGCTGGTGCTGTGCGGCCGGGTGGCGGCCAACGCCAAGGAGGAGAACCTCAAGGGCTGGTGGGGGGCGCTCACCGCGGCCTTCGAACACGCCGAGGTCTCGCCGCGCAAGCGCCATGTCCGGTCGGGCGGCATGGATATCCTGCGCTTCGGCGACGATCCCACGCCCATGGGCGCGGCGACCGCCGATGTCGCGCCCGCCCACCCCATCCCCGCCTGGACCGCCGAACCGGCCAGGGCCGAGGCCTATGCCCGCTACGCCTCGCCCTCGCAGCTCGGAGAGGACGTGGCGGCCCCCGCCGCCTCGCCCCTGGCGGCCCAGGGCGGGCTGGGCCGTTTCCGGCGCGGCGACCTGATCCACCGCCTGCTGCAGATCCTGCCCGACTTGGCGCTAGCCGGGCGTCCCGACGCCGCCCGCCGCATTCTGGCCCGCGAGCGCGACCTTACCGGGGAGCAGCGGGCCGAGATGACCGCCGCAGCCCTGGCCGTCCTGACCGACGGCGCCTTCGCCGAGGTGTTCGGGCCTGGAAGTCGGGCCGAGGTCTCGGTAGCCGGCTCCGCCAAGGCCCTGCCCGACGGTCTGACGATTTCCGGACGCGTCGACCGGCTGGTGGTGCTGCCCGACCGGGTGCTGGCGGTCGATTTCAAGACCAACCGCCCCTCCCCGGACCGTATCGAGGACGCCGACCCCGCCTATCTCACCCAGATGGCTGTCTATGCCGCTGTGCTGGCGGAAGTCTTCCCCGGCAAGGACATCGAGGCCGCCCTGGTCTGGACCGATGGTCCGAAACTGATGGTGGTTCCAGAAAACGTGTTGGCCTTGTCCCTTGCTCAGCTGGGCCGCTCCGGTTGATACCGGGTGTGACGCCGCCTACATGGCTGGATCGAGAGTCGCGGCTGGGCGTTCCCAAAGCCGCGCAATGAGGAGCTTTTCATGAGCACCGTGACGGTCACCGACGAGTCCTTCGACAAGGACGTCCTGCAAGCTTCCGGCCCCGTGCTGGTGGATTTCTGGGCGGAGTGGTGCGGTCCCTGCAAGCAGATCGCGCCGGCCCTGGAGCAGATCGCCACCGAACTCGGCGGACAGGTGACCGTGGCCAAGCTGAACATCGAGGATTCGCCCACCACGCCCTCGCGCTACGGCGTGCGCGGCATCCCCACCATGATGCTGTTCAAGGACGGCCAGATGGCCTCCATGAAGGTCGGCGCCATGCCCAAGCAGAAGATCCTGGACTGGCTGAGCGAGGCGGGGGTCTAGGGACCTCCAGATGCTCCCCCTCTGGGGGAGCTGTCAGCGAAGCTGACTGAGGGGGACTTTGACTCGCTTTCGAGCGCTTCAACCCCCTCCGTCACGTCGCCGAAGAGGGCGACGCGCCACCTCCCCCATGAGGGGAGGATCTGGAAGAGACCTAGCTCGGCCACGTCTCCGGGCTCATCGCCAGGACCTCGCCGGCGAAGTGCAGCCCGCCGCAGATCAGGACATGCGGCGCTGGGCCGGAGCCTTCCAGCGCCCGCCGCAGCCCCGCCTCCACATCCAGGACCACCTCGGCCTCCAGCCCGGCGGCTCTGGCCGCGGCGGCGAGTTCGCCCGCGTCCGCTGCATTGGGCGAGTCGAACGTCGTGGTGAAGACCTTGGGATTGAGCCCCGCGAAGGGCTGGAAGAAGCCCAGGGCGTCCTTGCGGGCGAACATCGCGGCCACCAGCACCAGGGGACGCGGATCGCGGGCGACCAGCCGGCCGGCCGCCTCGGCCAGCGCCCGGCCCGCATGGGGATTGTGGCCGCCGTCCAACCAGAGATCGGCCCCGCGCTCATCGGCCAACTTGGCCATCGGTCCATCGGTCAGGCGCTGGAACCGCGCCGGCCAGACCGCCGAGGCGACCCCCTTGGCCAGCGCCGCCTCGTCGATGCGTGGATCGCCCAGGGCAAGCGCCGCGGCCACGGCCAGGCCGGCGTTGGCGAACTGGTAGCCGCCGAACAGGCTGGGCGGCGGCAGGTCGTATAGCCGGTCCTCCATCTGCACCAGTAGCCGGCCGCGCTCCTCCCAGGCGTCGAAGTCGCGGCCCATCAGGGTGACCGGGGCGCCGAGCGCCTCGGCCTCCGCGAGGATCACCGCCTCGCCCTCCTCGATCTGGCGCGCGACGACAGCTGGGCGGCCCGCCTTGATGATCCCAGCCTTCTCCCAGGCGATCTTGGTCAGCTCCGGCCCCAGCATCTCCAGGTGGTCATAGTCCACCGGGGTGATCACGCTGACCGCCGGTGCGTCGAAGATGTTAGTGGCGTCGAACCGGCCGCCAAGGCCCACCTCGACGATGCAGAGGTCGGCCGGGGTCTCGGCGAAGGCCTGTAGGGCCAGGACCGTGGTGATCTCGAAGAAGCTGATCGGTTCTCCGGCGTTGGCGGCCTCGACCCGGTCGATCAGGTCCGAAAGCTGTGCGTCGGTGATCAGGGTCCCGGCCAGGCGGATGCGCTCGGCGAAGCGGACCAGGTGCGGCGAGGTGATGGCGTGGACCCTCAGACCCGCGGCCTCGCCGATGGCCCGCAGATAGGCCACGGTCGAACCCTTGCCATTGGTGCCGGCCACGTGGATCACCGGCGGCAGGCGCTTCTCGGGGTTTCCCAGGGCGGCGAGCAGGCGCTCCACCCGCCCTGTGGTCAGGTCGATCAGCGACGGATGATGTGCGCGCAGCCGCAGGATCACCTCGTCCGAGGCGCGGATCGGATCATACATTTCTAAATCCTCCCCCGCTGGGGGAGGGGGACCACGAAGTGGTGGAGGGGGCCGCAGCCGCCGCAGCGTTGAGAGTCAAAGTCCCCCTCAGTCAGCTTCGCTGACAGCTCCCCCAAAGGGGGAGCATCTATGGAAATCAGGCCGCTTTCGAACGCGCGCGTCCCATCATCAGGGTCTTGAGCAGGGAGCCCAGGACCTGGGGCAGTTCGGCGCGGGTGACCACTCGGTCGACCATGCCGCGCTCCACCAGGAACTCGGCGCGCTGGAAGCCCACCGGCAGGGTCTCGCGGATCGTCTGCTCGATCACCCGGCGGCCGGCGAAGGCGATCATGGCGTTGGGCTCGGCCAGGTGGATGTCGCCCAGCATGGCGTACGACGCCGTGACCCCGCCCGTGGTCGGGTCGGTGAGCACCACGATATAGGGCAGGCCCGCGGCCTTGACCTCGTTCAGCGCCAGGGTCGTGCGCGCCATCTGCATCAGGGCCAGCGTGCCCTCCTGCATCCGCGCCCCGCCGGCGGCGGTGAAGATCACATAGGGGACCTCGCGGCGCACGGCTTCCTGGGCGGCCTTGATGAAGGCCTCGCCCACCCCGATGCCCAGCGAACCGCCCATGAAGGCGAAGTCCTGCACCGAGACTACCGCGCCCTGACCCTTGATGGTCCCGTAGGCGCTGGTCATGGCGTCCTGCGACCCGATGGTCTTCCGGGCGGCCTTCAGCCGTTCCATGTAGGGGCGCACGTCGGGGAACTTCAGCGGGTCGTCGACCACGCCCGTAGGCGCCGCCAGCTTCTCATAGACCCCGTCGTCAAAGGTGTAGCGCAGGCGCTGATCGGCGCCGATCCGCATGTGACTGCCGGAGGGGGTCACCCAAAGGGCGGCCTCCAGGTCCGAGCGATAGATCATTTCCCCGGTGTCGGGGCACTTCACCCAGAGATTCTCGGGGGTCTCGCGCTTGGCCACCAGATTGCGCACGCCGGGCGCGATCTTGGCCAGCCATCCGCGTCGCTCGCGGGGCCCCTGGGGACCGCCCTTGCCGGGCTTGTCGTTTCGCTGTTCAGCCATCGCCATGGGGTTCTACACCGTGAGGCTTTCGACTCGCGCGGAGCGCACAGCCTTAGCCAAGGATTCGACTTTGGAAAGCACCCGCCCGGTCACAGATTCGTTCATTGCCAAGGCGAAAGCGACCTCGTCAACCAGCGCGGAACCCACCACCACGGCGTCGGCGACCTTGGCGATCGCTCCGGCGCGCTCCGGCGTCTTGATGCCGAAGCCCACCGCCACCGGCAGGCCGGAGGCGGCGCGGACCCGGGCCACATGGGGCGCCACGGTGTCGGCGTCGGCTTCCTTCACCCCCGTCACCCCGGCGACGGACACGTAATAGACGAAGCCCGAGGTGCGGCGCACGACGATGGGCAGTCGCGCATCGTCGGTAGTCGGCGTGGCCAGCCGGATCAGGGACAGGTTCTCCGCGTCGAGCGCGTCGGCCAGGGGATCGGCTTCTTCCGGCGGGATGTCGACGACGATCAGGCCGTCGACCCCGGCGGCGGCCATGTCGCGGGCGAAGGCCGGAAAGCCCCAGCCGATCAGCGGATTGGCGTAGCCCATCAGGATCACGGGCGTCGTGTCGTCGCCCTTGCGGAACTGCGCCACCGCGGCCAGCACGCCCTTCAAGGTCATGCCGTTCGCCAGCGCCCGCTGGGCGGCGCGCTGGATCGGCGGCCCCTCGGCCATGGGATCGGAGAACGGGAAGCCCACCTCGATCAGGTCCGCGCCGGCGCCCGGCAGGGCCTTCAGGATCGCCGCGGCGGTGGCGGCGTCGGGATCGCCGGCCATGACATAGGGGACGAAGGCCGCCCGGTTCTCCGCCTTGAGCTGGGCGAAGCGGGCCTCGATACGGGCTTTGGTCAAATCTGGCGTCCCAGATGGGCGGCGACGGTCTCGACGTCCTTGTCGCCGCGGCCGGAAAGGTTGAGCACCACGATGCCGTCCTTGCCCACCTCGGCGCAGATCTCGGGCAGGCGGGCCAGGGCATGCGCCGACTCGATAGCTGGGAGGATGCCTTCAAGCTCGGCGAGCAGCTGGAACGCCGCCAGGGCCTCGGCGTCGGTGCAGGTCAGGTACTTGGCCCGGCCCACGTCGTGCAGCCAGGAATGCTCCGGCCCGATGCCGGGATAGTCGAGCCCGGCCGAGATGGAGTGGGCCTCGGTGATCTGGCCTTCCCTGTCCTGCAGCAGATAGGTCTTGTTGCCGTGCAGGACGCCCGGGCGTCCGCCGTTGATCGCCGCGGCGTGGCGCTCGGTGTCCAGGCCCTGGCCGGAGGCCTCGACCCCGAAGAGTTTCACCGACTCGTCGTTGAGGAACGGGTGGAACAGGCCGATGGCGTTGGAGCCGCCGCCGACGCAGGCGACCAGGGCGTCGGGAAGGCGGCCCTCCATCTCCAGGATCTGCTGCCGGGCCTCGATTCCGATCACCGCCTGGAAGTCGCGGACCATGAGCGGATAGGGGTGCGGCCCGGCCGCCGAGCCGATCAGGTAATAGGTGTCGTGGACATTGGTGACCCAGTCGCGCAGGGCCTCGTTCATGGCGTCCTTGAGGGTCGCCGATCCGGAAGTCACCGGCTCGACCTTGGCGCCCAGCAGGTTCATGCGGAAGACGTTGGGCTTCTGCCGCTCCACGTCCACCGCGCCCATATAGACCACGCAGGGCAGGCCGAACCGGGCGCAGACGGTGGCCGTGGCCACCCCGTGCTGGCCGGCGCCGGTCTCGGCGATGATCCGGGTCTTACCCATCTTCATGGCCAGCAGAATCTGGCCCATGCAGTTGTTGATCTTGTGCGCGCCGGTGTGGTTCAGCTCCTCGCGCTTCAGATAGATCTTCGCCCCGCCATAGTGCTGCGTCAGGCGCTCGGCGAAATAGAGCGGGCTGGGGCGGCCCACATAGTGCTTGAGGAAGCTCTTCAGTTCGCCCTGGAAGGCCGGGTCGACCTTGGCCGCCGAGTAGGCCGCGTCCAGGTCGTGAACCAGCGGCATCAGGGTCTCGGGCACATAGCGCCCGCCATAGTCCCCGAACCGGCCGGCGGCGTCCGGGTAGGCGGTGTAGTCGTTGGGGGTCAAAGGCGCGTTCAAGAGAACCTCAGGCGCGACGGACGGCGTCAAGGAAGGCCACGATCAAGGCCGGGTCCTTTAGTCCGGGACCGCGCTCCACGCCAGAGGAAACGTCCACCAGCGGCGCGCCGGACAGCCGCACGGCCTCGCCCACGTTCCAGGGATCCAGGCCCCCGGCGAGGAACCAGGGCCGCTCGAACCTGCGCCCGGCGAGCAGGGTCCAGTCGAACCGCGCCCCCGCGCCGCCCGGCAGCGGATGGTCGCTGGGCGGCTTCGCGTCGAACATCAGGTGGTCGACGACACTCTCGTAGGGCCGGGCCGTGTCGATGTCGTGGGCGCTCGAGACCGAGATCACCTTGATCACGCCGGCGCCCGAGCGCAGCGCCACCTGGCGGGCGCGAGCGGGGGTCTCCTTGCCGTGCAGCTGGATGAAGTCGGGCTTGAGCGTCGCGGCCAGCTGCTCGACCAGGGCGTCGTCGGGATCGACGGTCACCGCGACGATCTTGGCGTTCTTTGCCCGCGCCGGCGGCGTCAGGCGCGCGGCCATCTCGGGTTCGATGTTCCGCGGGCTCTTGGCGAAAAACATGAAGCCCAGATGCGACGCGCCGCCGTCCAGGGCGGCCGTCACGGTCTGGGGGGTAGTCAGGCCACAGATCTTCGCGGTCACGCTCATGGCGCCCGAATAGGGGCTTCGGCGGCCCCGCCGCAAGGGCCTGCCGGAAACGAGGTCTCCTAGCGCGACTTCAGCAGGTCGCGGATCTCGGTCAGCAGGGCCTCGCTGGGGGTGGGCGCCGCGTCCGCCTCGGGCGCGGCCGCCTGCTCCCGCCGCATGGCGTTCACCGCCTTGACCAGCAGGAAGATGACCCAGGCCACGATCACGAACTGGACGAGCGTGTTGAGGAACGCGCCATACTGGATCGACACCAGCTCGCTGGCGACGGTGGCGGGATCGTCCGGCTTGAGTACCCACTGCAGCTTGGCGAAGTCGAACCCACCCAGGGCCAGGCCGATGGGGGGCATGATCACCTGGTCCACTAGGCTGGCGACGATCTTGCCGAAGCTGGCGCCTATGATGACGCCCACCGCCAGGTCGACGACATTGCCCCGCGCGATGAACTCGCGGAACTCCGAGAACGTGCTCATGGTCGGACCCTCCTGAACCCTGAAGTCGGAGGATCGGCCTATCGGACGCCGCAGGTCAACCTTGCGTGGCCTACTCGTCGGCGTTGAGCCGCTCTCGCAGCTCCTTGCCGCTCTTGAAGAAGGGGACGTGCTTGGCGCGCACCTCGACGGCCTCGCCGGTGCGCGGATTGCGGCCGGCGCGGGCTTCGCGCGAGCGGACCGACAGGGCGCCGAAGCCGCGCAGTTCGACCCGGCCGTCCGTTTCCAGCGCCTTGATCATGCGTTCGAGGATCACCCCGACCACGCGCTCGATATCGCGCTGCGTCAGGTGCGGATTCTCTTCGGCGAGCCTGGCGATCAGTTCCGACTTGATCATGCCTATTTCCGAATCCCCGAGCCGCGTGGGAGCCACGGCCTTTCGAAAGTTCAACAAGAGCATCGCCTTAGCGGTCGAACTCAAAAACCACGGTAATGCTCGGGAGCGAGCGGGACCATGGTCGAGTCCCGTTGGATGTTCAAGGCGCAATCCGGGTTTAGCCGATGATCGCCACTCCTCCACGACCGGTTTTCGGAAAAACCCCACCGGACGTACGCTGCTGGGCAAATTCTACTCAGAATTGCAGTACGGGGCGCCCGACCCCGAAAAAAGAGAAGGCGGCGGACCGGTTTCCCGATCCGCCGCCCAGCTTCGATCCCCGGAGGGACGCGTGGCCTACTCTTTGGTGGTGCCGGCCTTCTCGCGAAGGGCCGCGCCCAGGATGTCGCCCAGCGAGGCGCCGGAGTCCGAGGACCCGAACTTCTCGATGGCTTCCTTCTCCTCGACCATCTCCAGAGCCTTGATCGACAGAGCCACGCGGCGCGCGGCCTTGTCGATGCTGGAGATCTGCGCGTCGACGCGGTCGCCCACGGCGAAGCGCTCGGGGCGCTGGTCGGCACGGTCGCGGCTGAGGTCCGACTTACGAATGAAGGCCGTCATCGGGGCTTCTTCGTCGCCGAACTTCACCTCGATGCCACCGGTCGTGATCTCGGTGACGGTGACGGTGACGGTCTGCTTGGTGCGGTAGGTGTCGCCCTGCATCGGGTCGCCGGCCAGCTGCTTGATGCCCAGCGAGATGCGTTCCTTCTCGACGTCGACGTCAAGGACGCGCGCCTTGACCACATCGCCCTTGTTGTACTTGGCGATGGCCTCTTCACCCGACACGGTCCAGTCGAGATCGCTCAGGTGCACCATGCCGTCGATGTCGTTCTCGAGGCCGATGAACAGACCGAATTCGGTGGCGTTCTTGACCTCGCCCTCGACCGTCGATCCGACCGGATGGGCGGCGACGAAGGCGTCCCACGGGTTGTCCATAGCCTGCTTGAGGCCCAGGGACACGCGGCGCTTGGACGGATCGACGTCCAGAACGACCACGTCGACTTCCTGGCTGGTGGAGACGATCTTGCCGGGGTGGACGTTCTTCTTGGTCCAGGACATTTCCGAGACGTGGACCAGGCCCTCGACCCCGGCTTCCAGCTCCACGAAGGCGCCGTAGTCGGTGATGTTGGTGATCCGGCCGGTGAACTTCGCGCCCACCGGATACTTGGCTTCCACGCCGTCCCACGGGTCGGACTGCAGCTGCTTCATGCCGAGGCTGATGCGCTGGGTGTCCGGGTTGATCTTGACGATCTGGACCTTCACCGTGTCGCCGACCGCGAGCACCTGGCTCGGGTGGTTGACGCGCTTCCAGCTCATGTCGGTGACGTGCAGCAGGCCGTCGATGCCGCCCAGGTCCACGAACGCGCCGTAGTCGGTGATGTTCTTGACCACGCCTTCGCGGATTTCGCCCTCTTGCAGCTGGGAGACCAGCTCGGTGCGCTGTTCGGCGCGGGCTTCTTCCAGGATCGCGCGGCGGGAAACGACGATGTTTCCACGAGGCCTGTCCATCTTGAGGATGGCGAAGGGCTGTTCCTTGCCCATCAGCGGGCCGACGTCGCGCACGGGGCGGATGTCGACTTGGCTGCCCGGCAGGAAGGCCGAGGCGCCGCCCAGGTCGACGGTGAAGCCGCCCTTCACGCGGCCGACGATGGCGCCCATCACCGGCTCGTTCTTCTCGTAGACGCCTTCGAGGCGCGTCCAGGCCTCCTCGCGGCGGGCCTTGTCGCGGCTGATGACCGCTTCGCCCATGGCGTTCTCGACGCGCTCGAGGAAGACCTCGACGGTCGCGCCGATGCTGATCGGCGACTTGCCGTCCTCGTCGACGCCGAATTCCTTCACCGACACCCGGCCTTCGGTCTTCAGACCGACGTCGATGATCGCGAAGTCCTTCTCGATCCCCACGACGATCCCCTTGACCACCGTGCCTTCCATGAAGTCACGGCCGCCCATCGACTCGTCGAGCAGGGCGGAAAAGTCGTCGCGGGTGGGGTTGAGGCTCATATCGTCAGCCATTTTGGTCTTTCGTTCTTCAAATGACATTGGGTCCGCGACGCCGAAGCGTTCGGAACGGAGTCCCCGTGTCGGGTTAAGGGTTGCGACCGATAGCGTGATGACTCACGCCGGTGATTTGCCCGCGGCCGTGCGAGGGAAAGGCGCGGTTGGATTGCCGGACTAGGATCGCTCCCAGCGGGCTCGCGCCGCCTCGACGATACGGCGGGCCGCATCGGTGGCCTGCTCTATAGTCATTTCGCTGGTGTCCAGCAAGACGGCGTCGTCCGCGGGCCGCATCGGCGAGTCGGCGCGGCCGCCGTCGCGGGCGTCGCGCTTGCGGATGTCGTCGAGGATTTCCTCGAAGGTGACCGCCTCGCCCTGGACCTTCAGCTGCTTCCAGCGGCGCCCGGCCCGGACCTCGGGCGCGGCGGTGACATAGAGCTTGGCCGGCGCCTCGGGCGCGATGACGGTGCCGATGTCGCGCCCGTCGATCACCGCCCCGCCCGGCCGACGGGCGAAGGCCTGCTGCATCTCGCGCAAGGCCAGGCGCACCGGGGTGTGGATCGCCACGCGGCTGGCGGCCTCGCCCGCCTCGCGGGTGCGGAACGCGGGGTCGCCCAGCACATCGGCGGTCAGGGCCCGGGCCACGGCGGTCACCTCGGCGACCGCGTCGAAGTCGATGCCCTTTCGCGCCGCGAGCACGCCCACCGCCCGGTAGAGCAGGCCGGAATCCAGAACCGGCATGTCGTAGGCCTCGCCCAGGCGGTGCGCGATCGTGCCCTTCCCTGAGGCGGCCGGCCCGTCGACGGCGATGACGAAGGGCTCGCTCACGCCTCCTCCAGGGTTCCGCCCAGGCCGCGCATCATCTCGACGAAGCCGGGGAAGCTGGTGGCGATCATGCCCGGCTCGTCGACGCTGACCGCACCCTCGGCGGCGAAGCCCATGACCAGGTGGCTCATCGCGATCCGGTGGTCGCCATGCGTGACCACGTGGGCCCCGCCGGCGGCCGGATGGTTGCCGCGCGCCGAGCCGACCACGATCAGCCCCTCCGGCTCTTCCTCGACCCCGATGCCGCAGGCGGCCAGGCCCGCGGCCATGAGGGCGATGCGGTCGCTCTCCTTGACCCGCATCTCGCCGATGCCGCGCATGTGGGTCGGACCGTCGGCATAGGCCGCGGCCACGGCCAGGATCGGATACTCGTCGATCATCGAGGGCGCCCGTTCGGGCGGCACCTCGACACCGCGCAGGGCCGAGTGGCGGGCGGTGACGTCGCCCACCGGCTCGCCGCCCTCGTCGCGGCGGTTCGCGATGGTCAGGTCGGCGCCCATATCGATCAGGGTGGTGAAGAGGCCGGTGCGCAGCTCGTTCAGCAGCACGCCCTCCACCGTCACCTCCGAGCCCGGGGTGATCAGGGCCGCCACCAGGGGAAAGGCGGCCGAGGACGGGTCGCCCGGAACCCGGATCTTCGTCCCCGTCAGCACCTGGCCGCCGGCCAGGCCGATATGACGCTCGCCGTCCCGGTCCTCGACATCGACTACGACCCCGAAGGCTCGCAGCATGCGCTCGGTGTGGTCGCGGGTCGGCTCGGGCTCGATCACCCTGGCCCCGCCGTCGGCGTGCAGGCCGGCCAGCAGCACCGCCGATTTCACCTGGGCCGAGGGCTCGGGCAGTCGGTAGGTGATCGCCTTCAGGCGCCCGCCCTGCAGGGTGAGCGGCAGCCGGCCGCCGGAGCGGCCCGAGAACCGCGCGCCCATCTCGATCAGGGGCTTCATCACCCGGTTCATCGGCCGGCCGCGGAGGGAGGCGTCGCCGGTGAAGGTCACCGCCAGATCGAAACCGGCGGCGGCGCCCATGATCAGCCGCACCCCGGTGCCGGCGTTGCCGCAGTCGATGATGTCCGACGGTTCGGAGAAGCCGCCCTGCCCCTCGACCCGCCAGCGTCCGTCGCCCAGCCGTTCGACGCTGGCGCCGAACGCCCGCATCGCCTGGGCGGTGCGCAGAACGTCGTCGCCTTCCAGAAGCCCCTCGATCTCGGTGACGCCTTGCGCCAGGGCGCCCAGGATGAGCGCCCGGTGGGAGATCGACTTGTCGCCTGGGGCGCGCACGCGGCCCCGCAGCGGGCCGCCGCGATGCGCGGTCAGTCCTGCCGACGTCATAGGAATGCCAAGCTCCTCGGAGTCTTGCGGGTTTCGGAAAAGGGGTTTGCTTTTGACAGCGCCGTCCGCGCGTGGCAAGGGAGCCGGCTTCATTTGAACCCCTGTCCAGAGGCCCGCCCTTGGCCAATCCCGAACTGGGTGCAAAACAGCTTTGCCCCAACTGCCAAGCGAAATTCTACGACCTGACCCGTCGCCCGGCTCACTGCCCCAAGTGCGACCACGAATTCGACCCTGACGAAGCCGTCCGTAATCGCCGTGTCCGCGCCCGCGCCGCGCCGGTCGATCACGACGCCGAGGAGGCCGAAGATCAAGTCCGCGCCAAGGCCGAGGCTGAAGACGAGGAAGAGGAGGACGAAGTCGTCACCCCCGAACTCGACGAGGCGGTGGCCGACGTTCCCCTGATCTCCGACGACGACGACGAGGCGCCTGACGCCGCGCCGGAAGACCAGCTCTCGGAGTTCACCGAGGACGACGACCTCGAGGACGAGGACGACGCCGACGTGCCGTTCCTGGAAGACGAGGACGAGGACGATTTCGACGACACCGAAATCGAAGGTCTGCCCGGCGAGGGCGACGACGACCGCTAGGATTTCAGGCGCGACAACCCGCCCGGAAAAAAAGCCTTCCGGGCGGGTTGATCGCGCCAAACTCTCAGACTAGGTTCCGCGCCTCTTCGGCGGGGACCCCGCCAGAGACCCGAGACCTCGGGGCTATAGCTCAGCTGGTAGAGCGCTTGAATGGCATTCAAGAGGTCAGCGGTTCGACTCCGCTTAGCTCCACCATGGAGGCCCGCAGTGAAAGCTGCGGGCCTTCGCCTTTTCCGGCGCGGGCTTCGGATCACGATCCAAGCCACCACCATGACAAGTCCGACGGCAGGTCTGCGTTCACATCGCTATGACCGTCGCCGCTTTCCTTTGCGCTGAGCTGGACCGTCGCGGTAGCCACTCCGGATGACCGTTCCGATACGACCGCGCGCCGCCTCGATGCTCCGGGACTTCCTGCGCAGCGAGTCAGCGGGGGGGCTGGTGCTGATGGCGACAGCCGCCGCCGCCCTCGTCGTCGCCAACTCGCCCTTGGCCGAGGCCTACTTTTCGACCCTGCACATGCCGCTCGCCGGGCTGGACCTGCTGCACTGGATCAACGACGGCCTGATGGCGATCTTCTTCCTGCTGGTGGGACTGGAGATCAAACGCGAGATGCTCGACGGGGAGCTCTCCACCTGGTCGCGCCGCGCCCTCCCCGGCTTCGCCGCTGTCGGAGGCATGATCGTCCCAGCCCTGATCTACGTGGGGATCAACGCCGGATCGCCGGAAACCCTTCGCGGCTGGGCGATCCCCGCGGCCACAGACATCGCCTTCGCCTTGGGCGTGCTGTCGCTGCTCGGCAAGCGCGTGCCGATTTCGCTCAAGGTCTTTCTCGCGGCCCTGGCGATCCTGGATGACCTGGGGGCGGTGCTGATCATCGCCTTCTTCTACACCGACGACCTGTCTCCCGTGTTCCTCGGCCTGTCGGCCCTGACGCTGGGCGGCCTGATCGCCTTGAACCGGCTCAAGGTGACGCGACTGACGCCTTATCTGGCCCTGGGGGCGGTGCTCTGGTGGCTGGTGCTCAAGTCCGGGGTGCATGCGACGCTTGCCGGGGTGGCGCTGGCCCTCACCATACCCATGCGCGCCACGCCCGCCGCACCGGAAGCCCGGGACTCTGCCTTGCATCGGCTGGAGCACGCGATCGCGCCGTGGGTGGCCTTCCTCGTGGTGCCGATCTTCGGTTTCGCCAACGCCGGCGTTTCCTTCGCGGGCATGAGCCTCTCGGCGCTCGCCGCGCCGGTCCCGCTCGGCGTCGCCGCCGGCCTCTTCCTCGGCAAGCAGATCGGGGTTTTCGCCGCGTCCTGGATCGTGGTTCGGCTGAACCTCGCCGACCTGCCGGCTCACGCCACCTGGCGGCAGGTCTACGGCGTCTCGTTGCTTTGCGGGATCGGCTTCACCATGAGCCTGTTCATCGGTCTGCTGGCGTTCAAGGCGCCGGAACTGCAGGACGCGGTGAAGCTAGGCGTGCTGGCCGGTTCGGGGCTTGCGGGTCTGGCGGGCTCGGCGGTGCTGGCGGGAGCCAAGCGTGAGCAGACACCGACCGCGAGCCGTTGAAATCGGTGGGCCGACGCACCAGATAGGGCCTAACCGGGGCGTCGCGCCGATTGCGGGCGAGGTTCCGGGGAGTCGCTTGGAGCGAGGACTCTGGAATGAATCGGTCGATCGTATTCGACAGCCCTTTCCTGCTGGGCTTCGATCACACCCGTAGCCTGATCGAGCGTGCGGCCAAGGCCGCGGCCGAGAGCTATCCCCCCTACAACGTGGAGGATCGCGGCGACGGGGCCCTGCGCATCACCTTGGCCGTGGCCGGGTTCACGCCCGACCAGCTCCACGTGACGGTGGAGGACCGCCAGCTGATCGTGGCCGGCAAGCGCGAAGGCGCGGGCGAGGAGGCCTATCTGCATCGCGGCATCGCGGCGCGGGGCTTCATCCGCAATTTCGTCCTCGCCGACGGCATGATGGTGGAGGGCGCCCTGCTGGAGCACGGCCTGCTTCATATCGACCTAACCCGACCGGAACCTGAACGGCTGGTTCAGAGGATTCCCATCCGCACCGGCGGATAATCCAGCCCAGCTAGGACGATCGGCTGAACCTGCGGTCGTCGGATGCGTTGAGTTTTACGGAGGTGGTCATGATGACGCCGAATCTTACGACCGAAGCTTTTGCCGCTCTTGGCGGACCCGATCTCGTCTATGTCCGGCCGATCAAGGCCGCCGAGATCATCGCCTCGACCCCAGCGGCCCAGATCCAGGGCTTCGATCTCGATCCCAACCAGACCCTCTACGCGGTCCACCGGGCTGACGGCGAACGTCTGGCTGTGCTGACCGACAAGGAATCCGCCGTCGCCGCCGCCCTTGCCCACGAACTGGCGCCGGTCTCGGTCCACTAGGTCGTTGGGCGCCGCTCATCCCCGCCGCGAGGCGGGGACTTGAGCGCATTCACGCGGCCGCGGACGGCCGCTCCTGCACAAGCAAGGCATGGATGGCGTCGGGCGTGCGCGCCTTGCGCAGATGATCGCGCAGGTCGCCCTGGCGCAGCAGGCGCGAGACCCGCGCGAGCGCCCGCAGGTGCTCGGTCGAGGCGTTCGGCGGGGCGAACAGCGCGAAGATCAGATCCACCGGCTGGTCGTCCACAGCATCAAAGTCCACCGGGGTGTCGAGGCGGATGAACACGCCGCGCATGCGGGTGAGGCCTTCCAGCCGCGCGTGCGGCGCGGCGACGCCGTAGCCCACTCCGGTGGAGCCCGCGAGCTCGCGATCAGCCAGAGCGTCGAGGATCACCCCGGCGTCGATGCCGAAGTTGCGGGACGCGACCTCAGCCACCAGAGCCAGGACTTGGCGCTTGTTCGGCGCGGAGGCTCGCGCCGCGATCGCGGCGCGGTCCAGGATATCGCCAATCTGCATAACGTGTGACGCCCAAACAAAATGGCCCCGACCACACCCCGGGATCGGAACGCCGGAAGTCCGGGGTCCTAGACCCCGGCTCCGTTCAGCGCATTCCCATTCACGGATTTCGTGCGTTCAGGGTCGATCCAGCCGATATTCCCGTCAGGCCGGCGGTACACGACGGACAAGCCGCCGTGAGCGGCGTTCCTAAACACGATTGTCTGAGACTCCGTCAAGTCCAACTCCATGACCGCGCTGGAAACGGTCATCTCGCGAACGGGCCTTTCCGTTTCCGCGATAACCATTCCCGATGGCGGCGTATGGGCGGACTGCGGCGTTTCGCCTTCGTCCCAGTCCATGTCCTCGTCGCCCTCGGGCGCTCGGATCACGAAATAGGAGGCGGTCTCCGCCTGGCGGGCGGAGGCCGCGGCGGAGTGGCTCTTCAACCGGCGCTTATAGCGCCGGATGCGAGTCTCCATCTTGGCCAGGGCGGCGTCGAAGGCCCCGTGGGCGTCTCCGCCCAGGCCATGACTTTGCAGGGCTTGGCCTGAGGCCAGCTTCACCGCGCAGTCGACTCTGAAGGAATGGCCCTCTCGGCTGACGACCACGTCCGCGGCGCCGCCGCGATCGAAGTATTTGCCGATAGAACCGGTGATTTCGTCGGTGACCCGCTCGCGCAGGGCCTCCCCGACGGCGACATGCTTGCCGGAAACAAGGACTTGCATGTGAAGAACAACGCGCCTCCGCGCGGTTGGTGTCAAGCGGCCCCGAACCAGTTCACGAGATGTCGAACGCCATCGATCACCAGGTCGGCTGCGACGAACAAAACCGCGCCGCTCACGGCCGCCAGGGCGTAGCCCAGCAAGGCGAAAACCCCATCCCGCTGGAACAGGGAGAAGCCCAGCACGCCAATCGTGAGCGCTGGCAACAGATTGCCCAGCGGGATTGGCAATATCAGCACGAAAGACAGCAGGGTGCAGATCACCCCGATGATCCGATCCCCCGCCGGCCCGAACATGAAGGTAAGCCTGGGTCGTGAAACCTGCTCGATCCGCTCCACCCAGGGGAGCAGCCGGTTGAAGGCCACATGGAGGCTGGCGCCCGTCACTTTGCGGTCGTCGATGATCCGCGGCAGCCAGAGCGTGGATATGCCCAGCGCCACCTGCGGCGACAGCAGCAGCAGCGGCGCGCCCAGGAGGGTGGATGACCCCGGTGGCAGAGGGAGCAGGTTGGGTATCGAGAAGACGAACATCAGCGCGCCGAACGCCCGGCGGCCGAACAGGTCGACGACCTCGCCCACGGACAGGCTTTCCTGCTCGCCGAGGTCGCGGAGGATCTGGGAGATCGGCTTTCGGTGATCGCCGGCGGCCAGCGTCATATTGCTTTCCAAGACTCCCAACTATCGGCTCCAAGATCGTGGCGCAGCCACAACGCGCGAGCGACGAAATGGATTTGCGCTGCTTTGCGCTGTTTACAAGCAGCCCAGCTTCGAACTATTTCGCGGCCATGCGTCGTTCGATGATCAAAAGCGCGATTAAAACCACCATGCCCGCGGGGCCTGGGGTTTGGCGCGCGCACGCCGCGTAGCACCCCCAAGGACCCCGCCGCCAGGACGGGGTCGCCGATTTCCTTCGAAGACAGGCTCCCCCTCCTCCGGCATCACTGGAGACGAGACCTGATGCTGTCCACCCTCGAAGCCCCTGCCCGCCCCGCCGGCCAGAAGCTGTTCAATGTCGCGGTCGTAGGCGCCACCGGCGCCGTCGGCGGCGAAGTGATCGGCTGCCTGGAACGCCGCCGGTTCCCGGTCCGCGACCTGCGCCTGCTGGCCTCGCCGCGTTCGGCGGGTAAGACCGTCAGCTACAACGGCCGCGAGGTCACCATCGAAGCCCTGGACGAGTCGAGCTTCGCCGGCATGGACATCGCCATCTTCGCCTCCTCCAGCGGGATCAGCCGCCAGTACGCTCCGATCGCCGCGGCGGCCGGCTGCCTGGTGGTCGACAACTCGTCGGCCTTCCGCATGCAGGACGACATCGCCCTCGTGGTGCCGGAGGTGAACGGCGAGCTGCTGGCCTCCCGTCCGGCGATCGTGGCCAATCCCAACTGCGTGGCCGCCATCGCGGTCATGGCCCTGCAGCCGCTGCACGCGCACAACAAGGTCGTCCGGGTGATCGGGGCCACCTATCAGGCCGCGTCGGGCGCCGGCGCCGCGGCCATGGCCGAGCTGGAGCAGTCCACCGCCGCCTACCTGGCCGGCGAGACCTACGCTCCGCAGGTCCTGCCGCACCCCTACGCCTTCAACCTGTTCAGTCACAACGCCGAGGTCGATCCGGCCAGCGGCTATAATGGCGAGGAGCTGAAGGCCATGGCCGAGATCCGCAAGATCATGTCGGCCCCGGAGATGCGGCTCTCCTTCACCTGCGTGCGGGTGCCGGTTCTGCGAGCCCATTCCATGTCGCTGGTGGTGGAGTTCGAGAACCCGGTGACGCCTTCCCAGGCCGAGGCGTGGCTGGCCGACGCCCCCGGCGTGCGGCTGATCAACGACCACGCCGCCAACCGCTATCCGATGCCCAACGAGGTCTCGGGCCAGGACGAGGTGGCGGTCGGCCGCATCCGCACCGACCTGTCCGACCCCACCGGCCGCACCCTGTCGATCTTCCTGGCCGGCGACCAGCTCCTGAAGGGCGCGGCGCTCAACGCGGTGCAGATCGCGGAGGTCTTGGCGCGCTAAGGCGCTTGCTCCCCGATCCATGGGGGAGGGTGACCGTCTTTGGTGGTGGATGGGGAGACGGGGCTCGGCGCTTGAGGCCGCCTCTCCACCACCCTTAGGGCCGCGCCCTAGGCGGTTTCCTTGAGCATCCGCCGACGCTCCACCGAGGAGGGGATGCGCATGGCCTCGCGGTACTTGGCGACCGTGCGCCGGGCGATGTCGACCCCGGTCTCCTTCAGGATGTCGACGATGGCGTCGTCGGAATGGACGTCGCTGTCGGTGCGCTCGGCGTCGATCAGCTGCTTGATCTTATGGCGCACGCTCTCGGCCGAATGGGCCTCGCCGCCCGAGGACGAGGCGATGGAGGAGGTGAAGAAGAACTTCAGCTCGAACATGCCGCGCGGGGTGGCCATGTACTTGTTGGAGGTCACCCGGCTGACGGTGGACTCGTGCATGCCGATGGCGTCGGCCACGGTCTTGAGGTTCAGCGGCCGCAGGTGCTCCACCCCGTAGGCCAGGAAGCCGTCCTGCTGACGGACGATCTCAGAGGCCACCTTTAGGATCGTCTTGGCGCGTTGATCGAGGCTCTTCACGAGCCAATTGGCGCTGGCCATGCAGTCGGCCACGAAGACCTTCTCCTGGTCGGTGCGCGCCGCCCCGGAGACCCGGGCGTGGTAGCGCTGGTCGACCAGCAGCTTGGGCAGGGTGTCGGTGTTGAGCTCCACGTGCCACAGGCCGGCCTGGCCCTCGCGCACGGAGACATCGGGGGCCACGGGCTGGGAGGGTTCGCCGCCGAAGGCCGCGCCCGGCCGGGGGGTCAGGGCCCGCAGCTCGGCGACCATGTCGCGCAGGTCCTCGTCGTCGACGCCGCAGGCCTTGCGCAGGGCGGTCATGTCGCGCTTGGCCAGCAGTTCGAGATTGTCCAGCAGGGCCATCATCGCAGGGTCGCAGCGGTCCAGCTCCTGGAGCTGCAGCAACAGGCATTCGCGCACGTCGCGGGCGAAGACGCCGGTGGGCTCGAATCCCTGCAGGGTCTTCAGCACCGATTCCACCATTGGCAGACCACAGCCCAGCCGCTCGGCCGCGTCGGGCAGGTCGCAGCGCAGATAGCCGCCCTCGTCGACCGAATCGATCAGTACGGTGGCCACGGCGAGCTCGGCCGGCGAGAGCCGCGCCACGGAGAGCTGGTCGTGCAGATGCTCGCCCAGGGTCTTTTCCTTGGTCAGCCGGCCCTCGAAATCGTCGCCGTCCTCGAAGCCGCCCCCGCCCGAACCGGCCTTGGACCAGTCGATGGCGCCGCCGGCGTGCTGGGCTTCGGAATCCCCCGTGGCGATCTCGCCGGGCGAGGCCTGGTCGTGGGTGATGTCCATGTGCGGCTCGGCGCCGCCGTCCGGAATCTGGTCGGTGGAGAAGTCGTCCGATTCGCGCGGCGCCTCCTCGCGATCGGGCTCGTGATCGGTCTCGTCGCGGGCCAGCAGCGGGTTGCGTTCGAGCTCGCCCTCGACATAGGCCTCGAGCTCGAGGTTCGACAATTGCAGCAGCTTGATCGCCTGCTGCAGCTGGGGGGTGATGACCAGCCCCTGGCCTTGCCGAAGTTCCAAACGCGCGCCGAGCGCCAAATCCGCCTCCTGGCCTGAATCTTGCTCAAACCTAGGGCGCCCATCACCACCGATTAGTTAACTCCCTCAAATTGGGATTGCCGCGCGGACGGCGGGGGAGCGCCGTCCGCGCGCCACTGTCACGCGGCGACCGCCTCGGGCGCGCGGAACAGCGGGGTCCAGTCATGGTCGGGATAGACGCCGGCCATCATCCGATCGACATAGGCGACCAGGTTGTCGAACCGCATGGCCCGGTCTCGGATCGGGGCGTCGAAATAGGGCGTCATCAGACCCGACAGCATGCCGAAGGCGACGGCGTCGAGGCTGGTCGGGCGCTCGCCCATCATGAAAACCTGATCGCCCAGCAGGGCCGAAAGCGCGGCGAGCGAGCGCACGCCCAGGCCTAGGATCTCGGCCTCCGAGTGGCGGCCGACCCCGACGGCGCGGATATTACCGCCGATCTCGTGCTGGATCTGCTTGCGCAGGTCCTCCTGCATCTCCGGCGGCAGGTCCTTGAAGAACATGGCCGGGCCCTTGGCGAAGTTCTCGGGCACGAGCCAGCGCACGTGGGCCATGGTCCAGGCGAAGTGGTTCTCGATCATCCGCTCGATGGCCCAGGCCTGGGCCCGCTGCACCGGGCAGAGGCCCTCGTCGAAGTCGACCCCGTACTTCCGCTCCAGGTGCAGGCGGATGAAGTGGCTGTCGGCGATCATCTCGCCGTCGTCCTCGATCCAGGGGAGCTGGCCCTTGGGCGAGCTCTCCCGCTGGGCCTCGACCCGCTCATAGGCGACCCCGGCCATCTGCAGGTGCACCTCGGTCTTGGTGACATAGGGGCTGATTTCCGGAAGTCCGAAACCGGCGCCGAAGCCGTGGAGCGTGATCATTGGGGTCCCTCCCGTGATTTGACCCCCTAGGCTTAGCGCGCGTCTGCTGCCACCATGTTGTCAGCAGCGTGGCGGCATGCTGCGGTCATGACGAAGCGGATGTCCATGCGACGCGCCGACCGGCTCTTCCAGATCATCCAGATCCTCCGCCGATCGCGCGGGCCGATCACCGCCGACAAGGTGGCCGAGGAGCTGGAGACGTCCAAGCGCACGGTCTATCGCGACATCGCCACCCTGATGGGCCAGCGGGTGCCGATCCGCGGCGAGGCCGGCATGGGCTATGTGCTGGACCAGGGGTTCGACCTGCCGCCCCTGATGCTGACGCCGGACGAGATCGAGGCGGCGGTCCTGGGCGCCCAGTGGGTGATCGGCCGCGGCGACCCGGCCCTGGCCCGCGCCGCCGAGGACCTGATCGCCAAGATCGCCGCCGCGGTGCCCGAGCGCCTGCGCCCCTATGCCCTGGAGCCGACCAGCCGGGTCCCGCCCGCCTGGATGACCGAGCCTGACCGCGTGGACATGGCCCAGGTTCGCCTGGCCATCCGCGGCGGCCGCAAGATCCACCTCAAGTACCGCGACGAGCAGGAGCGCCCGACCGAGCGGCTGATCTGGCCTATCACCGTGGGCTACATGCAGACCGTCCGCCTGCTGATCGGCTGGTGCGAGCTGCGCCAGGACTTCCGCAGCTTCCGCACCGACCGGGTGGAGGAGGCGGCCTTCCTGGAAGACCGCTACCCTGAACGTCCCGCCGCCCTGCGCGCCAAGTGGCGGGCCAGCATCCCCAACCGACCGCCGCCGCGGCCGCCGAAAGCTCCTCCTCTCCCCGCTTGAGGGGAGAGGGTAGGCTCTGCGGCGCGCTGCGGCGCAATCCGGCCTCTCAGCAGACTCAAAGCAGCGGCAAAGCCCCCTCACCCGACCCTCTCCCCCCGAGAAGACGGGGGAGGAGAGGAGGAGATCGGCACCCCGCGCCGAGAAGCGGTCGGCACGTAGAGACGCTGCGGATCGGTATTGGCGCGTCTCAAGCCTGATTTGTCCAGGCGCTGGCCCGCGCTCAGCCGAAGTGTTCGCCCAGATAGACGCGGCGGACTTCGGGGTTGTCGACGATCTCGGCGGGAGAGCCTTCGAACAGCACTTCGCCGGCGTGGATGATCGAGGCGCGGTCGATGATGTCCAGGGTCTCGCGGACATTGTGGTCGGTGATCAGGATGCCGATGCCGCGGCCCTTCAGGTAAGAGATCACCTCGCGGATGTCGGCGATAGCCAGGGGGTCGATGCCGGCGAAGGGCTCGTCCAGCAGCATGAAGGAGGGCTCGGAGGCCAGGGCCCGGGCGATCTCCACCCGGCGGCGCTCGCCCCCCGACAGCGAGATGGCCGGCGACTTGCGCAGGTGCTCGATGTGCAGCTCTTCCAGCAGTTCGGTGACCGTGGCCTTGGCGCGGGCGGCGCTGGTCTCGCGCAGCTCCACCACCGCCATGACATTCTCCTCGACGCTCATGGCGCGGAAGATCGAGGTTTCCTGCGGCAGGTAGCCCACGCCCATGCGGGCGCGCTGGTACATGGGCTGGCCGGTGATGTTCTCGCCGTCCAGATAGATCGAGCCGTAGTCGGCCGGGATCAGGCCGGTGATCATGTAGAAGCAGGTGGTCTTGCCCGCACCGTTGGGGCCCAGCAGGCCCACCACCTCCCCGCGGGCCAGCCGCAGGGAGACGCCCTTGACCACCGGACGGCCGCGGAAGGACTTGCCGATATTATCGACCACAAGTCCCTCGCCGGCGAGTTCCGGCAGGGTGGCGAAGCGTTCGGGCACCCTAGCGACGCGGGGCGGACGGCCCCGCCGCTTGCTGCTTCTGGGGATAGATCACCGCTCGCGGGCGCGCCTTGCCGCCGCGGCCCTTGGAATTCGACTGCATCTGGGCGTCGCCGGTTGCGACATTGACGGTCAACCGCTCGCCGCGCAGCACGTTCTGGCCGTTCACCGCCACCACGTCGCCGGTGATGACGATTCGCTCGCCCGGCACGTCATAGTCGGCCGCGTCGCCGCGCACCTTCTGCTGGGGGGTCACGTAATAGACGTTGCCGATGGCCTCCATGCGGTCCAGCTCGCCGCAGGTGGCGCCCTTGCCGCCGGCCTTGGCGGGCCCCTTCTTGCTGTAGGTCTTCAGCACGTCGGCGCGCAGCCGGGTGCGGTCCTGCAGGGCCTCGGCCGAACCGCTCCAGATCGACAGGCACTGGGTGTTGACCACTTCGAGGGAGTCGGCGGTGATATCGACGGGGGCGTCGGAATCCTGTGAGAGCTGCGCGCTGGCAGGCCCCGCGGCCAGGAGGCCCAGGGCGCAGGCCCCGGCGGCCCAGCGTTTCATCTCAAGCTTGCTCATGCTCATGAAGCCCATGTGGGAAGCCCCGCGCCCCAAACCCAGTCCGTGGAAGTCTACTTCGAATTTATCTGGCCGCGCACGCCGCCCTTGAAGACCAAGCGCTCGCCCTTGTCGTACACGCCATAGGACTTCGCGGTGATTTCGCCAAGCGATCCGACGCCCGATATCTGGCCCTGACCTTCCAGCTCGCCGGTGGCGGTGTTGAAGATCGAGCTGGCGGTGTCGAAATTGGCGTTGGCCCCGTTCATCTTGACGCCGCCGTCCAGGTTCAGCACCCGGCGGTCCTCGCGGTAGACGCCGGATTTGGCGGTGATCCGCGTGGGATTGGGCCCCTCCTCGTCGAGGATCAGGGTCGGCTTCTCCAGAACCACGCGCTGATAGTCGCCCTCGTCGCGCACCGCCACCTTGGCTGTCAGGACGAAGGCGCGGCCCTTGTCGTCGCGGCCGACGAAGCGGGGATTGACCAGCTGGATCGGTTCGTCGTCCCCGGCCGGCGTCGCGCGCCCGCCCATCACCGTGGCCTGGACCACGAAACCGCCCATGGTCAGCAGGATCAGCGCGATCGCGCCCGGCAGCAGAATCCGCAACCGCCGGATCATCCGCGAGCGCCGGCGCCACCGGGCGAAGTCCCGGCGCGGTCCTGGAGAGGCGGAGATGGCGGCGTCGGTCACCTAGGACCTCATGCGTGGGCGAAGATATCGACCTCTTCCCATCCCGCCACGTCCAGCATGGCGCGGTGGGGCAGGAAGTCGAAGCAGGCGCGGGCCAGGTGGTCGCGGCCCTCGCGGACCAGCATGGCGTCCAGCCGCGCGCGCAGGGCGTGCAGATGCAGCACGTCGGAGGCCGCATAGGCGAGCTGGTCGTCGGAAAGCTTGGCCGCCCCCCAATCGGAGCTCTGCTGCGCCTTGGACATGTCGACGCCCAGCAGCTCCCGCGAGACATCCTTCAGCCCATGGCGGTCTGTATAGGTCCGCGCCAGCTTCGACGCGATCTTGGTGCAGTAGACGGGGGCGGTCATCACCCCAAGGTGCAGGTGGAACATGGCGATATCGAAGCGGCCGAAGTGAAAGATCTTCACGATCTTCGGATCGGTCAGCAGCCGCTTCAGATTGGGGGCGTCGTAGTCGGGCCGCGACAGGCGCACCACATGGGCGTCGCCCTTGCCGTCGGAGAGCTGGACCACGCACAGCGGATCGCGGCCCAGCCGCAGGCCCATGGTCTCGGAATCCACCGCCACGGCCTCGGCGTCCATAAGGACGCCCGCCGGCAGATCGCCTTCGTGCAGGAAATTAGCCAAGGGGCCTCACGCTCCGGATCAGTATGTGTCCTCTCATTATAGAGAGGAGGATGGTGCCCAGGAAAGGACTCGAACCTTCACGACCTTACGGCCACTGGCACCTGAAGCCAGCGCGTCTACCAATTCCGCCACCTGGGCCCGATCCGCCGGATCGCGCGAGGCGCGTTCCTTAGGGCGCCGTCTGGGCCGGGTCAACGCCCCTTTGCGACGGGATGACGGCGGTCACCTCGATCTCGACCCGGGCGGCAGGCGGCGCCAGCCCCGAGACCTGGACAAGGCTGGCGGCCGGCAGGGCGGCGCCGAACACCTTGGCGTGGGCGCGCGCGACATGATCCAGGTCGGCGAGGTCGATCACGTAGGTCACGGTGCGCACCACATCGTCCATGTGGGCGCCCACCTCCGACAGGGCCGAGGCGATAATCGCCAGGGCCGAGCGCGCCTGGACATAGGCGCTGGCCTCGAGGTCGGCGGCCCGCGCCGTGGTGCCGGCGACGAAGACCTGGTTCTCGACCCGGACGGCCCGCGAATAGCCGTAGACCGCCTCAAAGGGCTCGCCGGATCCAATCCTGGTGACAGACATGGCATCCTCCTGACGCCGCATCATAACCCCTGAAGCGCCCGCGCGGATCGCTCGCATTGCGGCGGCGCGGCGCATCGTCTATCCGGGCGGCCTAGCAGTCACTGATTTCAGGCAGGCGCCATGCAGGATCTGGTCACCGTCTTCGGCGGATCGGGCTTCGTCGGAAGCCAGGTGGTGCGGGCGCTCGCCCGTCAGGGCCTGCGCGTCCGTGTCGCGGTCCGCCAGCCGCACCTGGCCCACACCATGCGCCTGATGGGCGACGTTGGTCAGATCGAGGTGGTCCAGGCCAATATCCGCGTCGCCGATTCCGTGCGCCGTGCGCTCCAGGGCGCCGTGGCCTGCGTGAACCTGGTGGGCGTGCTCTACGAGACCGGCCGCCAGAAATTCGACGCCATCCATCTGGACGGCGCGCGCAACGTCGCCGCCATCGCCAAGGAGCTCGGCGTCGAGCGCCTGGTCCAGATCTCCGCGCTTGGCGCCGACGAGGGTTCCTCGTCGAAGTACGCCCGCACCAAGGCGGCCGGCGAGGCCGCGGTGCGCGCCGCCTTCCCCGAGGCCGTGCTGGTCCGGCCCTCCGTCGTGTTCGGCGCCGGCGACGACTTCTTCAACAAGTTCGCCGAGATGGCGGTGATCAGCCCGGTCCTGCCGCTGATCGGCGGCGGCGCCACGAGGTTCCAGCCGGTGTTCGTGGGCGATGTCGCCAAGGCCGTGGCCAAGGCGGCCTCCGAGCCCGGTCACCAAGGCAAGACCTACGAGCTGGGCGGCCCGGCGGTTCTCTCGTTCCGCGAGGTCCTGGACCTGATCCTCAGGGAGACCGAGCGCAAGCGCATCCTGCTGCCCCTTCCCTTTCCGATCGCGCGGATGATCGGCGCGCTGTGCTCGCCCCTCGCGTTCTTCACGCCGTGGGCCCCGCCGCTGACCACCGACCAGGTCGAATCCCTGAAGTCCGACAACGTTGTCTCCGGCGCCTATCCGGGTCTGGCTGAACTCGGGATCGAGCCGACGACGGTCGAGGCGATCCTGCCCACCTATCTCTACCGCTTCCGCAAGGGTGGCCAGTTCGCCGACCTGACGGAGTCGGTCGCGGTCTAGCTTCCTGCGAACTGCAGAACGCCGAGCCCGATTACGCCCACGGCGATCCGCCACCAGCCGTAGGGCGTCAGGCCGAAGCGGTTGATGAAGTCCAGCATGGTCCGCACCACGACCAGGCCGGAGATGAAGCTCACCACGAAGCCGACGGCGATGATCCCGAGATTGTCGCCGGTCAGCACGTCCTTGTTCTCCCAGAAATCCAGGGCGAAGGCGCCGACCATGGTCGGGATGGCCATGAAGAACGAGAACTCGGCCGCCGCGCGCCGGTCGATACCCAGCAGCACCCCGCCGACGATGGTGGCCCCGGAACGCGAAACCCCCGGAACGATCGACAGGCACTGGCAGAGGCCGATCCCCAGGGTGCGCTTCCAGGACAGCGCCATGGAGTCCGCCTCCTTGGGCTTCGGCGCCCAGCGGTCGACGGCGATCAGGGCGATCCCGCCCAGGATCAGCATGACGCAGATCAGGCCGGCGCTCTCGAAGAGCACGGTCTTGATGAAGTCGTGCAGGGTCAGGCCCACGATCACCGAAGGGATCACCGCGATCACCACGCTGGCGGCGAACCAGCGGGCCTTGGGGTCGCTGGGCAGCCGCAGGAACACGTCCCACAGCCTTTGGAAATAGAGCACCACGACCGCCAGGATCGCGCCCAGCTGGATCATGACGCTGAAGGTGTCCCAGAAGCCGTCCGGGAGGCCCAGCAGGGTCTTGGTCAGCAGCAGATGCCCCGTGGAGGAGACCGGAATGAACTCCGTCAGGCCTTCGACGAGGCCGAGGATGACGGCGTAGATCCAATCGGCCACGGCAGAACTCCTTACTGGGACAGGGTGGGACAAGGCGGCGAACATGGTAAATATGGCGTTTATCCCAATATTGGACTAAATTGCACGCCCAACCCGAATGGAAGGCTAGCATCGCCAATCCGTCCTGCTAGATAGTCTAATTACTGGATCAACTGGTTTTCCAGCGACCGGTTCTTGTGTAGAAACCTGCCGCGCCCAGGTCGGGCGGGAGGCGCCGCCATGGCCGAACGGATGCTGAAATTCACCACCGTCGAGCGGTCCACGCCGGCTAAGCGCGCGGCGATCGCGCGCACGGGCGACTTCCACGAGATCTATGCCGACTTCATCGACGCCAAGGCGGCCGAGCAGGCCTCGCGCTGCTCGCAATGTGGCATCCCGTTCTGTCAGACCCATTGCCCGCTCCACAACAACATCCCCGACTGGCTGCGGATGACGGCGGAAGGACGGCTGGAAGAGGCCTATCTTCTGTCCCAGGCGACCAATTCCATGCCCGAGATCTGCGGCCGCATCTGCCCGCAGGACCGGCTGTGCGAAGGCTCCTGCACCATCGAACAGTCTGGCCATGGCACCGTCACCATCGGGGCCGTCGAGCGCTACCTGACCGACAAGGCCTGGGAGGAAGGCTGGGTCGCCCCCCTGCGCGCCGGACCGCCGCGCGGCCAGTCGGTCGGCGTGATCGGCGCCGGGCCCGCGGGCCTGGCCGCCGCCGAGCGTCTGCGCGAGGGTGGTTATGATGTCACCATCTATGACCGCCACGACCGGGCCGGCGGCCTGCTGATCTACGGCATCCCCGGCTTCAAGCTGGAGAAGGAGGTCGTGGAGCGCCGCACCCGCCGCCTGGCCGAGGGCGGGATCGGGTTCAGGCTGAACTTCGAGGTCGGCCGCGACGCCACCCTGGAGGAGCTGCGCCGGCGCCACGACTCCATCCTGATCGCCACCGGGGTCTATGCGGCCCGCGATCTGATCGTCCCCGGCGCGGGATCGGCCGGGGTGACCCCGGCCCTCGACTACCTGATCGCCTCGAACCGGACGGGCCTGGGCGACCGTGTGCCCGCCTTCGAGAGCGGCGAACTGAACGCCGAAGGCCGCGACGTGGTCGTGGTCGGCGGCGGCGACACGGCCATGGACTGCGTTCGCACCGCCGTGCGCCAGGGGGCGAGATCCGTCACCTGCCTCTATCGCCGCGACCGGGCCAACATGCCGGGCTCGGCCCGCGAGGTCGCCCACGCGGAGGAAGAGGGCGTGGTGTTCGAATGGCTGGCCGCGCCCCGCGCCGTGCTGGGCGAGGCCGATCGGGCCGAGGGCCTGCGCGCCGCGCGCATGCGCCTGGGGCCACCCGACGCCACTGGTCGCCAGTCGCCGGAAGAGGTCGAGGGCGGCGCTTTCGACCTGCCCGCCGACCTGGTCATCAAGGCGTTGGGCTTCGATCCCGAGGACCTGCCGCGGGCATTCGAGGCGCCCGGCCTGGCGGTCACCCGCTGGGGCACGGTGAAGGCCGACTTCAAGACCATGGAGACCGCCCTGCCGGGCGTCTTCGCCGCCGGCGACATCGTGCGCGGCGCCTCCCTGGTGGTCTGGGCCATCCGCGACGGCCGCGACGCCGCCGACGCCATCCATTCCTACCTTCAGGCCAAGGCCGGCGCCCCGGCGCTGGTCGCGGCGGAGTGACACCCATGAGCGAGATGCAGCGCTATCTGGCCAACCGCGAAAAGCTCATCGAGGGGCACGCCTACAACCCCGCCGACGAGCGCGACGCCTGCGGCGTGGGCCTGGTCTGCGCCCTGGACGGCCAGCCGCGCCGCGAGGTGGTGGAGCTGGCCATCCGGGCGCTGAAGTCCGTCTGGCACCGGGGCGCGGTCGACGCCGACGGCAAGACCGGCGACGGCGCCGGCATCCTGCTGAGCGTTCCGCAGGACTTCTTCGCCGACCAGGTCGCCCGCATCGGCCACACCGTGCGCCCCGGCCCCATCGCCGTGGGCCAGGTCTTCCTGCCCCGCAACGACCTGGGCGCCCAGGAGGCCGCGCGCACCATCGTCGAGGCTGAGGCCCTACGCTTCGGCTTCTACATCTATGGCTGGCGCCAGGTGCCGGTGGACACCTCGGTGATCGGTGAGAAGGCCAACGCCACCCGCCCCGAGATCGAGCAGATCATGCTCTCCCCGCCCGCCGGCCTGTCGGGCGAGCCACTGGAGCGCGCCCTTTTCCTTTGCCGCAAACGGATCGAGAAGCGCGTGGCGGCCGCGGCGATCCGCGACTTCTACCTGTGCTCCTTCTCGGCCCGGCAGTTGATCTACAAGGGCATGTTCCTGGCCCAGCACATCGACGAGTTCTATCCCGACCTGACGGACGAGCGGTTCTCGGCCGCGGTGGCGATCTTTCACCAGCGCTACTCCACCAACACCTTCCCCGAGTGGCGGCTGGCCCAGCCGTTCCGGATGCTGGCCCACAACGGCGAGATCAACACCGTCAAGGGCAACATCAACTGGATGAAGTCCCACGAGATCCGCATGGCCGCCGACGCCTTCGGCGAGCTGGGAGACGACGTGAAGCCGGTGATCCAGCCAGGCGGATCGGACTCAGCGGCCCTGGACAACACCTTCGAGGTGCTGGTGCGGGCCGGGCGCGACGCGCCCATGGCCAAGGCCCTGCTGATCCCCGAGGCGTGGAACGCCCGCTCCGACGAGCAGATCAGCCCGGCCCACAAGGCGCTCTACGCCTATTGCAACGCCGTGATGGAGCCCTGGGACGGGCCGGCCGCCATCTGCGCGAGCGACGGGCGTTGGGTGGTGGCCGGCAAGGACCGCAACGGGCTTCGGCCCCTGCGGGTGGCCTATACCGACGACGGCCTGCTGATCATGGGCTCGGAAGCCGGCATGTGCCGGGTCGACGAGGCCCGCATCGTCAGGAAGACCCACATCGCGCCGGGCCGGATGATCGCCGTCGACCTGGCCGAGGGACGGCTCTACGCCGAGGACGAGATCATCGACCACCTGGCCGACCGCCACCCCTACGACCAGTGGCTGGGCAACATGGTCGACCTGGAGGCCAGGATCGGCGCCGGGCCCGAGCCCCGGGCCTATGGCCGCGAGGAGCTGGTCCGCCGCCAGGCCGCCGCCGGCATGAGCCTTGAGGACCTCGAGCTGATCCTCGCCCCCATGGTGGAGGACGCCAAGGAGGCCGTCGGCTCCATGGGTGACGACGCGCCGCTTGCGGTGCTGTCCGACCAGTACCGGCCGCTCAGCCACTTCTTCCGGCAGAATTTCAGCCAGGTGACCAACCCGCCGATCGATTCCCTGCGGGAAACTTCGGTGATGAGCCTGAAGACCCGGTTCAAGAACCTCGGCAACATCCTGGCCCAGGACGAGGCCCAGACCGACGTCTTCGTGCTGGAGAGCCCGGTGCTCACCACCGGAATGTACCAGCGCATCCTCGGCTTCATCGGCGAGAAGAACGTCGCGATTATCGACTGCAGCATGCCGATCCCGCCGGCCGAGTGCCGGCCGGGCGACGCCCTGCGGGCCAATCTCGACCGCATTCGCGCCGAGGCGGAGGACGCGGCCCTGCGCGGCTGCGCCACCATCGTGCTCACCGACGAGGCCTGCGGACCCGACCGCGTCGCCCTGCCGATGATCCTGGCGACCGGCGGGGTGCACACCTGGCTGGTGGCCAAGGGGCTGCGCTCCTACGTCTCGATCATCGTCCGCTCGGCCGAGTGCCTGGACACCCATTATTTCGCGGTGCTGGTGGGCTGCGGCGCCACGGCGGTGAACGCCTATCTGGCCCAGGAGAGCTTCCAGGACCGCCTGGAGCGCGGCCTGACCGGCGAGCTGACGCTCCGCGAGCTCTGCCTCAACTTCAAGCACGCCATCGAGGGCGGGCTCCTGAAGATCATCGCCAAGATGGGGATCGCGGTGATCTCCTCCTATCGCGGCGGTCTGAACTTCGAGGCCGTGGGCCTGTCCCGCGCCCTGGTGGCCGAGTTCTTCCCGGGCATGCCCTCGCGCATCTCCGGCATCGGCCTGGCTGGCCTGGAGGCCAAGGCGGCGGACCTGCACCGCAAGGCCTGGGACCCGGCGGCGGTCAGCCTGCCGGTCGGTGGCTTCTACAAGGCGCGCCGCGCCGGCGAGAGCCACGCCTTCGAGGCCCGCATGATCCACACCCTGCAGGCTGCCTGCGACACCGGCGACTACGGGACCTACAAGCGCTTCTCGGACGGCATGCGGCGCATGCCCCAGATCCAGCTCCGCGACCTGCTGGACCTGCGCTCCAGCGAGCGGCCCGTCAGCCTGGACGAGGTCGAGAGCGTCAACGAGATCAGGAAGCGCTTCCTGACGCCCGGCATGAGCATGGGCGCGCTCAGCCCCGAGGCCCACGGGGTGCTGAACATCGCCATGAACCGCATCGGGGCCAAGAGCGTCTCCGGCGAGGGCGGCGAGGACAGCTCGCGCTACAAGCCCCTGCCCAATGGCGACAACCCCAACTCGGCGGTGAAGCAGATCGCCTCGGGCCGGTTCGGCGTCACCGCCGAATACCTGAACCAATGCCGCGAGATCGAGATCAAGGTCAGCCAGGGCGCCAAGCCCGGCGAAGGCGGCCAGCTGCCCGGCTTCAAGGTCACCGAGCTGATCGCCCGACTGCGCCACGCAACGCCGGGGGTGATGCTGATCAGCCCGCCGCCGCACCACGACATCTATTCCATCGAGGACCTGGCCCAGCTCATCTACGACCTGAAGCAGATCAATCCCGACGCCCGGGTCTGCGTGAAGCTGGTGGCCATGACCGGCATCGGGGCCATCGCCGCCGGGGTCGCCAAGGCCAAGGCCGACGTGATCCTGATCTCCGGCAATGTCGGCGGCACCGGCGCCTCGCCCCAGACCTCGATCAAGTATGCCGGCGGACCGTGGGAGATGGGACTGTCCGAGGCCAACCAGGTCCTGACCCTCAACAACCTGCGCCACTCCGTGCGCTTGCGGGCCGACGGCGGCATGCGCACCGGCCGCGACGTGGTGATCGCCGCCATGCTGGGCGCGGAGGAGTACGGCATCGGCACGGCCAGCCTGATCGCCATGGGCTGCATCATGGTGCGCCAGTGTCATTCCAACACCTGCCCGGTGGGGGTCTGCACCCAGGACGAGGCCCTGCGCGCCAAGTTCTCCGGCAGCCCGGAAAAGGTCATCAACCTCTTCACCTTCATCGCCGAGGAGGTGCGCGAGATCCTGGCGTCGCTCGGCTTCCGGTCTCTCATTGAGATCGTCGGCCGCACGGACCTGTTGCAGCAGGTCAGCCGCGGCGGCGAGCACCTGGACGACCTGGACCTCAACCCTCTGCTGGTCCGGGCCGACCCCGGCCAGAACAAGCCCTACTGCGTCGTCGAGGGCCGCACCGAGGTGCCCGACACCCTGGACGCGCAGATCGTCCGCGACGCCGCCCCGCTGCTGGAACGCGGCGAGAAGATGCAGCTCACCTACACGGTGCGGAATACGGCCCGCGCCATCGGGGCGCGGACCTCGTCGCACATCGTTCGCAAGTTCGGCATGGACGGGTTGGCGCCCGGCCACCTCACCGTCCAGCTCAAGGGCTCGGCCGGCCAGAGCCTGGGGGCCTTCGCCGTCCAGGGCCTGCGCATCGAACTGACCGGCGAGGCCAACGACTATGTGGGCAAGGGTCTGTCAGGCGCGACGATCATCATCCGGCCCTCGCCGCACCTGGCGGCGCCCGAGGCTAACGCCATCCTCGGCAACACGGTGCTGTATGGCGCGACGGCGGGACGCCTGTTCGCCGCGGGCCTAGCCGGCGAGCGGTTCGGCGTCCGCAATTCCGGTGCGGTCACGGTGGTCGAGGGCTGCGGCGCCAATGGGCTGGAATACATGACCGGCGGCCGGGCGGTGATCCTGGGGCCGGTGGGCTTCAACTTCGCCGCCGGGATGACCGGTGGCATGGCCTATGTGCTCGACCTGCACGACCGTTTCGAGACCATGCTCAATACCGACAGCGTGGTGATCCAGCGGATCGGCACCCACGCCTGGGAGCATGACCTCAAGGCCCTGGTGGAGGAACACGCCCGCGAGACGGGGTCAGCCTTCGCCGCCGGCATCCTGCGCGACTGGGACCGCTATCTCGGCAAGTTCTGGCAGGTGGTCCCCAAGGAAATGGTCCACCGCCTCGACCTGCCCCTGGCCGAGGAAGAGGCCGTGCATCACCGGGCTTAGCAGCTCTTCTCCTCTCCCCATTCATGGGGAGAGGGTGGGGTGAGGGGGCGCGACGCGAAGCGGCGCAATCCGGTGGTTCAATCGGGCAGGTTCGGCAAGTCCGGCATGTTTGGCGACTCGCCGCCGCACGCTTCCAGGATCGCATCACAAACGCCTTCGCGGCCTTCGAACACAGCGTGATTCCAGAAGCGCAAAATCGTGAACCCCTGAGTCTGCAGGAACGCCGTGCGGCGCTCGTCGTACGCGACAGCATCTGCATGCTGAGCGCCATCGAGCTCAATGACGAGCCGGTTCTCAAGGCAGAGGAAGTCGACGATGTAAGCGCCAACCGGAACCTGGCGGCGCCACTTCCAACCGCCCAGTCGGCGATTTCGCAGGACCTCCCACAGGCGAGCTTCCGCTCGTGTGTCGTTGGCGCGAAGCGCCCGCGCTCGATCTGTGGGCACGTTGCGCG